>JAVHOH010000046.1:0-2806 GCA_036169935.1 Minisyncoccota bacterium | reverse complement strand
TTAATGGAACCGTCATTCTTTAAGGAAATGCCGAAGTTTAAAACTCCCGAGGAGGAGCTCGATTATTTGCGCGCGCATGTTGCCAAGCGCGAAGAAGAATTAATTGGTTTGGGACACATTGAACATGCTAAAGAGAACGCGACTCATGATGTAATTAGCGAATATAAAAACATACCCGCTGAACAATTAGTGCACAAAGATAATATTCTTAGTAAAAAAGAAACCGAAGGTATTGTACTTGCGCTTAAACCCGAATCCCATGATAGCATTATGGAAGAACTTTTAGGCATTGTTATTACCAAGGGTGTGCGCAATGCTCTTTCGGTGGTAGAAGCGATGGGGAGTCCACATATCGATGATGATTTTCATCGAATTCTTATTCAATATTTAAAGACTGGCCAAGTGAATTTTGATTTTAAAGAAGGTTCGCCCATGTATAAAGCTCTCAATATGACGCTTTTTGAAATTACTCTTCCGCCACCGACAGATGAAGCAGACAAATCAAAAGGTTTCAAAGAATTTATTGGTGCCATGGAACAGTTTTATGCCGGCATGCAGTCTATCGGTGAAGGCAAATATAATGAAAAAGAAAACTATTTCACCTTGGAAGTAGCTCTCGGCAATCAACACGACGAAGTCGTGATATATGCCGCTATTCCAAACAAATATCTTTCTCTTTTTGAAAAACAAATTTTAGCTTTTTATCACAACGCCAAGGTTCGCGAAGTAGCGGATGATTATAATGTTTTCAATGAGAATGGGGGTTCAGTCGGGGCTTATGCCTCTTTCACACAGCGCGCCGTAATGCCGATCAAGACTTATGACAACATTGAACACGATCCAATGAATCCGATTTTGAACGTTTTTTCTAAATTAAAAACTTCTGGCGAGGGTGCAGCCATTCAGCTCGTGATAGCGCCAGCGGGTGATAAATTTATAAATGAGTTTCATAAAATTTTAGATGACGTAAAAGATGGTATCTCGGTAAAACATGCGGCGGATGATTATTATAAATTTAATCACGCACTTTTTAAAGCAGGAAAAGAGTTATTTTTTGGAAAAAAAGAAAAAGATGAAGAAGATAAAAAAGAGAAATATATGAAAGGCAGGCGCGCAGTGGATGAGGGTGCGGCGGAAAAGATAGGTAATAAGATAAAAAGCACCATCATGAAAGCGAATATTCGGGTGATCGCTTCTGGTGAAACAAAAGCGCGCGCGGAAACAATTTTAAAAGAGATAGAATCTTCTTTTAATCAATTTTCTGAAGCCGCCAGCAACTCTTTTGTTTTTGAACAGGCGACTGGGGGCGATTTGAAAAAGCTTTTTCATGATTTTTCTTACCGCACTTTTTCGGGAGATAAAATATTGCCGATGAATTTAAAAGAGCTTGCTTCCATTTTTCATTTCCCAGTCGGTATTGGCAGTCAGCCACAACTCAAAGAAGCCAAGGCTGGTATTGCGCCAGCACCGATAGAAATGGGGCAAGAGGGGATAGTTTTGGGAATAAATAGCTACCGGGGCAAGGATACGCTTATTCACATGGCGCGTGAAGATAGAATGAGACACTTCTATGTCATTGGTCAGACGGGGACAGGTAAGACGAATATTATGCTCAATATGATTACGCAAGATATCCGAAACGGAGATGGGTGCTGTTATATTGATCCGCACGGCACGGATATCCAGACTATCCTTTCCCGTATTCCAAAGGAGCGTATTGATGATGTGATCTATTTTGATCCGGCTTATACGGCGCGACCGATGGGGCTCAATATGCTGGAATATGATCCGAAATATCCAGAACAAAAAACTTTTGTGGTAAATGAAATGATGGGAATTTTTAATAAACTTTTTGATATGAAGGTGGGGGGCGGGGCGATGTTTGAGCAGTATTTCAGGAATAGCGCGTTCTTGGTGATGGAAGATCCGGAATCTGGCTCAACTTTACTTGAAATTACGCGCGTCTTGGGAGATAAAGAATTTCGTGATATGAAACTCGCTAAATGTAAGAACCCAATCATCAAGCAATTTTGGGTTTCTGCCGAGCAGACAACGGGGGATCAATCTCTCGCAAACTTTGTGCCTTATATTTCATCCAAATTTGATAACTTCATCAGTAACGACATCATGCGCCCGGTCGTTCTTCAGCAGAATTCTGTTTTCAATTTTAGAAAAATAATGGATGAGAAGAAAATTCTTTTAGTAAATCTTTCTAAAGGCAGGTTAGGGGATATCAATGCAAATTTGATCGGTTTAGTGCTTGTCGGCAAGATTCAAATGGCAGCACTTTCTAGGGTAGATATGTTTGGTAAACCAATGAATGATTTTTATCTTTATATCGATGAGTTTCAAAATGTCACTACGGATTCTATCGCTTCTATTTTATCTGAAGCGAGAAAATACAGACTTTCATTAAACATTGCGCATCAATACATTACTCAGCTTGAAGAAAATATTAAAAATGCTGTTTTCGGAAACGTCGGCTCGATGGCAGTATTTCGCGTAGGTACCGAAGATGCGACATTCCTAGAGCCTAAGTTTAAGCCAACATTCAGCGCACAAGACATTACGAAACTAAATAATCGAGAAGCTTATATTAGTATGTTAGTAAATGGTCAGCCAACAAAACCATTTAACTTGAGAACTTTAGATGCAGAGAAAGGCAATCCTGATATTGTAGATAGTCTAAAAGAGCTTTCATATATAAAATTCGGCCGTGACCGCGCGGAAGTAGAAGCTGAAATCATGGGAAGGTATAAGACGATGGAGTAAAAACTAATTTTGCAAAACAGTCTTTTTCTGCTAT
>JAVHOH010000045.1:0-2836 GCA_036169935.1 Minisyncoccota bacterium | reverse complement strand
GGTCCGACGACATCACCATAGCTCCCTGCGACTTGAGCCCCGACATCAGAATAAGAAAGATTTACATTATTTATTTTATAATGAGCACCTGTTTTTATATTTATATCTCCACTTCCTGTTCCACTCGTATCAATTGCATTTGCAGTTCCAGCATTAATAATACTTAAACCAAATTTATTATTAGTTATATCATTTTGATTTATTGTTGAACCGACAACATTAGCACCATTTGGAATGGTTATAAATAATTCACCAAGAATATCCATAGTATGTGCTGGTGTTATCGTCCTGATCCCCACCCTATGATTCAGACTATCCACAAAAAGAGAATTGGTATCTACAGTAAGATTATGAATTCCTAAATCTACATTTGAAGTTCCACCAGTGTAAGGAATGTAAGGTGTAAGTGCAGAAGAAGTCAGATATCCTACAAGTGCATGATTCCCCCAACTATACGCAGTATTCCAATTAGCAGAATTGTCTGCGATAGATGCTCCCCAAGCTGAACCTGTAGAAACAGAAATACCGGCACTTGGGTAAACCATGGAGCTACCACCGATAGCTACCCAATCTACATTTGTTATTCCCGCTTGCAATTGATAATTTTTCGCAGTTGAAAGAACATAGACAGTCAATCCTCGATACCTTTGGCCAGATGGGATAGCATCTCTCGCTGTCAAGTCAGCGACGACTGTTCTCGCATCGAGTGGTAATTGAGAATTTAATTGAAAATTTGAACCAAGCGGAATACTAGCAAGAGCATAACTCACGACAAAAACAACGGCCATTATTATTCCAAGGAGAGATGATTTTAAAATTTTATTTTTAATATTTTTCATGACTATCTATTATAAATATGTAACTTTATAAGATGTTAAGGTTGTTACATTGTTGTATTCATAAATTCTGTAAGTAATTTTTTCTCCAGACGTATTGATTATATTATTTCCAGTCGTTACTTTAAAATCAGATATTAATTCAAAACCATTTTGGTCTTTGATACTTTTTAGGGCAGGATAAGAATCTGAATATGCAAAATACCAAACCTGATCAACAGGAGAAACTGCGATAGTAAATGGGATTGTATTCCCTTCCGAAACTTTAATCAATTTAAAAACCTCGGCAGAAGCCAATCCTTTTGGACCAACTCCGTAATAAAATGGAGAAGAGGTATTGGGCAATTCTATATTTTTTACCTCAGAATTTAAATTAAGTTTATTATTTACAAAAATAAAACTTATAACAAAAACACCCAAAATTATTATTATCGAAGGGAATGTTTTTATTGTTTTTTTAAGTAAATTTTTCATAATTAAAATTTAAATTGGTTAGTGAAATTTGTTTGAGTCGTTGGATTATTATATTCATAAACCTTGTACGTCTGCGAAGTACCGTCAAGCCCAGTAATCGATACGGTTCGAAGTGTATAATCACTAATTGTTTCAAATCCGTTCGTATCAAGAATTGAAGTCAGTACTGGAGAGGTATTTGGATATGCTAGATAGAAAACCTGTGCAACTGGTGATGTCGTAGTCGTAGTATTAGATGGTGTTTTTATTAACGTAGTCAAAGTACTGCGAATCTGAGCACCTGTCAGACCTTGAGCCCCGACTCCATAGTAAAATGGATAAACAAATGTATAACCGACTCCACTCGATGTCGTCGTCTGTATCCCATCCCCTGCTTTAGCGGTAAAGGTAATTCCGTTTGTTGCAACTGGAGTTGTATCAACATATGTTTCCACCCCACCTCCGGCAAGAGGTGCAATTTGGGTATGAATTAAACCTCCGCTTCTCCAAAACTCAACCAAGGTAATATTATCAGATCGTTTAGTTGTAGTAGCATTTAAAGTTACAGTCGCGACATCATTGCCGAATTCTAAAACAGTGCCCGTAGCTGGAACAGCCCCCAAGGTAACCGCTGGAGCAACATATGGATACAACAATCTATCAAACATGTTTTTTACCGTTTGAGCAGAAAAAGTAGAACCTGTGACGATACCACCGACATCATTTAGGGTTGGGTTTAAATTTGTATAAGTTAATTGATCTGCAACAGTTATCCAACTCAGTACGCCAGAAGCATTCGTAGATAAAACTTGCCCACTAACACCATCCGCACTTGGTAAGGTATAAACAGTAGAACCAGCGACGGCCGCAGGAGTAAAACCAACATAACCAGAAGTGGAACCAGATAATCGTAAAGTACCTTTAATGTCCAAAGCGCTTCCTGGATTTATCGTTCCAATACCGACGTTGCCAGTATTATAATAAATACTTGAACCAGCTGTCGTCCATTGAGAAGAAATGCCTCCGCCACCTCCACCTCCGCCCACATACCCCCAACTCAACACGCCAGAACCATTAGTGTGTAAAACTTGACCAGCAGTCCCGTCAACACTTGGAAAAGTATAAGCCAAAAAAGAACCTGGAAATCCAGCGGGTCCTCGAGGACCCTGCGGACCTTGTAAACCCCGAGGTCCTTGTAAACCCCGCAAACCCTGAGATCCCGGTAACCCTTGTTGACCTGACAAACCATTAGAACCTGGTATAGTAATTATTTTATTTGGTATAACAGAAGAAACAACAGGTGCATCAAAAACAACAGTTGGTGTCTTCAATGGCAAAATATAATTTCTAAAAATATCAGCTAGAGAAGCAATAGGGTTATATGCCGAGAAAGGTTTTACATATGAAAATAAAAACACCAAAAAAGTTAAGACCAAAAAAACTTTTAAAATCCCTCTTAAAATCTTTATATTATTCATCTTTTATATTTTTACTACTTAATCTGTGCCCTTATTTTTTAACACTCGATTACTTTAGAATTATACCAA
>JAVHOH010000044.1:0-2903 GCA_036169935.1 Minisyncoccota bacterium | reverse complement strand
ATTCCTTCGCCCTCAACCTTTTGAAATTTATATTCACCTTTGGCAATTGCCGGTTTTTTATTCCAATCAAAATCTTTCCTTAGGGGAAATATATCGATAGGCCAATTTTCGTGAAGAATAATCGGTCTTTGATCTGCGTGCCCAACCGGGGTCAAACCAAAGAAACTTTTTATTTTTCTTTCATAATTTGAGGCTTCATTGACTACCGAAGTGACAGACGGAAATTTATCGGTATCGGTAAGTCTAATAAAATGAGCTATAAAAGTATTCTTTTTGGGTACACCAAAGATATACCAAATCTTAAAACATTTTTCGCTTTTCCTTTCATCGGTGGCCGTCATCATCAGCAAAGGCAGACGCTTTTTATTGTAAAGATCGTTGACTACCTCTTTTATCTTTGAGATTGAGATTTCAGACACAGTGATATTATTTAGGCTTTCCATATTAGTATTGGGCTACAACATCATTAATTAATTTTTGTAAAAACGGCGGGATATAAAAACTTAAGAATATAAAAATGGCAATCAGTAAAAATTGAGGAATAACGAGCCAGATATTTATCTCTCCCACAGGGATTTTTTCCGGTTTTTGACCAAAGACCATTGCCGAGACGTGTTTAAAAAATCCAACAAAAAGTATCGCTGTTGAAAGTAATATGATTACACTGACAATAGGATAATCCTTAATTCCGGCGGTCAAGATAAGTACCTTGGTTAAAAACATTCCAAAAGGCGGTGTCCCCGTGATTGCCAAAAATCCAATTGTAAAAAAGACAGCGGTAAAAGGTAAGGTTTTTATCACTCCGAAAACATTTTTTAATTTGGCTGAATTATATTTCAAAAGTATATTTCCTGATGATAAAAAAAGGCTGGATTTGACTAAAGAGTGATAGATAGTGTGGAGGAGTGCCGCGTATATGCCTGCCTTTCCAAAACCAAAGCCGAGGGCGATTATTCCGGCATTTTCAATACTGGAATAGGCAAGCAATCTTTTGTAATTGTTAAGTGCCAGGATAATTACCGAGACAAAGACAATCGAAAGTAAGCCAAAACCAATAAGTAAATTTTGGCTAAATATCCGTCCCACTGCCATATCTGTGATAAATTTAAAACGTAAAATTATTGTGAATGCTACCGGCAATAATGCCCCGGAAAGAAGTGCTCCAAGAGGAGCGGGAGCTTTGGTATAGGCGCTTGGTTTCCAGGTATGCATCGGGACGAGTCCGACTTTTGTACCATAACCAATCAGTACAAAAATAAAAGCTATCTTGGAAATGAGAGGATCAAGATGAGCGGCATTGGTTGCTAAAATTTTCCAGGTAATCAAGCCTCCATTTTCAAGCAGTTCGGTGACGGGAATAAAATAAAGAAGCGTCCCAAAGAAACCCAATAAAAGTCCGATAGAATTGATGATTAGATATTTCCAGGCCGCCTCAATTGCGGATGATTTATCGTAAAGGCTAATCAAGAAAGCGGTGGAAAGAGTAGTGGCTTCAATTGCAATCCAGCTCAAAATGGGACTGTTGCTGGTAACTGCCAAAAACATCGCCGCAAAAAATAAACTAAGTAAAACAAAATATTGCTTAATCCTTGTACTGCCAATTACGTTGGTAGCTTTTTCTACGATAAAATATTCAAGTGAGTAGACAGTTGTGACGACGCCAAGGACGGCAACAATAAGAATAACAATTGCACTTAAGGCGTCTATGGAAAAAAACATTAAAGAAAAAGTTCCGGAGGCGGCGACTTTTAGAGCAATAGCAACCGATTCAATGAAGGCAAAAATTGAGACAACGACAGAAGTTACCTTAGCAATATTTCTCTGACGGCGGAAAAGAATAATCGTCAATGCCGCTATCAAATAAGATCCAATTATAAAAATTATTTCCATATTTTAGTCTCTTAATTTAATCATCGAGCTCACGTCAAGCGACCCGAAATGTTTATAAATCATTGAAATAAATACGGTCGAAATGACTATCCAAACAAAAATATCAAAGATGATACCGATTTGCAAAGCGACCGACTGTTCAAGACCGGCAAACAGACTAAAGGCGACGATACTGTTTTCAAATGTCAGAACGCCGATTATCTGTGACAATGCTCCCTTCCGATTAACTATCAGAAAAAATGAAATCAATATTAGTGATAGAGAAAGAGACAGGAGGGATTGGTGGGCGGGAACGATTGTTGTCAATGGATAGAATTTTTGCGAATGGGCGACGGCAGTTAGGAAAGCAATAACAATGAAGCTTAACGGATTATTCAGGTAGGTAGGCGCTGAAAATACAACCTTGTTTGTTTTCATCAATCTAAAGAAAAATAAAGGCGCCAGGACTACTTTTACCACAAAAGTAAGTAAGACTATAAAAAGAAGAGGAAGACTACCTGTCTTTAAAAATGAATCAAAGATCAGAACGGTGACTACCAAAGATTGGATGCCGTAGGCGATGATGGACGCGGACTTTTTTTTGGCGATATTGGAAAAGACGACTGTCAAAAAAATAATTCCCAACAAATATTGTAAAGTTAAAATACTCATATTTAAAACATCAGGCCAATGGCCACAACATTAAATATAAACGAGATTATTAAAAGATCAGGTAGACGGAAAAATCGGAATTTTGCCATAGTTGATTCAATAAAACCTATGGAAAGACAAAAAGCAAAGATTATCATTGGGATAAAAGCAAAACCAAAATGAAAAAATAAATTAATACCCAGTAGACAAAAAATCAGAAATTTATTAGCGGCTCCCCACTCCATCAAAGCAAGTCTTTTTCCTGAGTATTCAAGGATCATCGCCTCGTGGATCATAGTTAATTCAAGGTGAGTAGAGGGATTATCAAAAGGAAAACGGGATGTCTCGGCGAGTAAGACAATAAAAAAACCAATAAAAGCCAA
>JAVHOH010000043.1:0-2906 GCA_036169935.1 Minisyncoccota bacterium | reverse complement strand
CATGCTACCACTTGAAAAGAAAACTTTGTTTTGGGACACTGACATGAGTAAGGTTGATTTAGTAAAAAATAAGCGATATGTCATCGAACGAATTTTGAGGTTTGGTGATTTTGATGATTATCACTGGATACAAAATACATATTCTACAGAAGATATGAAAGATGTTATACTTGAAGAACGATCAGACCTTGATCCGAAATCAATTAATTTTTGGTGTCATAATTTTGGTATTGAAGAATCAGTATGCACAAAGAAACTCTTAGCGAAAACACAAGAATTGTTTTGGAGAAGATAGCTTCCATTGCTACACCATTTTACTTGGCTGGAGGCACAGCACTTGCGCTCGAGATGGGTCATCGTATCTCTGTTGACCTTGATTTCTTCAGTCAAAATGTTTTTTCTGTTTCTTCGCTAGTTCTAAAATTAAATACCCTCGGTAATCTTAAAATTGAAGATCAAAATGAAGATACTTTTAATGGATCACTTGATGGAGTCAAAATAAGTTTCTTTTATTATCCGTATCCACTTATTTTTCCAACTAAAGAATATAGTGGTGTGTTTTTGGCAGATGAACGGGACATAGGAGCGATGAAAATTCAAGCAATATCTGGTCGTGGAAGTAAAAAAGATTTTGTAGATCTTTTTGTTTTACTTAAAAAGTATTCATTGTCAGAATTGTTTGATTTTTTTCATAAAAAATATGAAAAGTTCAATTATAATCAACTTCATATTGTAAAAAGCCTTAGTTATTTTTATGATGCTGAAAAAAATCTAGAACCAATTTATGTCCATCCAATTTCGTGGAATGAAGTAAAAAAAGTTATACAAAACATTGTTGATGAATATATAAAATCTCAAAGTTAAAAATGTAGCATGGAAAAACACCTCGCGGGGCTAAATAAAGAGCAAAAAGAGGCGGCGCTTCATATGGAGGGTCCGCTTCTTATTGTGGCGGGAGCGGGAGCGGGGAAGACCAAAACTATCACGCATAGAATCGTAAATTTGATAAAAAATGGGGTTGCTCCCGAGAAAATCTTGGCGGTAACTTTTACTAACAAGGCTGCAAAGGAGATGCGTGAAAGAATCATTTCTGAAATTCAAAAAAATGCCAAAGGGCAGGATAAAATCCCTTTTGTTTCCACTTTTCACTCTTTGGGAGTTTATATAATAAAAGAAAATGCGCGACTACTGGGACTGACCAAATATTTTACTATCCTAGATGAGGGCGACGCGACAACTTTGATAAAAAATATATTGAAAGAGCTCGGCATAGACCCGAAACAATATGATCCGAAGAAAATAAAAAATATAATCTCGCGCGAAAAGGGAAAATTTGTACATTTGGCAGATTACGCAGAGAGGGAAGAGGGTGGCATGAGTTCTATGGGAAAAATAGTAGCCCAAGTGTGGAATTTGTATGAAAAACAAAAGATGAAAGAAAACTCGCTTGATTTTGATGATTTACTTTTAAAAGCCACAAAATTGTTGAAGGAAAATGCGGAAATTAGAAAAATTTATCAGGAAAAATGGGATTATATACACGTGGATGAGTATCAGGACACAAATGAAGTGCAATATTTGATGACTAAACTTCTTTCAGAAAATAATAAAAATATTTGTGTGGTTGGAGATCCAGATCAATGCATATATTCTTGGAGACAAGCAGATATGAGAAACATTTTAAATTTTGAAAAGGATTATCCGAACGCAAAAATAATTTTATTGGAACAAAATTACCGTTCTACTAAAAATATTTTGGAAGCGGCCAATGAAATAATCAAGAAAAATAAATATAGGCCAGACAAGAATTTATTTACTGACAATGTGGAGGGTGACAAAATCGGATTGTATGAAGCGCTGGATGAGACCGACGAAGCAGAATTTGTCGCAACAAAAATTTTAGAAATTCTGGATTCTCCTCTTGAGGAGTACCCTGAGGCAAGACCTCAGGGGGAGGTGGACAATTCTTCCACCCCGTCTCGTAAACGAGCCACCCCTCAAGAGGGGAATAAAAATACGCCATCCGAAATTGCTCTGTTGTATCGCGCAAATTTCCAATCTCGCGCGCTGGAAGAAGCGATGCTCCGCTACAATATCCCATATCAAGTTTTGG
This sequence comes from Minisyncoccota bacterium, assembly GCA_036169935.1. Lineage (GTDB taxonomy): Bacteria > Patescibacteriota > Minisyncoccia > Phycocordibacterales > UBA9973 > UBA9973. The sequence continues at coordinate 793 of JAVHOH010000043.1, read as the reverse complement.
GAGTAAAATTTTTTGAAAGAAAGGAAATAAAAGATACTCTCGCATATCTGCGCGCTGCTTTAAATCCCGACAGTTTATCAGATATAAAAAGAATAATTAATTTTCCAACGCGAGGAATAGGCAAGGTTACTTTAGTAAAGATTTTTGCTAACAATGTAGAAAGTCTTCCAATTAAAGTACAAATAAAAGTTAATAATTTTTATCAAACACTTGAAGAAATAAAAGAAAAAATTCAAACAGAAAAAACAAGCGCAGTTATAAAGTTTGTAGTCAAAAAATCTGGAATTGAACAAGAATTAAGTAGTGGGGGAGAAGAAGATATGGAAAGATTGGAAAACATAAAAGAACTAGCGACCCTGGCGCTCAAATATGACAATTTAGAAAATGGCACAGGCATAGAAAAGCTTTTGGAAGATGCCTCGCTCGCTTCGGATCAAGACTCACTGATAAATTATCAAGGGGAACCCTTGGTAAAAACTAACGGGGTAAAACTTATGACTGTTCACGCTTCAAAAGGCCTCGAGTTCAAATATGTTTTCGTCACCGGACTCGAAGACGGGCTTTTCCCACACGAGAGAATGGGCGAAAAACAGACAGGCGAGGATCAGGAGGAAGAACGCCGGCTTTTTTATGTGGCGCTCACTCGAGCCAAAGAGAAATTATTCTTATCCTTCGCAAATTTCCGCACAATCTTCGGCTCTAGAAACATAAATACCCCGTCAGAATTTATTTCTGACATTCCAGCTGATCTGTTAGAAAAAGAAGGAGAAACTAGCGGAATAAAGACAATTTA
>JAVHOH010000042.1:0-2909 GCA_036169935.1 Minisyncoccota bacterium | reverse complement strand
AGAAATATAAAGTAAATTTTAAAAATTTGACTTTCAACTCGACCTTTGACACAATAAGCTATGGATTATTTTGACAGGCTTTCAAGTAAGATTAAAACGAAAACAAAAAATATTTTTAACGGAATTAGATTGTATTTAAAAAGACTACTTTTCCCACTCTACCTTTTTCCTTTCAAAGTCGTGACCTACACCGCCTATTATCTCCTCAAATTCTTGATTAAACTAATCTTTACCATCATTGGTCTTATTTTCGACTGCATATTTTACCCCTTTAAAAGCCTGAAAAACTTTCTAAAATCAATCGTCATATTTGTAATAATTTTATATTTACTGGCATCACTATTTGTGATTGCAGATTATTTAAATAAACAATATGGTTGGTATGGAAAGTTCATTTGTTCTTTTGGGGCAAAAGAAAAATTACAAAAATCCGTTGTCCGAATCGTTGGCGGATATTCCGAAGGATCAGGATTTTTTGTATCTCAAAACCAGGTGCTCACCAATTTTCACGTCATCGCTAATGAACCAAGTCCGAAGATAATATTTCCAGATGGAAGCTTTATCACCCCAAGCAAAATCGTAGGCAATAAGGAAGCAGACCTAGCGCTACTGACGACTGATAAAGATTACCCTGATATCGTCTTACCGCTTCCGTCTAGGATAACTTTATATTCAGATGAGCCGCTTATTGCGGTTGGTTATGCAATGGGAACAGATTTAGTCGGCAACGCTACGGCTGTAAAAGGGAATTTTGTTGACTTCCGCCATTCGAGCAAAAACCCTGTTTATTATGTCCAGACTAATATTAGTCTTGTTGAAGGAATGAGCGGTGGACCACTCACCGACCAGTGCGGAAATGTCATTGGAATTAATACTTTGGGTTTAGCAGGACTTTCTCTATACATAGAAGCAGACCAGGCAAAAAGCATGATTCCAAAATTCACTGATCAAAATATTACTAAGATTAAAGTTGACCCTTCTAAGTCACCTGAAAACGCCGTCACCGCTTATTACACTTATCTCAAGGCCAGAAGAATGAAAGAAGGATTTAATCTATTAAGTAAAGAATATTTACTCAAAACAAATTTTGAAGAATGGACAAATAGATTTACTGATATATTAGATGTTGATGTCATAAAGTCGGAAAAATATAAAGATACGGACGATACCGCATTTGTAAAATTCTCAACTAAAAACTGGGTAAACAGCGAAGTTGTTACTCATTTTTACGAAGGGACTTGGACGATGGTTAAAGAGGACGGAGTTTATAAAATCCAAACAGGAAGGATTTTGGAAGTCGACAAACCTGAATGGAGTTGGTTTTATGAATAATATGCAACTAACTAAAACTGAATACATGATGTTTCTCAGGCACCCAGGACTTCTTTGGCTGAAAAAACATGATAAGTCAAAAATTCCTCCTACCAGTGAAGCACTTCAGGCAATGTTTGACGATGGACATGAATTTGAAAAATATGCTGAAAAACTTTTTCCAACTGGGGTAAAAATAGGTAGTAATAGTTACCAAGAATACCTTACATTACCAGATAGAACAAAAACAGAAATAAATAGGGGAACGGAAATAATTCTTCAGGGAAGACTTGAGTCAGGAGAGATAACTTGCATATTTGACGCCATCAAAAAAGTCGGAGAAAATGAATATGATCTTTATGAAATTAAATCAAGTACCGAAGTGAAAGTAGATCACATTTTTGATTTAGCTTTTCAAACAATCGTACTTGAAAATGCCGGTCTTAAAATACGAAAAACTTTTGTTATTCACGTAAATAATAAATATGAAAGATTGGGAGAGATAGATATTAAACAGTTAGTTGCAGAGTCTGAAGTTACAGAAAAAGTAAAAAATCAGATTGATGAAACAAGAGAACTAATCCAAAAAGCATTAAGTATTATGATGTCAGTGACACCACCTGATTTTTCACCTCGACACGTAGGACTAAAAGCGCTTGATGAATGGATGGCAATTTATGAGATATTATTTCCACAGATTCATCCACATAATATTTATAAACTTACCTACTTGAACCCTCAAATTATTGGTGATCTTGAAGACCTTGGGGTAAAATTAATTGCTGATATTCCAGATGGATTTAAATTAAACGATAAACAAAAAAGACAGGTGGACGCAGTAAAAAAAGACAGACAAGAAATAAACAAAACAAAGATTAAAGAATTCTTTTCCCGATTTAAATATCCTTTATATTTTTTTGATTATGAGACGTTCAGTGCACTCATCCCGCCATTTGACGGTTTACGTCCTTATCAGAAAGTACCATTTCAATATTCACTTCACAAAATAGACGAGAAGGGCTTAATGACACACAAAGAATTTTTGCATACAGAAAACTCGCATCCAGGCCTCCCACTTCTTCAACAATTAGTGAGTGATATTGGAGGGACTGGAACAGTGTTAGTGTGGCACGAATCATTTGAAAAAGGAAGAAATAAAGAATTAGGCGAGATGTTTCCAGAATATGCAAAAGCAATGAATTTGCTTAACGAAAGAATTCTTGATTTAAAAATTCCATTTTCTGAAGGCTGGTTTATAAATAAAGATTTTTTTGGCAGCGCCTCAATTAAAAAAGTTTTACCGGTACTTATCTCTGAACTTTCATACGAAAAATTAAATATTCATGAAGGAGAGACAGCGTCACGCAAATGGAAAGAGGTGGTACTTAAAGGTAAAAATCCAGAAGAAAAAGAACAGTTGATGAAAGACTTGCTTGCCTACTGCCGACTCGACACCTTGGCGATGGTTCAATTATTTAAGTTTTTAGAGAAAGAAATTATTTGAGAATTGACTTTATCTTTTTACTGTACGATAATTGAAGCGTAATAAATCAGGGGTTGAGGAGGTCTTGATATTTTAGTTTCTTGCGGTCGTCGTA
>JAVHOH010000041.1:0-2924 GCA_036169935.1 Minisyncoccota bacterium | reverse complement strand
GTTGCACCTGTTTTGATATTGATTTGCATAAACTGAAAACCAAACAACGCTTTCAGCACATTTGGCATACTGGGATCTTCAACATGTGCCAAATCGCCTGTATTTACAGCAATGACGAACGGTTTTTTTAAATCAAACCATTTTTTAATTTTCCAATTTTCATATTGGTCCAATGCCTTATCTTTTATGACTTGCGTGATTCGCAAAATCATTTTATCAACTGGTACATCTTGGACACGGATTTCTTCAGGCGTTGTGGCGACAAACATTTCGGGTACTGAATCAGGTTTGGCAGGGTCTCCTTTTGTTGGTGCAACGCACTCAACATAAGCGACTTCACTAATTACAAAATCCGGTCCTTCATTTTGTGATTGTATTGTTAATTTATTTTTTAAAAGCACATTACCAACATACATTTCCCACGATCTTTGATGAAAATTGGTTCGGATTTGATTCAAAAAATGCCTATCGGCGTAAGGTTTGTATTTCATCCATAATTTGTCAAATTTTTCTCGTCTTTCTTTACAACAACCACTCGCAATAAAATACGAATCGTATTTGGGATACATTTGTTTTACTTTTTCCAATTCCTCGTTTGTTTCCACGAGTGGAAGCTCAACTGTAAAAAGAGAATCTGTCATTTTTTTGAAATCATAAATTATTTTAAATCATCCATTATTTTTTTTGCCAAGTGAAAAGCAAAATTTACAGCAACAGCATTTCCAATCATTTTATATCCGTCAGCAATATCGCGATATTTAAAAATAAAATCATCAGGAAATGTTTGAATTCTCGCACATTCTCTTACAGACAAACGGCGATATAAATCTTCTTTTCCTGGAACAAAAATTCTTTCATTTTGGCTAATAAATTTCATTTTTGGTGCTTGTGGATGTAAGGGTGCATGACGACCACCAGCTTGAATCGTAAAAGATGGTTCGTCCCATGAACGCACTCGATTTCTTGACATATAGATTGAAGAAAAGCCACCATTCATATATTCATGGTTTGGAATTTTTAGCTCATCGCCGTTTGTCTTATTTTTATCTAAGGCTGGTTTGGCTAAGCGTAAATCATAAATAGCATCTTTCAATACAGGTTTATATTTTTGTGGTTCTGGAAATTCAAATTTTTTCTTCAAATCTTTTCTGTATCCGACAATTATTACACGCAAACGATCTTCGGGAACATTATAATCGTTTGCATTTAATAATTTATGGGAAACTTCATATCCTGCATTTTCAAATTCTTTTAGGATAGCATTAAAAGCCTCGGCGTGCTTCGGGTGTAAAATACCAGACACATTTTCCGCAAGAAAAAATTTGGGTTGTTTGTCCTTTAATAAACGGATGTAATCATAGAATAATTGTCCTCGTTTGTCATTTATACCACGACCAGCTCCCGCCTCACTCCAACTTTGACATGGCGGTCCGCCGATTATTCCGTCAACATTAGGAATTTCAGAAGCTGGAACATCTACAATACTTCTCTTGTCTAGTTTTGTTTTTGGAAAATTATGTTCGAATGTTTCCCAAATTGTAGAATCATATTCATTTGCCCAAACAACATGAAAACCGGCTTTTTCAAAGCCCTTGTCTAATCCTCCTGCACCTGTAAATAAAGAAGCTATGTTCATAATTAATCGTGGCTAATATTAAGAGTATTTTTAAATAGTTTCTTTGGTGATTTTAAAAGATTGATATCAAATTTTAAAGATGATTCTACTCTTGAACTTGCGTTGTGAATTCGGAAAGAAAGAGTCCAGTCGTTATCCATAGTTACGATAGCGGTTGTTTCGCTATCTGTCTTGAAATCGATATCAACAATTTCTGTTGGTAGTGGAACTTTAGGAGTTTTATATTTTGGCAGGATTTCTTTGAATGGTAAATTCAGCGTGCCATTTATGTTATATGCGTGTATCTCAACACAATTTTTACCCTTAATTACTTTATAGAAATCCTTATTCCCAACAAGATATGCAACAAGATTTGAAGCTACTTTTGCAGAATCTTTTTTATAGAGATTTTTCAATTCTTTTATGAATGCTTTTAGAATTGGGACATAGATTGATGAGTGATAATCACCAAGCTCGCTCCACTTTTTCTTTGCACCGCTTTCTTTTCTAATTTTTTCTAAATCATTAAAAATTGGCTTTATTGTATCAAAATATTCTTTTGAAGTTTTTACTCCAAGCCATTTTTCACCAAAATCAATATTTGCAGATAAACGGGAATGTTTTACGGCATGATGATTATTTTTTGCAGACACACCGATTTCCCATTTTTGTAATAATCGTATCGCTAAAACATCTCTTACATCACCAGATTTTCCGTAATTATCCGATAGTATTTCAAGTTGCAAAATATCATTTTTGCCTATGTCATTTGAAAGTCGTGGTTCTATATCCATTAGAAAATTTACCGCAAAACTAGCAGAGAGCAAATATTCACTTTGTTCTGTTTTGGTTACATTTTCAAAACAGCCTTTTGCAATTTCAAATGCCGAGTTTTTAATAACCTCAATATTAGTTTTATCCTTCAGCTTTTCCTCAAATTGAACGAGTAGAGCATACTCAAAGGATTTTCCTGTTGTCATTTGTTTTGATTCTGTGGTCGTCATAGTTTTATTTTATTAAATCCTCAATTGATACATTTAACACCTTGGCAATTTTCTTAATTGTATCAACAGTTGGGTTCTGTTGCTTGCCGGCCTCAATGTTTATTATCGTATTATTGGAAACATCAGCAAGACGAGCCAGTTTTTCTTGCGACAAACCCAACTTTTCCCTTATTCGTTTGATTTTGCTTGACTCTATCATATTGAAATAGTAATATTATATTGTGGTATCATTATTATATGCACCAACTAAACAACCACAATATAATATTACCAAAATATTTGGAAGTAGTAAAGAAAATGTATAA
>JAVHOH010000040.1:0-2931 GCA_036169935.1 Minisyncoccota bacterium | reverse complement strand
TGCGCGAGCGACCGGACTTGAACCGGCAACCTCTTCCGTGACAGGGAAGCGCTCTAACCAGTTGAGCTACGCCCGCATGTTTTTAACATTATCACAAATTATAACAATTTGTAATGTGTCGGCGGCAGGGAGTGCGCCTGCGACCCCGGGCTTATGAGTCCCGTGCTCTACTAACTGAGCTACGCCGACATAATATATTACTTTCGACAATTAGACGTGCTAGGCATGTCACTTGCCGAAGTGTTGCGGGGTCACGAATCGAACGTGAGTCTTAAGGTTATGAGCCTTACGAGATGCCTCTTCTCTACCCCGCTATATCAAAAAGTGCCTCAAAAAGGCACTCATCAATTTTACCTTAAATTTAATAAAAAGCAAACTTAAAATCTAAATATACCCATACTGATGGAAAATCTGTTCATACATAGCGATGATTCTTTTAGCCTCATGTTGTGAAAGCTCAAAAGCTAAACCCTCGTGAGCTATTTTATTCCTGATAGTGTGAATCTCCCAGGCGACAGTAAGCTGGGGAAAATTTTCCTGGTTGGCTAATTTTAATCTATCTCCCAAACTTTCACCCCTAAAACCGAGTTGTTCCATTAAGCCTTCCAACATGGAATCCGCCTCAATGATGGCGAGTTTCCAATCGCTTGAATGCTGAGAAAAAAGATATGAAAGAACCTTGCCCCAATGTTCATTTTTAGAACCTCCAACTTCTTCATGTAATCTTTTTTCATATTCCACCTTATTGTGCGCATACTCTTCTATCTCGTGATGAAGATGTTTATACTCTTTCGCTCTAATTTCTAACATACGAACAATCACATAACAAATTATTGTCAAAAAAAACATCCCTAAAAGAAAAAGAATAGTTTTTTCAATACTTGTCGCTTGGTCACTTGAAATAAAAGAAATAAACTTTTTGATATATAAAAAACCCTGATTAAATAAATATTCCGGATTAAAATATTTTGAATCAAAAAATGTGCCATTTATAAGACTATTTTGCACATTTGAATTATTAACTGTTTCCATATATCTTAAAATTATAACATAACAATTCTATCTTATTTCTTCAAATTTCTTGCCGATTTTAAAAAGTGAATTTTCACAAAAATGTGGCGCCATAAACTGAATGGAAAAAGGCAAACCATTAGTAGATTTTCCTGAAGGTAAGGCGATAGAAGGCACCCCTGAAAGATTAGCGGGTGCTGAAAAAATATCACATAAATACATAGCTATTGGATCATCTAATTTTTCTCCTATTTTAAAAGGAAATATCGGCACTGTCGGCGTTAAAATATAATCCACCTTTTCAAATGCTTGGATAATTTCTTCTTTTATTTTTTCTCGAACTTTGATGGCTTTATTATAATATGCATCATAATATCCATGAGACAAAACATAAGTACCGAGAAGAATGCGTCTGCGCACTTCTTTGCCAAAACCCTGTCCTCTACTTTTCTTATACACCTCAAGCAAATTTTCACCCTTAGCACTAAAACCATAGCGAATGCCATCAAAACGTGAAAGATTGGTAGAAACTTCTGCTGGCATAATAATATAATAGACAGCTAAAGAATATTTACAGTAAGGAAGTTTTATATCCACAATTTCATATCCAGCTTTTTTAAATTTCTCCAAAGATTGTTTAAAATTTTCTGTCACTTCAGGGTCCACCCCACTTTCAAATAAATGCCACGGCACGCCAATTTTCTTCCCTTCTCGAGGTTGTATTTTTCTTAATTTATCTGGCACCGAAGTACTATCTTCTTTATCATATCTAGATAAAAGATTAAAAATAATTTCTGTATCTCTAACATTTTTACCAAATGGTCCAACTTGATCAAGAGAATTTCCCATAGCAATTATCCCCTGCCTAGAGATCGCCCCGTAGGTAGACCTTAACCCAACTAATTCACAAAAAGCTGCTGGCTCCCTGACTGACCCGCAAGTTTCCGTGCCTAAGGCCGCCAAAGCCATATCGCCAGCTAGAGCAGCCGCTGAACCACCAGAAGAACCTCCTGGAACACGAGAGGGATCAAGGGGGTTGCGAGTCACCCCATAAGCAGAGGTCTGAGTAGAAGAACCCATAGCAAATTCATCCATATTAGTCCTACCTAAAAATACAGCTCCAACTTTTTTTAAATCTTTAATGACAGTTGAATCATAAGGAGCTACATAATTTTCTAAAATTTTTGAACCAGCCGAAGATTTTCTACCTTTAATTAAAATAATATCTTTGATAGCAAAAGGAATACCCGTCAACTCCGTCGCCGTGCCACCCTCAAACATTTTCTGTGCCATATCTGCTTGAGTTAAAACATCATCATAGATTTCAAGATAGGCATTTATTTCAGAATTTTTTTCAGCAATGACCTTGAGATATGCTTCCACCAATTCTCGGCAAGTAAAAACCCCATCCTTAAAACTCTGATGTGCTTTTTCTATTGTTAAATTTTTTAAATCAATATTCATAAATAAAACTACATAATTTTCTTCACTTTCAAAAACCCATCTTGCGAATCTGGAAACTGCTCTGTAATAAGTTCTTTAGAAAATTCACGATTCTCCGGCAAGTCTTCTCGCCAAACATTACTAATCCCCGTGTTAGACACCGAGTGTTTAACATCTACTTCCACCCCTTCAATCTGCTTTACATACTCCAAAATACCCTTCATGTCTTTAAGCAAGGTCTCTTTTTCATCTATAGAAAGCTCTATTCTCGCCAGCTCAGCTAGGTTTTCTACATCTTTGATGTCCATACAGAAAGTATACCCCAACACTTATTTTATTCAAAACTTAAATAAGCGTACGGGTATAGCAAAATAAATGGAAAAATTCTATTTAGCAAAAATTTAACAACTAATGAACAAAATTATTCATCTTTGCCTTCGTCTTAGCCCCAACTAGTCCATCAGCCACAAGGCCATT
>JAVHOH010000039.1:12049-13944 GCA_036169935.1 Minisyncoccota bacterium | reverse complement strand
GAACCATCGACCTCTGTCTTATCAGGACAGCGTTCTACCACTGAACTACACGCTCAAACAATATTTCAAAATGTCATCCCCGTAGCGTCCTATACTGAACTACACGCTCAAAATAACTTATTTAATATAACATAAATAAAACAAAAAACCACCTTAAGGTGGTTTTTTGTGGTACGAAGATTGTAAATATTTTGCTGGCGGAAAGTTCCATCCAAAGGGGATGGAGTAATGCCAAAAAATATTTATAATCAAGTTATATTAGTACTCTCTTCGTCCTCCTCCATTACTGTATCCTCCTCTGTCGTTACCGCCAGTTCGTGGTGGACGAGCTTCCATTGGACGAGCTTCATTGACAGTTAGTTTGCGTCCTTCGAATTCTTGATCATTGAACATAGAGATAGCCTTTGCGGCTGCATCGGCACTATCCATTTCCACGAATCCAAAACCTTTTGAACGACCGGACATTTTGTCCATGATAATCACAGCGGATGTTACAGATCCAGCCTGTGCGAAGAGCTCTTTAAGAGCATCCTCTTGAGTGCTGTAAGGGAGTCCCCCTACATATAGCTTTGTAGCCATACTATTTACTTCTTCCCTTTTTGCGAAAAAGGACAAAAAACTATTTATAAACGTAGAAACTTCATTTCGCTAAATGAAACCCTACCCGAAAATCATACCATATATAAAATGAAATGCAATTATTCCTACTCTTCATCCCCCACCACTCCAGATTCAAGGTCAGCAATAATGCCTCCGATATCCCCTTCCATTATTTTTGGCAGATTGTGCCAAGATTTTTTGATGCGATGGTCTGTCACTCGATCTTGAGAATAATTGTAAGTACGAATTTTTTCGGAACGATCACCAGTACCAATCTGCCCTTTACGAATACCGGCGTGTTTGGCTGCTTCTTTTTCTTCTTCCAATTGTTGAAGCTTGGCGGTTAATATCATCATCGCTTTTTCACGGTTGGCTAATTGGCTCCGTTCATTAGTAGAACGCACATCAAGCCCAGTCGGAATATGAATAATTCTTACAGCAGTCTCAACTTTGTTCACATTTTGTCCGCCTTTTCCACCCGAACGAGAATATTCCATATCAAAATCAGCTGGATTAATTTGAAAAGTTATTTTTTTCCTAATTGGGAGCACTGCCACAGATGCAGTCGAAGTATGTACTCTGCCATTTTTTTCCGTTGCCGGAATTCTCTGTACTCGGTGCACGCCTATTTCATAGCGCATTTTCTTGAAAACATCTTTCCCTTTTATTTCAAAACTCGCTTCCTTATAGCCATTCAAATCGCTCTTGGATTCATAATTCACTTTCCATTGCCAACCTTGAATTTCGGAAAATTTTTCATACATATGCGCGAGCTCCCAAGCAAAAAGACTGGCTTCGTCTCCGCCAGCGCCAGCTCGTACTTCCAGCACTATTTCATTCGGAAATTCTTCTCTTAATTTTTCTTCTGCTTTGTCTCTATTTAAAATATCTTGAACTTGTTTTTCTATTCTTTCTCTTTCTTCTTGAATAAATTTTAATTCTTTGGTAGCCATCTCATGAAGACTTTCATCGCTATCAAGCATTTCTCGCACTTCCGCTTCTTCACGCGCCAAACGTTCTAGCTCACCAGCGAGATAGCTAGTATTATGATTCCTTTTTAATTCATCTAAGTCCATTTATTTTTTAGCTTTTACAGTAGCGGCAGCTCTTTTTTTGAAACGTTCTACGCGTCCAGCCGTATCCATAATCTTTTCATTTCCAGTGTAGAAAGGATGGCATTGGCTACAAATTTCCATTTTTATTTCGGGAAGAGTAGAACCAACTTCAAAAACCGCTCCGCAAGCACAGGTGGCCTTTGTTTTTAAATCATATTTTGGATGAATATCTTTTTTCAT
>JAVHOH010000039.1:0-11949 GCA_036169935.1 Minisyncoccota bacterium | reverse complement strand
TTGGCTTGAATACTAACTTTTAATTTTTGAACACTTTTACTATAAGAACAAGAAGACCCCCCAGAACCATAATATCTACAAGCCGCTTTGTTTTGCGCGCTGGCACTCTCCCCTGAAGCTCCAAGATCAGACAAATAAATTCCCGAAGCCATAAAAGCATCCTTGGGAGACCATGGGTTAGCATAATGTCCTAAAATATCTTTTAAACGATCAGCAAAAAGTTTCCAAGTAGAGGGAATAAATTGAGCTGGCCCCATTGCGCCTCCATATCCAGCGACTCCGGCAATAGGGCAAGAAACTGCAGTTTGAAACGCATTAAAACCAAGAGCATTTGTTATTTCAAGAAAAGGCGCTACATCGCGTGTCGGCTTCATTACGTTCGCAAAAGGTGTCCCGGTATTTTTCCCGACTCCCGCACCCGTATCTGGATTAGTCAGATAACATTGACCAACATTTGCGCCAAGATTACTTTCCTGTGTAAGAATGGCAAGCAAAAAGGCTGGATCTACTCCAAGTTTATTTTTTACTTCGTTCGCATAAGTAAGAGCAGTTCCAAATTCAATTTTTTGAGAAATACCCGCCAGACTAAAAAGGGCACTACGAATTTTATCTGCTTGTATTTTCTTTTGAGCGGCGAGAGTCTGGTAAACTACTTCTTTATCTTTAGAAATAGCCAAAAGAACTTTTTTGTCAGCTTCTGATTTAGCGACAGTTTTTTGGGCGCTTTCTAGCTCCGCTTTTGCATCAGTTTCCGTGTTTTGTTTTTTTTCAAGATCATTTTTAGCAACTTCGGTCTGGGATTTAACTCCATTGATAATATCAACAGACGCTTTTATAGCTTGTTTTATGGAATTAAAAGATTCCAAATCACTATAAAAATTTGAGATACTGTTATTAGACAGAATTAAGTTTACTAAATTATCACCATCAAACTCATTGGTATTTTTAAGAAGCTGAAACAAGGATTCATGTTCACGATCAATTTTACTAGAGAGTGATTTAATCGTACTAACTTTTTCTGCAATATTTACTTTTAATTGAGCAATGACAAGCGCCCGAGCTTTGATTTTTGCTTTGAGAGCATTGATCTGGCTGGTTAAATAATTAACATCTCCCTTCAATGTCCCTGTTTGTTTCTGTTGTTCTTTTTGCTTATTTAATAGGTCCGCCAGTTGAGCTTCTATTTGAGTAAGTTCATTTCGACAATAGTCTTTATCGGACTGATTGGAAGATGTCGTCAATGTTAAACAATCAAAAGCAACCGATTTATGAGCCGAAGTGCCAAAAAATAAAACTAATATTAAAACAAAAAAAGTTATGATCGTATTCCGTTTCATAACTTTTATTGTAGCATATTTTATTAAATATTTTAAATTATTTTTTTTCTGATTTTTCTGGAGAAACAGCTGGGGTAGCTGGCTCAGCGCCTTCCCCTCCCTCTTCTTCTTTCTTGCCTTTCTTTTCTACTTCAATAGCAGATAAATCAACCGGTGCTACAACTTCCTCTTTTTCTTCAACTTGCTCTACAACAGAGACCACAACATCATAAGGACTATTTATAACAACGACTCCGGCTGGAAGTTTTACATCAGAAACAAACACTTGGTCACTGAGTGTTTCTAATTTAGAAATATCAACGACAAGATTGTGTGGCAAATCATTCGGCAATGCTTCAATTTCAAATTCATGTAAAACCTTAACTAAGTTTCCAATTCCACTCTTCACTGCATTTGAAATACCTTCAAAGACAAGCGGTACAGCAACACGAATTTTCTTTTTCATATCTATCACCAAAAAGTCCACATGAATCGGCTCATCAGTAACTGGATCTACCTGCACTTCATGAATAAGCACATCGATATTTCCTTTTAACATTTCAATTTTAACAGCAGAAGACTCACCCGCATCTCGCCAGACTTTCTTAAATTCAATAATTGGGATAGAAACAGAAGTCGTTTCTTTGTCTGCTCCATAAAAAACAGCTGGAATTTCGCCAGATTTTCTGAGGGCATCCACTTTTAACTCTTCATCTCTCTTTTTAGCTTTAATTGCAAACATAGAAATGATTATACATGAAAAAACTCAAAAGGCAAATTTAGACATGATGGCTGGCATCATGTTCCACCGCAATGTGTGTCGCAATATATTCTTTCGTGCCACCTAGATTTTGAGTGGCAATTTTCTTGCCGGGGTTAAAAATATTTTTTGGATCAAAAATTTCTTTGATTTCTCCGAAAATTGAAATCATCCTATCTCCATACATTTTACGCAAATATGGCGTCCGGATAAGGCCATCATTGTGTTCAGCGGTAATGGAGCCATGATATTTAATCACCAAATCATAAACTTCTTCTCCTAATTTTATAATAATTTTTGCTGTGTCGGAACGCTTAAAATCCATCAAGGGAATAATATGAAAATTCCCATCTCCAGCATGACCAGCAAGCGTAAACATCAAATTATATTTATTTAAAATATTTTTTAATTCTGAAAGAAATTTAGGCAAAAATTCCGGACGAACAATAATATCATCTATAAATGGAGCTGTGCGCATACCCTTTACATGCTTGCGCAATAAAGCGAAACTTTCTCTACGAATATCCCAATATTTTTCTGCTTCTGCTTCAGACTTCGTAATATGAACTTTTAATTTAAAATTTTTAATCTTTTTCTCTAGCTCCACACATTTATTTTGCACTATTCTTTCGTTATCCCCGGCAAATTCGGCCAAAATAATCAATTTTGGAAAACCGTTAGCAAACATCATAAATGCTTCCGGCAAAAAATTCCACATAAATTTAAACATTCCAATAAATCCTTTATTTTTTAAAAAATCCGGAAAGAATTTCACCGCTAATTTCATCGTCTTATCATCATAAGTTTCCAGTGTTTCAGGATTTTGTGTTAAAATTTCATCCACCAACTGACCGAGCGGAGCCAAATCATTCATAAAAATAGTCACGAGCTTGGAGTATTTATTTTCCGGAATTAATTTTAGGGTCATTTCGGTGACAATGCCGAGCGTCCCCTGTGAGCCCACCAGAAGATTATTCAAATCAAAGTTATTATTTTGTATTACATTCCATAAATAATAACCAGCTGAGTTCTTGCTCACTTTCGGTTTGGCAAGTTTTATTTCCTCTTCATTTTGCTTAATTAATTCATAAACTTTTTTATATATTTCTTCCTGTTTAGAAATCTCGCTAACTGGAAATGATTTTATTTCTCTTTCAATTCCATCAGTCAAAATAATTTTTGCGGACAAAATATAATCCTCCATCTTGCCATATTTCAAAGTCCGCTCGCCGGCCGAATTATTACCATACATTCCGCCCATCGCATTTAAGCTTTTGGAAGCCGTATAACAAGGCAAAATAAGCCCCTTTTTCAAAGTTATCTTTTCAAAATCTCGATAAAACATCCCAGGCTCTACGGTAATATAAGAAGATACTAATGGGTAATTTCCTAATTTATTTGTATTTTTTTGCTTTCCAGCATTCCCAATAGGCAATGGCCCGCCGATTAATTTATTCATATACCGAGAAAAATCCAAAATAATAGATTCCCCGATAGCCCCGCCAGACATATCCGTACCCGCACACCTACAAGTGATGGATAAATCCCCGTATTTTTCTTTATTCTGCTTATTCTTATTAACCCACTTAATTAAATTTTTTATATCTTCAGAATCTTTTGGAAATAAAACTATTTTCGGCCGTACTTCGAGCAGGCTCGCGTCATGCGAATATTTCACGAGCGTTTCCTCGTTATCCTCCGCATCTCCCTTAAAAAATTTTAAGATTTCTTCTTTCAAAAAATTATTGTATTCTATTAAAAAGTTTTAATCTTGATTCAACAATTTTTTCTATCGCATCCACAGCCGGCTGTAATATTTTATAAGGCGCGACTTCGTCTGGATTATCCAGAAGAGATTTTTTAAATGCTTCATCATATGCTACGCGGATTTCGGTGCTGATGTGGATGATTGAAATACCCGCTTTTATTCCATTTGTAAAATCAACATCGCGCAAACCGGAACCGCCATGCAAGACCAAAGGCACCCCGGTTACTTTTTTTATTTCCGCGACCAATTCTTCATTAATATGTGGTTTTCCGCTTTTTATCAGTCCATGAATACTACCGACAGACGGTGCGAGCATATCAATACCTGTCATCTCTACAAATTTTTTCGCATCTTCCGTTTTAGTTAAAATTCCGGCACCTTCCGGTACGGTATCTTTTATATTTGAACCTTCGCCTATATAACCCAATTCTGCTTCCACTAAAATATCTCTACCCATATTTTTGATAACTTCATGAGCATAATTCACGCATTGTTTTGTAATTTTTGCATTATCTTCAAAACTTAATTTAGTTCCGTCAATAATTACAGAATCAAAACCGGCATCAATACATGCTTTCACGGATTCAAAACTTTTGTGATGATCGGCATTTAAAAAAATAGGAAAATTATCCTGTTTGCGAAGCGCACGAATAAGTGCAACGCCCTCAGTAATTCCCACAAACGATTCTTCTCCTTCCGAAAGACCGACAATCACCGGAACATTTAATTTTTTTGCCGCACGATAAACACCGTGCAATCCTTCCAAGTTTGAAATATTAAAATGCCCAATAGCCACTCCTTTTTCTCCCACTTCTTTTATATATTCTCTTAAAGTCTTCATTCATTAATTATAGCATTTCCTTTAAAAGTTTTATAACGATTTGGGGATTTGCCGAACCATTGGATTCTTTAATTATTTTACCAACCAGAGACATTATCACATTTTCTTTACCTAATTTATAAACAGCTATAATTTCAGGATTTTCAACTATTATTTTTTCTACAATTTTTTTAAGCATTTTTTCGTCATTACTCTGAATTAAATTTTTCTCTGTCGCAATTTTCAAGGGTGATTCATCTTTTATTACAATCATTGCTAAAATATCTTTGGCGACACGAGAAGAAATCTTATTTTCAATAACTAAATTTATCAATTCTACAAAATTCTCTCCAGAAGGAAGCCTTGCTTCCTTTTTTGTTTTCTTTAAACCTAGATAATCTGAAGTCACGTAATTTGATGCTATTTTTATTTTATTTGCATCTTTTAAAATTTTTGCCACATTCTCAAACCATACACCCAAAATTGGATCATTTATATAAACTTCTATATCTTCATCTTTTATACCGAAATCTTTTTGATACCTAACTCTTTTTTCTACCGGCAACTCCGGTAAATCTTTTTTCATTTTTCCTAAATCCCAGCCCGAGGCTGGTTCGCCTTTGGCGGAAAATTTTCCATGTAAATACATTTTCGGCAAATCTGGATCTGGAAAATATCGGTAATCCGCGCTTCCTTCCTTTTTTCTCTGAGAAAAAGTCTTTTGTTTTCCTTCGTCCCAACCGCGCGTCTCTTGTACTATTTCTTCCCCCTTTCCTTCTTCCATTAGCACCGTCATTCTATCGACTTCATATTTGATAGCCCGCTCTACACTTCGAAAAGAATTTAAATTTTTAACTTCCACTTTAGTGCCGAGTATTTTTTTATCAGCGGAGATTGAAATATTCGCCTCTACCCGCATTTCACCTTTTTCCATGTTCGCTTCTGATACTCCCAAATACCAAAGTATCAACTGCAATTCTTTGGCAAATCTTGTCGCTTTTTTAGCTGTCTCTTCCGCAGTTTCAAAAGTGTGTGGTTCAGTCACAAGCTCCATCAAGGGTACCCCGGCGCGATTGAAATCAATCAGAGAATATCCCCCTCCCCACAAGTCAGACATGTGGGAATCCACATGTCTGACTTGTGGAAAATTTTCTTCTCTATGTTTATTATTTGCCGTATCTTCTTCCAAGTGCACGCGAGTGACGTCCATATCCGCCAAACGTCCACCAGAAACTATCGGATATTTATATTGAGAAATCTGATAACCTTTCGGAATATCCGGATAAAAATAATTTTTGCGATCAAATTCTGAAAAGTCTGCGATGTTGCCATTTATCGCGAGTCCTACCTTTATCACATTTTCTATGGCTTTTTTATTCGGCGATGGCAGAGCTCCCGGATGTGCCATGCACACCGGACAGATATTTACATTGGGCTTTTCTTCATCCGGATCGTTCTTGCACGAGCAAAACATCTTCGTCGCCGTCGAGAGCTCTGCGTGTATTTCAAGTCCAATTGTCGGATAATATTTATTTGCCATAAATACATATTAACATATTTTTAAAATTGATAAAACCATACTTTAACGCAACATAATATCTACACTATCTTGAACATATGTAAAAGATAGTAATAATATAATAAATTAATTTTTTGATTTAAGTGTCCCATTTTTGGTAACTTCTAGAATTTCAACATAGTCAAGAATTCCCAATTTACTCAAATCGGCAACAAATCTTTCGGGGAGTAAAATTTTACCAACCCAAACACTTTTGTGGATTAAATTAAAACCCAACATCCGCAATATATCTCTTAAAATATTTCTTTCTCTGTTAAAAGCTATTGGTATGTCATAGCTGACAACCACAACCCTTTCCCCTATTTTCTTTTTGTAATCTTCTTTGTTTAATAAGGGAGAATTTTTAAATTTATTCAATTTCTTCTTACCCTTTTCACTTAAATAAATTTTTTTTGATTCATTTTCTAAAATTAGCCCGCTGTTTTTAAGCTTAGCTAGGTAATTTTTAAATTTTAAAATTTTATCTTTTTGAATTTGTTTTTTTATTCTTTTATCCTGTATTTTATTAAATTCGTAATTTATTTTTCCACCATTTGCGCCGTATCCTGCTTTCAAAAAAGCATTTACAAAATCAATTTGGTCCAACACAACATCACTTAAAGAATTTAAAATTTTATAAATAATATCTCCCTTCATATTCTTTATAATATAATATTATTAAATATATTACCATCTCGAACATATGTTAAAGATAGTAAAAAAGAGAAGACAGCCTTAATTTATTTCTTCTTTAATATCTTTGCGAGTGCATCGTTAAATTTCTTTACTGTCTTATCATCAAACAAAGATAAAACAAAAACTTTATTGCCCAGTTTTTCAAACGCTTTAACTGTTTTTGTAATAAATTTTTCGTCTTCTATCACATCTGCTTTTGTTAAAATTATTATTTCTTTTTTAGAGGCAAGTCCATCTTTACCTAAACCTAAATTTTTATCATACTTTTCTAATTCTTTTCTAATTTCTTTGTAACTTTTCATCATTCCCGTACTTCCTTTAGATAAATTCTCAAAAGAAACTAAATGTGCGAGCATTTTTGTGCGCTTGATGTGTCGTAAAAATTTTACACCAAGACCTTTGCCCTCTGATGCTCCTTCTATTATCCCTGGAATATCGGCAATAATGTAACCATAAAAATCTCCCAGATTTGGGTCTAGTGTAGTGAAAGCATAATCTCCAACTTTCGCATCCGCATTGGTCAGCACATTTAAGAGAGAAGATTTCCCCGCATTTGGCAAACCGATCAATCCAATATCAGCAAAAAGTTCTAATTCAATTTTAAAATTTCCTTTTTCGCCTTCTGCCCCTGGTCGCGCTTCTTTGGGAGTTGTGTTTACAGAACTTTTAAAATGTTCATTGCCGAAACCACCATATCCACCCTTTAAAATTAAAAATTTCTGCCCTTCTTCCACTAACTGCCACGTTTCGTCTGTTTCAAGATTCGTAATGATTGAGCCAACAGGCAATTCTAAATAAAAATCTTCGCCATTTTTGCCATGCAGGCTTTTATTGCTTCCATCTTCTCCTCGCAAAGCCTTAAAATCTTTCTTCGCTTTGTATTTGGAAAGAATCTGCACATCACGTACAGCTTGCACATAAAAATCTCCCCCACGGCCACCGTCTCCGCCAGAAGGTCCGCCCTTCGGCACAAATTTTTCCTGACGCCAACGCACGACACCGTCTCCGCCTCGACCCGCCTCGGCGTATATCTTCATTTCATCAATAAATGCCATATTTATGATTCTACAGCAATTTGGACTAATTTGATAGCTCCCTCTTTTGATTTAGCGACTGCCATAAAGAGCGCGCGATGGCAAAATTCTGCATCTGCCACACCAGTAATTTTTTGAAGTTCTTTATCTTTTAAGCCTGCCCACGTTGCAGGTAAATTTTTTCTGCATTCAAAATAATTCATGTCTTTACGAAGAGCTAATATTTTCCACATAAGCGCCTCTTTGATTCCTGGCACAACTACAAATAAAATATTAGGGTAATTTATTAATTCAATTTCAATCTCTACTCGAGGAATATATTCATCCAGAATTAATATCTTTGATTCAGAATTTTTTTTATCTAAGATATTTAAAATATATTTATGAATACTTTCTTGATCTTGCGCTTTTTCGATTTCTTTCAGTAATAATTTCTTAGCAAAAATTAAAATCTCTAAAAACTCTACATCAAAATCCGGATTCACTTCTTTATAACTTGGATGAAAGGCACTAATAATGTCATTAATTTCATAATTAATTACATTCGAAATTATTGAATTAGAAATATTAATTCCATTATCTTTCGCATCAATAATTTGAACCAAGCGTTCATCTACCCTTTTTGCAATTTCACTTGAACCCGTAATTTCATCCCCGAATTTTTTCCAAACCAAACCAAAAGAAGAATATTCAATCCCGTTTTCTCGCTTTCCTGCTCCACCTTTTTGGTGATGATCAAACCTATTTTTATCTTCATTATACACCCCCCCAATATCGTAAACATAGTCACCAGTTTCTACAATTTTTGGGTCTCGTGTTCTAATTATTTCAAAAATTTTTCTATTTTTTTCAAGTAAAATTGAAAGAGTGGCCGTCGCAAAAATATCATCTGCGTGGAAAGACCCATTGTGCGTTATTAATTTTTTATTTTTTATCGTCATAAAATTCTTCAAATAATTCATAAAGCCAACTGACTAATTTATCAAAAAATATAAATATTACAAATAGAACAACAATTACCAATGTAAATCTCCAAATCTCGCGACTAATATGAAGCGCGGTATAACCAAAAAAATACCCAAGTGACAAAAGAAGAGACGCCCAAATTATTGTAGCAAAAATTTCGACTTTTAAATATTTTTTATAATCTATCTTTTCATATCCAGAAAAAATAATTACCAAGTAATTCGCTCCCATTATAAATTTTGAAATAAAAATAGACCAAAAAGGTTTCTCTTTAAACCTTGGCACAATACTATAGACACGCTTTTCAATATACCTAAAAAATCTATAATGATTATATTTTTTATACAAAAGTTTTCCTAATTCATATCCTAGAAAAGTCTTCGATAAACCTCCTAAAAGAATAAATAAAAGAGCAAAATAAAAATCCAAAGCACCGAGATGTATTAAAATTCCAGTAGAAATCAAAAACAATTCTCCTTCAAAAATAAGTCCAAAAAAAATTATTCCATAAACTATAATTTGATGGTGTTCCACTAAACTAACCAAGAGATTTACTGTATGCATATATATAAATTAAAATAAAGAATCTACAACTTCCTTTACTACAACACCGTCCGCCTTGCCTTTTAAATCTTTCATAAGAACAGACATAAGCATTCCCTTCTTTTTCACATCAGTAATACCAAGCTCGCTTTTTTTAGCTTGAGCAATTTTTTCTACTTCAGATTTACCCATCAACTTCGGTAAATAAGTTTCAAGAATATTGAGTTCTGCTTGTTCTTTTTTTACTAAATCTTCACGATTCCCTTTTTTAAACTGTTCAATTGAGTCTTTCCTTTGTTTTGAAAGACGAGTAATCACCGCGATGGCTTCTTCGTCTGCAAGCATTTCATTTGGTTTTCTATTTTTAGAAATGAGCTCATTTGTAAAAGAAGCGAGCATATTTCGATAGGTTTCAAGCCGAACAATATCTTTTGCCATCATTGCCTCTCTTATATTATTTTTTATTTGTTCATGTAACATACACAAATTGTACCAAAATATGTTAAAATAACCAAATGCCTAAGTTAATTTTTTTTGATACAGAAACCACTGGCAATACGGAAAATGATTTCCTCGTACAAATTGCTTATAAAGTTGGCAACGAGAGTTTTGCTGGTCTCTATAAACCTGAAATTAAAATCCCTCCTGAGGCTTCAGCCGTGCACCATATTACAAATAAAATGGTAGAAAACAAACCATCATTTAAAGAAAGCACGGATCAACCTATCATTAAAAAACTTTTTGAAGATAAAAATTCTGTTGTTGTTGCGCACAACACACCTTTTGATTTGATGATCATAGAAAAAGAAGGAATAAAACCAAATAAATTTATCTGCACTTTGCGCGTTGCCAGAGAACTAGACAAAGAAGGGAAAATAGAAAGATACAATTTGCAATACTTGCGCTATCTGCTTGATATTGAGATAGAAGCCACAGCACACGACGCCTTGGGCGACGTGTTGGTGCTGGAAAAACTTTTTGAGTGGGAAGCAAAAAAAATCGCAGAAGAAATAGCCTCGACGTCCAAAGGAGTCGGGGTCACGACCGAAAGCATCGTGAATAAAATGATAGAAATTTCTTCGCACCCTTCTCTCCTACGTTCATTTAATTTTGGCAAACATATAGGCAAAAAAATTGAAGAAGTATCAAAAACTGATCGCGGATATTTAGAATGGTTGCTCGCGCAAAAACTAGAAAGCGATCAGATTGATGAAGATTGGATTTATACTTTGAAACACCATTTGGGGAAATAGTGTTAAAATAAACTTATGCAAAATGCTTTAATAATTATTATATCAATACTGGCTGGAGGGATTTTTGCCTATTTCATCTTTGGCAGAAAAAAGGAGGAAAAGAAAGATGATGTTGGGTTAAATCTCATCTTGACGCAAATAAATGAGCTTTCACGCACAGTAGATAACAAAATCGGCGAATCACATAGGCAAGTTAATGAAAGTTTAAAATTCCATTCTTCTGAATCAAATAAAATAATCCGAGATGTGACGGAACGCCTCACTCGCCTCGACGAGACAAACAAGCAAGTAATTTCTTTTGCCGACCAGCTCCAGAGCTTGGAAAATATTTTAAAGAATCCAAAACAACGCGGAATACTCGGTGAATATTATTTGGAAACAGTTTTAAAAAATGTCCTCCCGCCGGGAAGCTATCAAATGCAATATCCTTTTCCTGACGGAACTATTGTGGACGCAGTAGTTTTTGTAAAAGATAAAATCATTCCGATAGATTCAAAATTTTCTTTGGAAAATTACAACAAAATGGTTGAAGAGCGCAACGAAGCGGAAAAAAAGAAATTAGAAACAATTTTTGTAAATGATTTAAAAAACCGCATCACCGAAACAGCCAAATATATTCAACCAACTAAAGGCACGACGGATTTTGCTTTTATGTTTATTCCACACGAAGCAATATATTACGACTTACTAACAAACAAAGTCGGCTCCGATGAAAATGCAGAAAATTTGATTCAAAGAGCGGCTGGAAAGTATAAAGTGATTATCACGAGTCCTACTTCATTTCTCGCTTATTTACAAACTGTTTTACAAGGACTCAAGGCTCTCAAAATTGAAGAATCTGCTAAAGAAATAATTAAAAAAGTAGAAGATTTGGGTAAACATTTAAAATCTTATGATGAATATCACAACAAACTCGGTAATGCCTTGGGCACTGTAGTAAATCATTACAACTCCTCAAATAAAGAATTAAAAAAAATTGATAAAGATGTGCTTCGTATTGCTGGAGCTTCACCCGAGCTTTCTTTGCTGGAAATAGAAAAGCCAAGAATTGAAGATTAAAATTTTTGATTTTCTCCTGAAAAATGCTATATTTTTTCTGTAAGGCCCTATCGTCTAACGGTTAGGACGGATCCTTCTCAAGGATCAAATCGCGGTCCGATTCCGCGTAGGGTCACAAATTTTACAGGTATTTTTTTAAATTAAATTTTTGTAAAATTAATTAAATTTAATATTAT
>JAVHOH010000038.1:0-3017 GCA_036169935.1 Minisyncoccota bacterium | reverse complement strand
ATATGCCAGATTTTAATAACTTAGATTTAAAAAATTGGAAAGATTCGGAGATTTGGACTGATAGTCTTTGGATTATTAAAGAACGAGATAAGTCGGGGAAGCACGACGGGTTTTATCATGGAAATTTTGTGCCACAAATACCTCATCAACTAATTTTAAGATATAGTAAAGAGAATGATATTATTTTTGACCCGTTCTTAGGAAGCGGAACCACTGCTTATGAATGTGAAACACTAAAAAGAAATTTTGTTGGCATAGAAATTCAGCCACAATTAGTCAAACATGTTGAATCTAAATTAGATAGTAAAAAGAATTTTTTTGAAATTTTGGCCGCCGACAGTACAGAAGAAAAAACATTTATTAAAATAACTGAATCATTAAAGAAGCATAAGAAAAGCAAAGTTCAATTAGCTATTTTACATCCCCCATATGCCAATATTATTAAATTTAGCCAAGAAAAAAATGACCTATCTAACTCTAAAGATTTACGGGAATTTTTAGACAAATTTGCCAGCGTTATTAAAAATACTCTAACGATATTAGAAAAAGGGAGATATATCGCCATTGTCATGGGCGATAAATACGAAAAAGGAAAATGGATTCCACTTGGTTTTTATTGTATGAACGAAGCCTATAAATTGGGGCTAACGTTAAAAAGTGTTATAATAAAAAATATGGAGGGTAATCGTGCTAAGCAGAATAAAGAGGGTATTTGGCGTTATCGAGCTCTGGCTAGTGATTACTATATTTTTAAACATGAGTATATTTTAATTTTTAAATATGAAAAATAATCCATTTAAAGAAGGAACGGTTTCTCATCACGATTTTAATATTTTAAGTGATTTAAAATGGCATTGTACAAAATGCGAATTAAAATCAGGTCAAGCTAAAACCTGGCAAGTTTGGCGTCAGGCCGGAATCCAGCTAGATAAAGATGAACGGGGTAATTTTTACAAAACCATGATTTGCGAAAAATGTAAAAATAAGACTATCCACAGAAAATTAAAAACTTTAGTTATATCAGCAGATACAAAAAGTAGATCCGGCCTACCTCAAAAATTAACTAGAAAAGTAAAAGAAGTTTTAAAATATGAAGAGGCCTTATTTTTAAGGAGGATGCCGCCCAAAGAGCTTGAAGTAGACCATAAATTTCCGCAAGTTCGGTGGGGTAAAAATGAAGATATAAATAACCCAGAAATGTCCCTGGAAGAAATTAAGGCAAAATTTATTCTTCTGTCTAGGAGTAATAACCTTTTGAAATCAAGATATTGCGAGAAATGTTCCAAGACTGGCGAGAGGGGTAATTTCCCGGGCATTTATTTTTGGTATAAAGGCAATAAACATTGGGACAAAAATATTGATAAGCATGATGAACGTGGTTGTATGGGGTGTTTCTGGAATAACCCTTATAAATGGCGTGATGAGTTAAATAAGATAGTTAATAAATAAGTTTAACATTGTTAATAAAATACTTGTATTCTTTTTTATAATATGATATGCTGGTAATAGATAAATATAAAATTCAAGAGCTAATGGCTAAAAAGAAAATAGACAATTTTACCGAATTAGCAAAAATGTTGGATATATCTAAAAACCAGTTATCCAATATTTTATCTAATAGATTCAGACCAGTAAAAAGCAATGTTGTTGAACTTGCTAAGTTTTTAGGCGTGAGTCCGCTAGAAATAATTAAAAATCAGAGAATTAAATAACCCCTATGAACTACATCGGCAGTAAATTATCATTATTAGAGTTTTTGGAGCAATCGATAAATAAAGTAGTCGATGAAAACTGCCATATTTTTTGTGATCTATTCGCCGGGACGGGAGCCGTTGGTTCATATTTTAAAAGAAAAGGATTTAAAATTGTGGCCAATGACATTCAATATTATAGCTATGTTCTAAATAGGCATTACATTAAAAATCATAAACCGTTAGAATTCAAGGGGTTATTTAATTTACTATCAAGCTTAAAGGATACTGAAATTACTCAAAGGCAAAATATTGTATTAAATTATTTAAATAATGAAAAAGGAAAAAATGGGTTTATTTATAATAACTATTGTTTAGGCGGAACCAAGAATAAAGACGAACAAAGATTATATTTTTCCGATGAAAATGGGTCTAAATGTGATGCTATCAGACAAGGGATTGAGAATTGGAAAAATAAAAAATTAATTAACGATAATGAATATTATTTCCTTTTAGCCAGTCTGATTGAATCTATTGATAAGAACGCAAATACCGCTTCCGTTTATGGGGCATTTCTTAAAAGTTTAAAAAAGACCGCCTTAAAGCCGCTTATACTTAAGCCGGCAGAACTAATAATTAATGATCAGGAGCACGAGGTCTATAATGAAGATATAAATTCGGTGGTTAAAAAAATAAAAGGAGATATCTTATATTTAGACCCACCCTATAATCAAAGACAATATGCTACTAATTATCATATTTTAGAGACTATAGCTAAATATGATAATCCGGAAATTCACGGCAAAACTGGCTTAAGAGAATATGAGAATCAGAAGTCATTGTATTGTTCAAAAAATCAAGTCAAAAAATCTTTTAAAGATTTAATTATGAATGCTAACGTTAAATATATATTTCTAAGTTATAACAATGAAGGATTAATGAGCGCTGGTGATATAAAAGAGATTATGAGTCAAAAAGGTGAGTATGGTTATTTCACTAAGGAATATGGCCGGTTTAAAGCTGATAGTGGTAGAGAATACAAGGCTGAAAAAACTACTGAATATTTACATTACGTTGTTTGCGCTAAATAAAACAATTTTATAAATTTAATTAATTAAAAATCATATGCCAAAATCAAAAACAAGCCTCCGTGGCCGTGATGCCAAAACCGGAGAATTCACAACCGTGAAAAAAGCAAAGGAACATGCTAACACGCATATTGTCGAACGTGTTCCAAAACCTGGTTATGGAGACACAAAATAATATTATTTAAATTGATTGGGGTTCTGTCTCATTTCAGTTCTGATAGCGTCCCTCACTCTCCGC
>JAVHOH010000037.1:36848-42182 GCA_036169935.1 Minisyncoccota bacterium | reverse complement strand
TACTCCAGCGCTTCTCTCCGGTTTTCTTAAGGACACCATCTTTGACCATAGAAACCAGCTCTCTCTGGAGTGTCTTTTCACCACAAGAAACCAATGACCCATATGCTCTACTTTTGATGTCCGTTATGGTAGAACTCTCTCCGTGTTTTTTTATAAAGTTTATTATCTCTTCACGTCTTTGTTTTTTTAATATATCAAAATTGTTATGTGCTACTGTCGGGTGTCGAACACCCGATATGTCCTTAATAGCTTTTAACAGCGTACTTCCCTTTTGGACACCAAGTCTAGTATGTCCGTTAGAATCTCCTCTCCTCCTTATTGAGGAGGAGTGCCCGAAGGGCGAGGTGGTGATAAAAGAATTACCACCCCCAACCCCCTCCTTCTCAAGGAGGGGAGCTTCTTCAAAAAACTCAGAAAGATTTATCTTCCTATTTAGGGGCTTAATATCCCCAATAGATTCCTTTATGGAATGATCTAATTCAATGAACTCTTGCTTGAGAATGCTACTATTCATTTCAGAGATGATGTTGATAGTGGAAGCAATGTCCAAAAAGGACAAAACGGTGTTAATTTTTTCACTCATTTCAGTAAGGGTAGTCCTTACTGAAGAACTTGTGTCTGATAGGATTTCTACCCCCAATGTCCTTAATTTGTTTCTAAGAGGTTCGTCTTTGTCTATGATGTCCGTTACCATATAAAGTGCAGTAATAAGCTTATTGGTCTTAGAGTAACCTATAACGGACATATTTAGAGAGCCTGCCCCGTACGAAGCCGAAGGCTTTCGTTCGGGGTCTTTGAGATTTTTCTGTATGTCTTTTTGGTCTCCCAACATCTGTCCATTATATATAGGACGTGGAAAAATGCAAGGGTATTTTATTCCCCTCTTGAGGGGTGGCGCTTGCGCCGGGGTGGAAGAATTTGTCCACCTCCTCCGCAGTAGCGGGTATTCCTCAAGAGGAGAATTTAAAAAATTAAAAAAATATTTTTTTAATTTTATGTTAAAATAGCTTCATATGGCAAAAAACGAAAATGGCAATAGAAATGGGAAAGGCAATAAGAATGGAAAAAATATTTCAAAAGGATTAAAAACTCAAACCAAACACGGAATCATCGCAATTGTATTTTTTGTTCTCGCATTATTTTTTTTAATGGCTTATCTTGATCTCTCTGGAAAAGCAGGAATATTTATTTATGAAAAATTAAATTACTTGCTCGGAGTCGGCTATGTGTTGCTTCCTGCTCTTTTTATTTTACTTGGAGCATCATTTATAAAATCAGAAGTGCCAGATATCGGATGGACTCGTGTCGTCTCTGGAATAATGTTTTTATTTTCAAGTTTAGGAATGATAGACATCGCTTCCGGCAATCATCGAGGTGGATTCTTTGGAGAAATTTTATCGACCCCATTTATTTCTCTTTTCGATACTTATGTCAGTCTAGCTTTTCTAGGAGCAATTTTAGTAATTTCTATTTTAATAATGTTTGATACCAAACTAAACCTCGCGCCATTTTTCATAAAAATTTGGAATTTTATTTTTAAGAAAAAAGAAAAAGAATTTACCTCTGACTTAAATGAAGCAGAAATGAAAGAAGTGGAGAAAGTTACTCCCCTCCTCGATGAGGAGGGGGCTGGGGGTGGTAATTCTAAAAAATCACCACCTCGCCCTTCGGGCACTCCTCCTCCACAAGGAGGAGAGGAATCGGAAGAAGAAATGCCAATCAGAAAAAGAAAAACGGTGTTGGGTTCTTATGTCCCTCCCCCACTCTCACTTCTAGAAGAAGACAAAGGCAAGCCGAACACCGGCGACATTAAAGCCAATGCAAATATTATCAAGCGCACTCTCGCGAACTTCGGCATTGAAGTGGAGATGGATGAAATAACTATCGGACCGACAGTCACCCGCTATGCGCTCAAGCCAGCCGAAGGAATAAAACTCTCTCGCATTGTAGGTTTGCAAAACGATCTCGCGCTTTCGCTCGCCGCACACCCGATCCGTATAGAAGCGCCGATTCCAGGCAAGTCTCTCGTCGGTATTGAAATTCCAAACAAATCAAAATCAATCGTCGGTCTCGCCACTCTCCTCTCTGATGACAAATTCCAAAATTCTCCGAAACCGCTCACGACGGCTCTCGGCCGAAATATTTCCGGCAAGGCGGTTTTTGGAAACTTGGCAAAAATGCCACACATCCTCGTCGCCGGCACGACTGGCTCCGGAAAATCGGTCACCATCCACTCCATGATTACTTCCCTCCTATATAGGAACGGACCGGATGATTTGAAATTTATATTGATAGATCCAAAACGCGTAGAACTCACTCTCTATAATAATATTCCGCACTTGCTCACGCCGGTAATCACTGAAGCTAAAAAAACAATTCTTGCCTTAAAATGGGCAGCCAAAGAAATGGATCGCCGTTATGACATCTTGGAAGCAGAGTCTGTGCGAGACATAGAGTCTTACCATACCAATGTATTTGGCAAGAATCCTAAGAAAATTAAAACGGACAGCGAGGGGGTTGAGACGGAGGTGGGTGCGGACCGCTTGCCATATATAGTCATTGTCATAGATGAACTGGCAGATATTATGAGTTCTTATCCGAGAGAATTGGAATCAGCCATCGTACGCTTGGCGCAAATGTCCCGAGCGGTGGGTATCCACTTGATACTCTCTACTCAGCGTCCAGAAGTAAATATCATCACCGGTTTGATTAAAGCGAACATTCCAGCGCGGGTTGCCTTAAAAGTATCTTCTCAAATAGATTCCCGCACGATACTGGATGCTGGTGGAGCCGAAAAACTCTTGGGCGCCGGTGATATGCTTTATTCTTCCGGTGAAGCTCAACCAGAACGCTTACAAAGCGCCTTTATTTCAGAAGGAGAGGTTAAGAAAGTTGTAAAATATTTAGCTGATGCATATAGAGATGAAGTAACTGATGAAATAACCTTGACTAGCGGATCTATATCCGCTGATAAAAGTATTTTTGAAAGCACTTTAGAAAACAACGACGAAGACGATGATGAAATGTATGAAGAAGCTCGCGCTTGTGTGATGGAAGCCGGGAAAGCCTCCACTTCTTATCTCCAAAGAAAATTGAAATTGGGATATGCGCGCGCGGCAAGACTGATGGATAAATTGGAAGAACGCGGAGTAATCGGTCCGGGAGATGGCGCCAAGCCGAGAGAAGTGTTGGAGAAAATCACACATGATGAAAATGGGGGCAATGTAATATAATGAATCCGAATTTAAAAAAAATAGTCAAAATAAGCGGTCTTTCTGTTTTTTTTCTTTTAATTATTGTTTTTGCATTATTTACATCAAAAGATTTAATCTTTGGAGTGAAAATTAAAAATGTAAATATTGTAGACGGTGCTACTACGACAGAAAGTGTATTGAAAATAACCGGCAATGCTAGAAATGCAATAAAATTAACTTTAGCTGGCCGAGAAATTTCTGTAGATCAGCAAGGAAACTTTAATGAGACAATTGCACTTCTACGGGGATATAATATAATCAATATCAAAGCGCAAGATAAATTTGGATATGTGGATGAGAAAAATTATAAATTAATATATAAACAGTAATCATGCAAAAGAAAAAAGAGAAAAAAGAAGACAAGACAGTGGGCGAAGCGGTGCTGAGTGATACCTTAAAAGCTATTCAGACAAAATTCGGTGAAGGATCAATTATGAAATTCGGCGACTCGCCAAAAGTAAATGTAAGTGTGATTCCGACCGGATCAATCGGGCTGGATATGGCTCTCGGTATCGGCGGAATACCACGCGGAAGAATTATTGAAATATTTGGACCGGAATCTTCGGGTAAAACCACACTCTCTCTGCACATCGTGGCTGAAGCGCAAAAGCTCGGCGGGATTTGCGCCTACATAGATGCCGAACATGCGATGGATCCTGATTACACAAAAAAGCTCGGAGTAAATATAAACGACTTGCTCATTTCCCAGCCGGACAATGGCGAGCAAGCGCTGGAGATCGTGGAAAGTCTCGTACGAACGGGAAAAATTGATGTCATCGTCGTGGACTCTGTCGCGGCCCTTACACCCAAAGACGAAATTGAGGGCGATATGGGGGCGTACCATGTCGGTAAGCAAGCGCGCCTGATGTCGCAAGCGCTTCGTAAATTGACAGCTATCGTCGCAAAGTCAAAAACCGTTGTCATTTTTATAAACCAAATTCGCATGCAAATCGGCGTGATGTTCGGCAATCCGGAGACGACTCCGGGAGGAAAAGCTTTAAAGTTTTATACTTCTGTCCGATTGGATATCCGTAAAATCGCTCAAATAAAAAAAGGAGAAGAAGTCGTTGGTTCGCGCACGCGGGTAAAAGTAGTGAAAAATAAAGTCGCCGCACCATTCAAGCAGACGGAATTTGATATCATTTACAATGAGGGTATTTCAAAAGAAGGAGAAATAATCGCACTGGGGGAAAAATTTAAAATTGTAGAAAAAAGTGGAAATTCATATTTTTATACACCCCTACCCAACCTCCCCCTTCATAAAGGGGAAGAGAAGATGGAGAAAATAAAACTGGGCGTAGGTTATGACAGCACTCGCACGTTTTTGAAGGAAAATGAAAAAATTTCCAAAGAAATTCTAAAAGAAATTAGAAAGAAGTTTGTAGAGGAGGCTTAAAAGCTGGGGGCAAAAATTATGCAGGCGGAAGGTTCCACCCAGCAGGGTGGAGTAAAGCCAAATAATTTTTGCCCCCAGCTTGTTCTTAGACTCTTTCTACGTATTCTCCAGTTTCAGTGTTTACACTAATTTTGTCCCCTTCTTTTATAAACATCGGGGCGTTAAGTGTGGTGCCATTTTCTAAAACAATAACTTTTATTCCCCCCTTGGAAGTATCCCCGCGCACCGCTGGCGGAGCTTCTTTTACGAGCAATTCCATTTTGATAGGCAAGCTTATTTTGATTATTTTTTCTTCGCCATCTTCATTCGTCCACACCAAAGCAGTCACATTGCTGTTTTGTTTTAAGAATTTGGCAGCACTTCCCATGAGCGCTTCTTCAAGTTTAAATCTATTGCTTTTGTCATTTGGATCACAGAACCAATATTCCCCCTTGTTTGCATATAAAAATGTTACGTCTCTCTTTTCTATGTCCGCTTCATCGGCTGAGTCTGAGACGTGATAAGTGGCTGGGAAAACTTTTCCAGAGATCAAACTCCTTAGTTTTACCTGATTTTGCGGTTTTCTTTGCTGGGTCCTAGCGACATGAGACTCCACCACTTCACAGGGTTCATCATCGTGGATGATTATTTTTTTTTCTCTAATTGCACTGTATTCTAATTGAGCCATAAAATTTGATTTACAGG
>JAVHOH010000037.1:22319-36748 GCA_036169935.1 Minisyncoccota bacterium | reverse complement strand
TGATTTACAGGCAAGACCTGTAATACTACAGGTCTTGCCTGTAAATTTCTAGTTATTTAACTACAAAAGGCAAAAGACCTAAAAATCTTGCGTGCTTGATGGCATTTGCTAAGGCACGCTGGTTTTTGGAAGTTACGCCACTTCTTTTGTGGTTCACTATCTTGCCATTCCCATTCAAAAATTTCTTTAGAATTTCAACATCCTTGTAATCTATGTGTTTTATATTGTTGGCTGAAAAATAATCTTGTTTCATTTTGTTTAGCTTATAGCTTATAGTAATTAGCTTTTAGAAAGGGATGTCTTCGGGATTAATGTCTTCTTCTGGATATTCTATCGCGTCAACTTCTCCTCCCCCTTCGGAAGCTGGCGCCTTGGAACCCGCACTCGTTGTCCCCGTACTTCCTCCTGAATTTCCTCCCTTAGGTCCAAACTGCGTTCGATCAGCGACTATTTCGGTGCGATACTTTTTCTCTCCGCTAGTCTTGTCTTCCCAACTTCTAGTCTGCATTCTGCCTTCAACCAATATGGAGCTTCCTTTTTTCATATACTGCGCGACTGTTTCTGCTTGGCGTCCGAAGACTACAACATTGTGATAGTCAGTCGCTTCTTGGCGAGCACCATTCTTATCTTTCCAGACGCGATTGGTAGCCAAAGAAAATGTACAAACTTTTATACCTGAAGGAAGAGAGCGAAGTTCCGGGTCGCGGGTAAGATTTCCTATAACGATTGCTTTATTTAAATACATGTTTTTTTATTTTACTTTATAACTTTATAAACTTTCTACTTTATAACTACCCTAGACCGCTACCATCGCGTCTATTTCTTTATCAATTTCTTCTTTATTGATAGGAACAACCGGCTCATTATTTTCATTTTTTACGGCTCTCGGTTTGCGATGCGACATATCTCCACGCACAAATCTTTTTGCGGCAATGGTATTTTCTTTAACTGTTTTTAATATCAAAAATCGAATAAGGTTTGAATCAAGATTAAGTTTCTTTTTCAATTCTAAAACTGCGTCCGTTCCCATTGTAAATTTGATCCAACCAAAATAAGCATTGTTAAATTTATTACGCACATTAGATACTACTTTTACCATCGCATAAGCAAGTGAAATCATTTTAGGCATTTCATCGGAAATAGCGATGCCTCCCAGAGATGATACGAGTTCTTTTAAATTACCAAAAATAACAGGCGCATCCTCTTCAGAGATGGTGGGTACTAAAAGATAACCGAGTTCATAGACTCGAATATTTCCCTCTTCTTGTATTTCATTTTTATCTTCTTCCTTATCTGGCATAAATTTTATATTAACAAAAAGACATTAAAAAGTAAAGACTCGCTTGGCATTTGCGATAATAGCTTCCGCCACTTCGGCTTCTGGTAAATTTTTAATCTCGGCGATTTTTTTTACAATTTCTTGCACATAGCTCGGTTCATTCCTTTTGCCTCGGTGTGGCACAGGCGCCACATAGGGAGAATCAGTATCGGTTAGAATCATCTCAAGCGGAGTATTTTTTACTACTTCGTCATAATCATGAGTAAAGGTGAGAACCCCCGTAAAAGAAAGCATAAATCCAAAATCTATAAAATCTTTCGCCTCTTCCACGCTACCCACAAAAAAATGAACCACCCCTTTAACTTTCGCATGCTCTTTTAAAATTTTTAATGCATCAGAATAAGCATCTCTGATATGAAGCATAAGCGGTTTACTAACTTCGTTTGCCAGTTCTATCTGTTCGATAAAAGCTTGCTTCTGTTTTTCAATTGATTCTTTTTCCGTACGGTAATAATCCAGTCCGCATTCCCCTATTGCTACCACCTTTTTATCTTTTAAAAGCTCTCCGTAAACTTTTTTATCAAAAATTTCTCCCCGTGAAAAAAAACCTTCCTTCATCCCTTGCCCGTCCGAAACCTCAGCGAAGGAGGGTCCCAATTCTTGCTTGTCATGAAATGATTTGCCAGTATGTATCGGGTGTAATCCTATAATTGCATATACACCTTCGTTATATTTATGTGCCAATTCTATTGCTTTTTTTGAAGTATTTATTTGCGTACCGACATTTATCACCCAAGTATCGTTATCCAAGGCACGCTTAATAACCTCGTCTCTATCGGCGTCAAAAGCGGTAAAATTCACGTGGCTATGGATATCTATGTATTTGGGCATATTGGGTGGGGGTATTAATCTTTGCGTAAAAACAATGGCTCCTCTGGGTTTTTATGATTTTGAATAAGTGTTAGAATTTTTTCTGATGTTTTTGGCAACATTGACCTTAAGTGAAAAGCAATATTCGCTAGTCCTACAACCAGAGATACAATAATTTTCTTTCCTTCTTCAGGATTAATTTTCACTAATTTAAATGGTTCTTTTTCCTGAATAATCGCATCCATTTCTCCTATCCAAGACCATACAAGGTCTGAAGCTTTTTGGATATTATATTCTTTTATGTGTTTTGCAAAAGCTCCGTCAGGTATAGTCTCTTCTACCTTAATTGGCTCGGTAATATTTGTCGTCGCCATTTTCATAACCCTACTCACCAAATTCCCCAACCCGTTCGCGAGCCCAGCATTATAAGCATCTTTAAATCTCTCCATGGTAAAAGGACTGTCTTCATAAGAAGAAACTTCTCGCAAAAGAAAATAACGAAGCGCGTCGGTGCCATATTCGGCGACCAGTTCTTGTGGGTCTGCGACATTACCCAACGTTTTAGACATTTTAATTCCACCATCTCCAGTAATAAAACCATCAACAATAATCTGATGTGAATTTGGCAAGTCTGCCGCCATTAACATCGCTTGCCACATAGCAGATTGAAAACGAAGATTATCTTTACCACAATATTGCGTGGGGTTTCCATTTACCCAGAACTTTTCGAAAAGATTCACCTCACCCCCACCCTCTCCTGGTAAAGAAGAGAGGGAAATATCCGGCCAGCCCAACGTAGAAACATAATTCGTAAGTGCGTCAAACCAAACATACATCACGTGCTCTTCATCCCCCGGCACCGGAATACCCCAAGACATTTTAGACTTCAGACGGGAAATAGAAAAATCATGCAGGCCCCTTTTCACGAAAGTTTTTATCTCATTGAAACGGAAGTCTGGTATAACAAAATTCGGATGGTCTTCGTAGAATTTCAATAATTTTTCTCCAAACTCACTGTATTTGAAAAAATAGTTTTCTTCTTGGATAATTTCTAGCGGACGCCCCGGGTGAATCGAACATTCGTTATTTACAAGTTCGGAATCACTTTTGGTTTCCTCGCAACCCACACAATATTTCGCTTCGTAATTTTTCTTATAAATATAACCATTGTCATTCACTCTTTTCCAGAATTCTTGCGCAGCTTTTAGGTGGTGAGTATCCGTCGTGCGGACAAAGTGTAAAATTTCTTCATCCATTCCGAAAATCTTTACTGATTCTTTAAACTTTAAAAAACTTTCATCTACAAATTCTTGAGGTTTCTTGTTTTGGGATACAGCCTTCTCGTATATTTTCATCCCGTGTTCGTCCGTCCCGGTATTAAAAAATACATCAAAACCCTGCAATCTTTTGTATCTGGCAATAATATCTGCCCGCACAAATTCAAGCGCATGACCCATATGCAGGTCTGCATTTACATATGGAAGTGTCGTTGTAATGTAAAAACTATTTTTTTTCATTTTTATTTCTAACAAGATTTATTACTTGTTCGGGCTAAGATTTTATCTTTTTCAATATCACTTAAAAATTCCATCATAATAACAGCAAGCGGAATAGCTAGGACCGCTCCCCAGATTCCACCAAGCTCAAAACCAATTACAACAGAAAGAATAATAACAATTGGTGAAAGTCCAACAATTTTTTTTATAATAAGCGGGGCAAAAAGAAATACTTCAAACTGATGAACAATCAGGTAAGCTCCAGTTACCATCAAGGCACTCGAAACTCCACTTGAAATATAAGAAAAAGCAAAAGCTGGAATCAAAGCAACCCAAATGCCATAAGGAACCATTTCCATAATGCCTGCAATTATTGCCAGAAGGAAAGCATACTCTATGCCTAAAAGTGAAAGTATCAAATATATAAGCACCCCGACGACAAACCCTACGACCATCTGTCCACTTACCCAAAGACCTATTTTATGACTCGAACGCATCCATAAATCCACCGCATAATCTTCATATTGAATAGGAATAATAATTTTAAGAAAATTCTCTATTCCTTTTTCTTGGATTGAAAGATAAAAAGAAACGAGAATAATTAATACGAAATTAAAAATACTTCCAAAAGCAACAGAAAGAACTTGAAAAAATCCGCCGGAAAGATTTAAAACAAAAGCTCTCGATACAGATAAAAGCGTTGTAAATGAAAAATGACCGGAAAGAGCATTGACTATATCTTTTGCGCCAGAAAATGCTTCATTTTTAAAATAATTTAAGAAAGAAACATTTGGGACATAAACTGAAATAAATGTTGAAAAATTATAAATTTCAGTTATCAAAAGTGGAGCAAAAAGATAAAACATTCCAAATAAAAATAAAAGTGACCCGGCATATAAAACAACAATTCCTAAAATTCTATTTACCCCCATTTTTTGAAGATGCGGAACGGATGAATCTATAAAAGAAGCAATCACAATTGCGGTCAAAACCACTAAAACAATATCCCGCAAAACCCAAATTAAAAATATACTAAGCAAAATCAAAACAGCTCGAATCATCGTGCCGGTAGAGATTGAAACAAAATTGACGTTTCTCTTTTCAGACATAGAGATATAATACCACAAAAAATGCCAAATTAAAAAGTTAGAATTTCAGCAATTTTAAAAACTTTTTTTCTTCTTTAAAAGGACCAATTAGCGCTAAATTCAATTTTTTGTTTTGAAAAATAGCTTGGGCTAATATTTGAATTTGTTTAGCCGTGACTTTACGGATTTCTCCTGCCTTCTCTTCCGCATTTTTAAGCTCCCGTTTTAAAAGCTCTTGTCCGCCGTAAAAATTTGCAATGTCATCACTTGATTCTAGAGAAAGTTTCATATTTCCAATCAAATATTCTTTTACTTTATTTAATTCTTCTGTACTAATTTCTTCTTTTCTTAATTTATTGCATTCTTCAAGAACAGCTTTTATTACTTCTTCAATTCTTTTATTATCTACTCCAGCGGAAATTTGAAAGAATCCATGATCGGTATAAGCATCATCATAGGCACGGACATAATATCCGACACCCATTTCCTCACGAAGTTTTTGAAAAAGTCGTGAACTCATTCCCCCTCCCAAAATTCCTCCAAGCACCGCTAGCGCGATATTTTTTTTACTAAATAAATCATAAGTGCGCACCCCTAAAACAAAATGTGTCTGGTCTGTTTTTTTAAAGTTTATCAACACCTCTGGCTTTTTCTGAATCTCTTTTACTTTCAATTTATTTATTTTTTTACCTCGCTTGACAGTTCTAAAAATTTTATTTACTTCTTTCATTACTTCTTTTTCTGTCACCGCTCCTGCTACTATTAAGACAGTGGCTTCCGGCAGATAATGCGCTTTTTTATAATTAACAAAATCGTCCCGTTTCATATTTAAAATATTTTTCTTTTCTCCCGCAATATTCCACCCGGCCGGGGTATCCCCATATAAAAGCTTCATCATTAAATCTTGAACATGTCGATTCGGCATATCTTCATACATATTTATCTCTTCTATGATCACTCCCTTTTCCCTCTCCATTTCAATTTCTGGAAAAGTAGAGTTTAAATAAATATCAGAGACAACATCAAATATCTTGCTGAAATGTTTTGCGTCCGATTTTGCATAATATCCTGTATATTCTTGTGCAGTAAAAGCGTTGTATTGGCTTCCGAGGGAATCCAGCTCTTTTGAGATATCAATCGCCTTGGGCCTTTTAGTCGTGCCCTTAAAACACATATGTTCTAAAAAATGTGAGATTCCATTCACTTTTTTCGTCTCATATTTACTTCCTGCTTCCACGAGCACTAACACCGTAGCAGTCGGATTATCTTTCATGGGAATCGTCACAACCCGCAGTCCGTTTTTTAAAACTTTTTTACTAAATTTCATGATTCTTTTTTAATTAATCACCACCCCGCCCTTTGGGCACCCCTCCTCCATAAGGAGGGGAAGATAACGTAACATTAATAATCTTTTGTATAACTCTATCTATATTATTATTTATTTCTCCATTTGTAAAACGTAAAACTTTAATATCCAATCCTTCAAAAAATTTAGTCCTTACTTCATCATATTCTTTATTTTCTTTTATAAGATGTTCTGGACCGTCAACTTCTATAATTAATTTTTTTGATGGACAATAAAAATCTACAATATATCCTCCAATACTATGTTGCCTTCTAAACTTAAAACCAAGTTGAAAATTTCGTAATCTCAACCATAATAAAATTTCCTCCGAAGTACTTTTATTTCTTAAATCTTTTCTTCGATAGAACAAACTTTTAATATTGTGAATGGTTTTCACTTTGTGGTTGAATTTAGCTCCCATCCTTGTGGAGGAGGGGGCAGGGGGTGGTGATTAATTTATCTTTTCTTTAATATAATTTTTTAAATCAGCAACTTTTACTCTCTCCTGCGCTCCGGTGTCGCGGTCGCGAACAGTCACTGCATCATCGGTCAAAGTATCAAAGTCAACTACGATGCAAAATGGCGTGCCAATTTCGTCCTGACGGCGATAACGCTTACCAATATTGCCGTTGTCATCCCAGATTACTCGGCCAAATTCTGCTTTGAGTGGAGCAAAAACTTTTGTGTTCGCATATTCCACAAGTTCTGGCTTATTTTTTAAGAGAGGAGAGATAGCACAGATAACTGGCGCAATATTCGGTTTAAATTTTAAATACGAACGTATTTCTCCGTCTTTCTCATCTTCTGAATAAACAGAAAAAAGTAATGAGAGGATGGCGCGGTCAACCCCAAAAGTAGGTTCGACAACATGTGGAAATATTTTTTCTCCTTTTTCTTCGTCTATATATTCAAGTTTATGAGTTTTTAAATCAAAATCCGCTCGATAAGCAAGACCAAAAAGTTCTTTTTTGCCAAAAGAAAAATCAAATTCAAAATCTATCGTCCGGCTAGAATAATGAGCCCTATCTTCTTTGGGGACTTCAAGCTCATGGACTTTCGACATATCAATCCCAATTTCTTCCATCCAGTCGAGCATCTCCCCTTTCCAATATTCAAAATATTTTTCCCAATCTTCGCTTCTGACAAAATATTCTATTTCCATTTGTTCAAATTCACGAACTCGAAAAATAAAATCTCTTGGAGCTATTTCATTTCTGAAGGCTTTGCCAATTTGCGCCATTCCAAAAGGAAGTTTTGGATGAAAAGCGTCCACAGTATTTTTAAAATTCACAAACATTCCTTGAGCCGTTTCCGGACGAAGATATGAAGTAGTAGCTTCTTCTCCAGCGCCAACTTGTGTTTTAAACATTACATTAAATTGTTTTCCGTCTTCTGTGGGATCTGTAAATCCAGCCACATGTCCTGAAGCTTCCCAAACTTTACTATTCATTAAAATCGCCGCATCAATACCATACATATCTCTTCTCCCATCTATAAATTTTTTCCACCAGCTTTGTTTGATATTATTTTTTAAGGCTATTCCAAAATGTCCATAATCATAGGTCCCCGCGAGCCCGCCGTATATTTCCGAGCCTTGAAAAATAAACCCGCGCCTTTTACAGAGCGAAACTATCTTTTCCATCAAATCATTTTTCTGTTCTGAATTTTTCATTTCTAATTCGTAATTCTTAATTCATAATTTATTTAATTTACCACCACAGCCCCAGTCGCTGGAAAAGCAGGATCACTATCAAGCCTTGTGTTGATTCCTTGTTTATTTACTCTCACATCCACATTAGCAAAATCATCATGCCCAGTCAAAATTGCATCATTAATAATGATTGGGGTGGTACCCACTTGAGATAGTGATGGGGAAAAAGAAATTTGAAAAGAAACTGTACGCGGATCTCCGGTGATTCCGACGCCTTTTCCTATTCTATCTGCGTTCCAAACAATTTCCTTTGTAGAAGAATTGTAAGTCAAATTTTCCCCTGCAGGTGAAATTGGCCCAACAAAAGTTGTCCAAGGTGGGAGAGTTGAATTTACACGCACTTTTCCAATACTATTGGCCGTATTGGAAAGAGTCCAGACAACTGTGTAGGTCGTAGCTTTTTCTACTTTTGGCGGAATTGGACCAGTGTTGGAAAAAGGTCCAGAATAATAAAGCGCCTTCGCAGAAAATCCAACATCGGAAATAATTCTGACAATTGCGGAAGAAAAATTATTAAGCTCGTTAATCGCAAATCCTTGAGTGGACTGTTTGCCAGAAATGCCTATTTCTATATTAATAGAAGGATCGGAAATCATTCCTCCTGCTGCGGAAAAAAGTGAAAGCGGAGAAACAGAAAAAACGACAGATCCGGAATCGCCTGGGTTTACTTCTGCTAATTGATTTTTGGAATTTTTGTTCCAAGTTATTACATCTTTAGCTGAATCATAAAAACCTTGTTGAACTCTTATCGTATTTCTATTAAAAGCATTTCCAGATATCCTCGCCTCTATTTGCATATCATCCACCTTGGTATCTAAATTGTTTACATAACGAATTTCAGCATTAATTGGTGTCTTTACATCTGTCGCATATTCTCTTTGATATACGCCATTTATAAAAAGACTTGCTTCAATAAAAGGTTTTTTGATTGTAATAGTATTTTTTACATTATTATAAACAACGCTAATCACAGATTTATCCGTGGTTGATTGTAAACCGCTTGACGTGCTAAATGTTTTTTCTTCCCCATCAAAAACATCAACCATTTTACCGGAAATTGAAATATTGTGTTCTGTGCCGGGAGCAAGATCCCCTAAATTCCAAATATTATTGCTAGAAGATGGCGCTGGCACAGATTTTATAAAAGTAAACCCAACAGGATAATCAATCCTGACAAGAATTTTTTGGGCCGGTTTTGTCGCGTTCAGAGTCGCTTTTACATTCAGAGTTATATCTTGATTTGGACTTATCGAAAGAGGAGCATCAACCACAAGATTTATCGGTGTGGAACTAACGGTAACTTCATAAGATTTGTCTTTTACAAAAATAGCATTAGATCCAGCGACCCGATATTCAATAGAAATTTTTATAAGACGGACACTCCCTTGCTCGCCAAAAAGAACCACTTTGAAATTTTTGTTCCGAACCGCTCCAGCTGGAATCGTCCCTAGTGATTCACGAAAACGTTCAGTGTCAGAAGATAAATCCGTTGTCGAACCTTTTGGATATTCCACGACCAAATCAACCAAGTCTAGCGAAGAACTATTTTTGTTTGTGATTCCGACAATGAGCGGAAGCTCTTCCCCGCCAGCCGTAAAATTGTTTCCGAGAATAGAAATATCAATATTGTCGTTGGAAACAGTATTCCCACCGACAAAAAAAACATAAGTGGCATACCCTAAAGTTAAAACAAAAAAAACTACTGAAAAAATAAAAAATTTCTTAAATCTGGAAGTTTTCATAAAAAATTTTTCTGTACTATTCTCTTCTCTTTTTTCTTTTGTTTTCCAAAAATCCGACACGTCATTCCTGTTTAAACGTGAAAAGCTATCACGATGTTCTATCTTAATTTTGTAACTCTTGCTAAAAAGCTTGCCCTTTAGTTCTTCAAGTCTATTAAGTTTATTTTTGTCATCTAATGACATAGAAACATTATACCATAGTTATAAATGTGTTTCTCTAAGAGCTTTATTGATTTCTGAAAGTATTTTTATCCTATTTTTAGTAGCTTCAAAAATAATATTATCTTCAAATGGTGATTTTATAAAAGTTTTTAACATTTCATTTTCACCGATATATCCTAGATTATTAAGTATTCGTAAAACAATAATAGCCTCTATGTTTCTCAAATCTTTCATCTCTGATTTTTCTAAAATAAATAGACCATTCAGTAAATCAGCAAATAAGACAACGTTTGGTTCAATCCCAGCCAATAATCTTTTTAACAAATTCGCAATATTGGAAATAACTTCAAAAGTCCCGGAATTTTTAGAAAGCTGGTCTAGCTTGTTCGTCTTTGACGCACTCGTCACTCGCCAAAAATCCTTGCCTTGCACAAGATCAACTTTTATATAAGAAAAATCTTGCAAAATAAAACGCAACTTGGATGCAATTTTGCGCACACCCTGCGCCGAAGCGTAGACCATTCCGAGGTCGCGGGTAAAAATAGAATAATACTTCCCCGCTTCTCCATAATTCTTGCTTCCCAATATTATTCCTTCTGTGTGATGAATGTGATGCATTGGAATTTATTCAGCTAAAAAATTCCCTTCAGCTAATTTTACAAACTCGGCTTTTTTTTCTGAAACACTCCTGTCGTGCATAGAAATAGCTTTTCCTATTTTCTTGAATTTTTTGGCAAAAGTAAAGGCTTCTTGCGGACCAAAAGTATAAAATGAACCAACAGGGAAAAAAGCATAATCAACCTCAAGATTTGCCACACCTATGCCCGATTCATAAAACATTTCTCCGGCAAAATATATTTTTTGGTTATCTGTTGTAATTAAAAAACCAAAATTATCTTTAATCGGTGCAGAAACATTAGGTCCGTGATCAACATCAAAAACATCCACCATGATATCCCCGACTTCAATCTGTTCACCATCTTTTATAACTATAATTTCAAACGGAAAAATTTCCCCACCAAGAGATTCCTTGCCCTCACTGCCAATATATAATTTCTTGGGAGATAATTTCTTAATTTGCTCCAACGAAAAATGATCCTGATGGATATGCGACACGATTACAGTATCCGCTTTAATTCCCTCCAATTTTTCTATCGGCGTATAACTGCCAATGTCTATGGCTAACCGAGAGCCCGTATTACTTTCAAAAATAACGCCAGATTGTTCAAACTTAGTGATTTTCATAGCTTTATTTTAACACAAAATCATGAAGAACTAAAAATCAATAGGCACACAAGATTAATAAAAAAGTATCATTTTCTGCGATAGCAGAGTTTAATACCTTTTTAATATTTATAGTTTTAATTTATAGCATTAATTAAGGTTTGCCACTTTTAACATTTTTAAATGTTTTGTAAGTTTTATCTTTTTTAAATACTCCATAAATTCCTTCGGTAACGGAGAAGGTCCCCGCCAAACACTTTTTTGGATCATAATATAATTGAATTTTTTTAGATGCCACCTGAGCCATTCCCTTTCCGCTTTTTGGGCCTCGGGCACGTCAAACATAATAAGCATATTTTTTGAATCGTTTTTTGAAAAAGGAGAATCAAACTGGACCAAAGAATCATATTTCCTCACAAGATATTTTTTACCTTTTGGAGTTAGAAACCAGCCCGAATCACCTTTTGCTATATATTGTTCTCTTTTTAATCTACTAATTCCAGATTTAAGCGATCCATGCTTATATGAAGAAAATTTTGGTATGCCAAACAAATTGACACGCATACCTTTGTATCTGACAGTACTACTATTTAATTCTTCCAGAATATCAAATATAATAGACATAAATTCATTATACAAAACCCAGGTAAAGGTAGCAAATTCTGCTATAGCAGAATTTGCTACCTTTTATTCCCCTTTCATTCGATGTTCTTTTTTTATTTTCCAATAAATATCTTCAGAGCCTGCATCAATATGTTTGGATCTATTTTTAAATAAATGTGCGGGATATTTTTTCTTCACTTTTTCAACTTTATCCTAAAAGTGCTAAAGTGTGAACAACGCTTCTAATTCTTACACTTTATTTTAACACATTTTCAATAGTACCAACTAAATCTTGCGGGTTGTTTATGATTCTGACGGGATTTCCTCTTTCTAATATCAATTTATCGTGCAAGCCCCATGTTACTCCTATTGATTTAACACCACATTCATTTGCTTCTTTTATATCACCCAATGTATCAGTAACAAAAACAGCATCATTAGATGATAAATTATATTTCAAAAGTGCTGTTCGTATTTTTATTATTTTACTTCTATGAATATCTTCTCCTAGAATATCAGAAAAACATCCATCAAGATTTTCTTTTATCAGAAAATCATTAATATATGAACTGCTTGTCGATGAAATAATCATAAGCCTATAATTTGTGGCTAAAGATAAAATTGAATCATGCAGGATATCTTCTATCGTCAAAACGTCCAGTCCTTTTTTATAATCACCATAAAAATCATCCGGTGGTATATGTCTTCCTTCTTTTACCGCTTTTTCATAACCCTCATGAAAATTTCCAGTTGAATATTCTTGAAACTGTTTAAAGGTTAAATTTTTATTTTTAATCGTGTGAATTTTATAAGAAAATTCAATTGTATTTGCCAGCACTCCATCAAAATCAAAAATAATTAATTTCATATTTTATTTTTCAATTTTTACCTTAAAAACCAAGCCATCTATTTTTACTTCTTCACCGCTATTATCTTTAAATTCTATTTTTGACGCCAAGACAGTTTTCTTCATATCATTTTCAAATTTTTGAATTAATTTTTTGCCTATCTCATCTGTTTCAAAAGTGAGCGCGACAACATCACTCGGTGTTAAGCCCATTTTTTTGCGCATATCCTGCAAGGCACGAGCCAATTCGCGATAATCTCCTTCCTGTTTTAATTCTTCAGTAATTTTTGTATCCAATTCAACTTCTGTTTCAATATTTTTATCTTGTTTTATTTCTTTAACATTCAACTCGTCTTTAATTAATTCTGTATATTCTATTCCTAATTCATAATTCTTAATTCGTAATTGATTTAGTGGTTGCCTAACTTTTATTTCCGCTTTTTGTCTTGCCTCTAGCCCAAAAGTCACTATTTTTCTGGTTATTTCCATGTTTTCTAAAACCTTTGACTTACCAAAAGAAAAAAATTTGGATGGCTTTACTGGCCAATTTTCCAAATGCACGCTTTCTGCATCTTTTTCATTTTTTAATTTCAACCAAATATCTTCTGCGGTAAACGGTGCAAATGGAGCGAGAATTTTTGCCAGAGTTTTCAACACATAATACAAAGTCTGCTTTGCTCCAGCATCTCCATCCTTAATTCTGTCGCGTGAACGACGCAGATACCAGACGGAAAGATCATCCACAAACAAATCTATCGGCCTAGTCGCTTCTGCCATATCATAACCTTCC
The DNA here is from genome assembly GCA_036169935.1 of Minisyncoccota bacterium. Classification (GTDB taxonomy): domain Bacteria; phylum Patescibacteriota; class Minisyncoccia; order Phycocordibacterales; family UBA9973; genus UBA9973. The sequence continues at coordinate 23,591 of JAVHOH010000037.1, read as the reverse complement.
ATACCTTTTGTAATTTCATTAAGTGTCTGATAAAGTCGTGATAAAATCCAAACATCCAAAACATTTTTTAATTTAGATTCATCATTTTTTTCAACTGTTTTATCACGATAAAGTTCATAAAATGCCAGCACATTGAAAAGTCGCCCGATTATTTTGCTTGCAATAGCTTGCACCGTTTTTTCCGAAAAATTCGCATCTTCGCCTTTCATCAGAGTTGAAGACATCAAGTAAATTCGCAACGCATCCGCCCCATATTTATCTATAAAACTCCATGGATCAGGATAATTATTTTTTGACTTGGACATTTTCTCTCCATCTTCCGCCCTTACAGTACCAGTCGTAACAACATTTTCAAATGGTGCTTGATTAAAAAGTATAGTGGATACAACGTGCGTATAATAAAACCAAGTTCTAACTTGTCCTATATATTCAGCCACAAAACCGGCGGGGAAATTATTCTTTTGCCAATTTTTGTTTTCAAAAGGATAGTGGTCTTGCGCGAAAGGCATAGAACCGGATTCAAACCAACAATCCAAAACTTCTGGAATGCGTACCAAATCACCACCACAAGCTTGCCCTGAGCTAGTCGAATGGGCACAAACAAGGTTAATTTCATCAATATATGGTCGGTGTAAATCTAATTCGTAATTTTTATTATGAGGAAGAGAAATAAAATTAAATTCTTTAATTTGTGCATTTTTCAAATCACTTTCGGTATCACTCGTGGTTTCTTTTTTATTAAAACCTTTAATTGCAGAAAACAAAGCCCATGCGGTATCTTCATGTGTAACAATCAATATATTTTTGTTTTGATGCTTTTGATCAATTTCATAAATAAATTCTCCTGTTCTTTTTTTAACATCAAGCATAGACTCACCTCCTTCTGGGGCTTTTTCATATCGATTTGAATAATCATTTCCAAAAAAATCATAAACTTTTTGAATTAAACCACCATTAAAAATTCCGTCATTCAATTCAACAAGTCGTTTATCTATTTTTATATTTTCTTTAGAAAAATTTAATTTTTCTCTAATCATCTCCACTGTTTCGCGGGTACGCAAGAGTGGAGAAGCAAAAATCAGATCTATTTTTTTATCAACCAAAAATTTACTCGCTTCCATAACTTGTGTTTTGCCTTTTTCTGTAAGATGGTGAGTATTGTTTATATCACTTGAAACTACATCAAGAACATTATTTTCTGCTTCGCCATGCCTCATCACAAAGTATTTATTCCCGGATTTTTTTGTTTTACTCTTCAGGTCTTCTAACGAA
>JAVHOH010000037.1:17101-22219 GCA_036169935.1 Minisyncoccota bacterium | reverse complement strand
TTTATTACTTCAATGTCAGCTTTTTGATGGTCATCTTTTCCAACCCCTTTTGGTTTTACTTGTATCCCTGCAAAATCTGTAATCTCAGCTTTAAATCTACCCGTCTCATCGACATGTATTATCCAAGGTATGTCATTTTGCTTTGCGAGATTCATATCGTCTTCGCCAAAAGCAGGAGCTTCGTGAGCTATGCCTGTACCTTTTTCTATCGTCACAAAGTCTGCATGCCATATTTTCCAAATATTTTTATTTTGTGCTGCTTCAGAATTTTTATAATATGAAAAAACAGGTTTATATTTTTTACCAATTAAATCTGAACTTTTTATTTCTTCTAAGACTTTACATTCTTTATCTTTAAAAAGATTTTGCAGATTTTGCAATGTCTCTTTCGCAATAATCAATACATCATCCCCAACTTTTACTTTTACATATATAATATCTTTATTTATTGCTATCGCAGTATTTCCAGGCAAGGTCCAAGGCGTCGTCGTCCAAGCTAGTAAATATGTTCCCGGACTGTCCTCTAACTCAAATTTTACATATACGGAAATATCTGAGATATCCTTATAGCTATTGTCCATCGCAATTTCAGAATTTGCAATCGGCGTTTCACACCTCGGACAATAAGCAAGCACTCGCACCCCCTCATAAATTAAATCTTTCTTATTGAGCTCGGACAATGCCCACCAAACAGATTCAATAAAGGTGTTGTCCATAGTTTTATAGCTACCACGAAAGTCCACCCAACGTCCGATGCGTTCTATCCCCTTCTCCCAATCTTTGTCGTATTGAAGAACTTTACTTCGCGCGTATTCAACGAATTTGTCAATGCCATATTTTTCAATCTCTTGATGCCCGGCAATTTTTAATTCTTTCTCCACAATGTTCTCAATCGGTAATCCGTGACAATCCCAACCCCACTTGCGAGGCACAAAATATCCTTGCATTGTCTGATATCTTCCGATAACATCTTTGGCTGTGCTTCCCAAGATGTGTCCATAATGGATTTGTCCCGTAGCAAAAGGCGGACCATCATAAAAAACATAGTGCCCTTTCGGCGCATTCTTCTCTAGCGACTTTTTAAAAGTTTTATTCTCCCGCCAGAATTCTAAAATTCGCTCTTCGCGTAAGGCTGTTTCACTTTTTTTGTTTATATTTTCTTCCGCCATTATTAGCTGATTTTAACATAAAATGTTTTATTTCTCTACCAACCCCAATTTTTCAAGTCTCGCGGTGATTCCACCTCTTTTTCTGCCGAAACTTTTCATCAGGTCGGCTACTTTTGAACCTGCTGTAAATAATTTTTTTAATTCCTCATCTTGCTCTTTGCTCCATGGACGATAGGCATTCGGATGTTTTTCTCTTATTTCAGCAAAGGAGTTTGGGCACGCCGTACTCGGCGCGCCTTTTGTTTTCTCTTTTTTTACCTTCCCTCCACAAGCAACAACAAAATTTTCGTGCATTTTTTTAAGTTCAATTGCCGAAAGATTGCCAAAAATTTTTACCGCATCTTCCGATTTATTTTTAAAATCAATATCTTTCTTTAAAATTTCCGGATGCACTTTGAGCGCATGTTCATTAATACCGAGAAGATAAAGCCCGGAGAGCCTGCGTACGCGCGAAAGCGCCACATAACCCTGCCCAAATTCAAAAACCTGCGACAAATCCATCACCGCTGCATCCATACTCATTCCCTGGCTCTTGTGCACGGTGATAGCCCAAGCGAGACGAAGTGGAATCTGTGTGATCTGCGCACGAATTTTGCCATTTTCTTCTACCATCCAATCCATCGGCGTGACCGTGATACTGCGTCCACTTCTAGTTTTAATAACCGGATGCCCATTAAATTCATCAAAACCTGTAACTAACCCCAATGTCCCGTTTACAAATCTTTCTTTTTGATTATTTTTAGTACACATCACCACAGCACCAATTTTGAGTTCTAGCTTTTCCGGAGACAAACATCCTTTTTTTAAAGTTTCCACTATTTTTTCATTCCCTTCTGCTGACATTTTAAAAAATTTTGTTTCTTCTTCTATTTTTGAAAGCTCTATATTATTTACTCTATCCACATCAAAATTATGAGAAAAAAGTTTTGTAATATTCTCCGGATAATTATCCATATCGATCTTCCGAGTATTTAGGTGTTCTCTATGTTTTTCTGAAAAATTATTTGCCCGAATAGCTGAAAGCACTGAAAGAAAATCCATGTCGTCCTGACGGTGTTGTTCCGTCAAATAACACACGACCAAATGCGCCCTTTCCCACGCCCCCGCATCATAAGCAAAAGTTCCCACAGGTCCGACCTGTGGGATAAGCGAATTTTGTTTTTTTCTCCTCGCCTCGCCATAGCTATCAACATCGACGGGTCTTCTTACAATCGGTGGCAATTGAAAAAAATCTCCAACCAGAATAATTTGTATTCCTCCGAAAGGTTCATCGTTTTGTTTTATTTCCCGACAAACCACATTTATCATATCAAGCATATTTGTAGAAAGCATTGATATTTCATCAATAATCAAAACTTTGGTGCGCCTTACACGTTTACAAACATATTCACTGCTCGCTATTTTATCTAGATCATATTTATCTAAATTTGTCTTGATGCCGATACCACTCCAAGAGTGAATAGTCATCCCTCCTATGTGCGTCGCAGCAATACCAGTTGAGGCTGTAATAGCCGGTTCTACATCATGTGCGCGCAAATAATCCACAAAAGTATTTATGGTATACGTTTTTCCGGCTCCCGGCTCTCCTGTCAGAAATACATTTGCGCCAGTTTTTAAAATATCTAAAGCTTGCTCTTGGGTCATATTAAAGTTCGCGATGAATTATTTCGCTACTGAGTTTTTTTGTTTCTTTGGTATCAAACCTATATGACCATTTAGTATTTAAGTAGTCTGACTCAGCACATTTGAAATAGTTTAAGTCAAACTGAATTTCATTATTATTTTTCCATAGAAAATTTTCTAAATTACGAGATCCATAGTCTATTCCATCTTCAAATTCATTGACTTCTTGTTTGGTAAAAGTTGTCGTATTAATAATTGTTAAATAATCACCATCTAAACAAACACCTCCAGTAACTCCAGAAACCACTGCGAGATAAGCTAGGTCGGGCGAAAGATGCAGACCCATTATTTGTCCGAAAAATTCTTCATTAACTAACTTTAAATTATCTTTTTTGGCATCAAACCTATACAACGCCCAATGACAATTACTTGCTCCACAGCCATAACTATTTATTGCTGAAAAATAAAAAACGTTTTTGGGATTTTCTAAAACCACAGAGCCAATATGAGTTGTATCCGTCCATCCAAATGTTTTCATGTCTTCTGTTACACCCAAAATTTTATCAATATTTAGTAATTGTGGATTAATTTTTCCTACTTCCTTTTTATCTGAATCTAAGAAAATTACTTGGCTACTGTTTTCATCAAAAAATACATTAGGGAAATAAGATAAATAATCTTTAGACTCATCTTTTCTGAAATCAAAAATAGAAGAATAATTTGAGGTGTTTTTATATGTATTGATTTTGGGTTTATAATTCATTAAAACATCATATTCAACAACACTCGCTTCTTGAGATTGAGCTATAATCTTTTCTTGCGTATTGCTAATTAATGATAACGAAGCAAAAAATAAAATAATTATTGGCAAATAAATTATGTGATACCAGTTCTTCTTTTCTAAATTCGCTAAAACATTTTGAATAAATTTTTTTGTTTCTGTAGAAAGTTTATCGTAATTAAATGTTCTATCATTTATTTTTTTAATAATGCCAGTTGGGCCATCATGCCAGGCAGCAAGCCTTTTTATTAAAATATCACCCCGTTTATTAGTTCTCCTTTCTATGTCTTTATAATTTTGGATTCCTCCAACCATGTTCTGATAAAAATCATATGGGTCTTCAACGCTAAAACGCTTTCTAGTATCTTCCGACAACTGAAATATACCCATTGGTCCTGTGGTAGATTTTGCAAATGGCTTGAAATGCGACTCGCGACCGGCTATGGCAAGCATGATATTGGCATCGACATTGTATTGATTACATTTTTCCTTTATTAAATCAATAATTTTTCCTCGCTCTTGACCTTCAATCTCCACATAAGAAGATAAAATATAACCCTTAACTCCGCGAACAACTACCTCGTGCCAAATTTCCGAAAGATTTTCTATATATTTCCCTTTTACATTTTCATTTAAAATATTAATCTTCTCGCCATCTCGAAGCATCAGTAAACTCTCGCTTTTATCAGTATAATCTAATCTTAGATTTACATCGTCACGAATAATAATATCTTTATATAATTTTACAAAACCACTACTATAAACTATATTCTCTAAATTTATTTTTAATTTTATAGATTCTATCTCCGGTTTTTCTTGCCCGCTTAATTGAACAGAGTGTAGATTTTCATCAAAAATATTTGACATAATATACTCTTTACTTTTTCCCTTTAACTCTTGTCCATACCAATACCATTTTTCAAATCTTTTATACTTTGGATTTTTTTCTGTCTCGCCATCAATTTTTATTTCTAAATTAGAATTAATTTCCATCTTAGCTTTGACTTCCAGTTTTTCAATTTTTAAATTTTTGGAAATTACATCAAGAAATTTACCAGTTATGGCAACATTGTCTGCTATTAAGTCTATTTCAGATTCTTCAACTTTATAAACTTTTATTTCTTCCAGTGTCGGATGACCGTCAACCCAAAACTTTATTTGATGTGTGCCAGTTTTAATAGGCAAAACAAATAATATATTTTTTTCACCACCCTTAATTTTATTTCCATTCCAAGAACCAGAGCTGGCAAACTCCTTTTTTTTACCCTTGATTTCGGCAAACAAATAATCATCCACTTGTACAGCCAAATCATCATCATTAAATAATAATTTATAATTTTGAAGCCAATTTTTACATCGGGCCGAGATTGATATTACATAAACACCGTTTTCGGGCACATCAAAATTCCATACATATTGATCATCCACTTGCATATTTATTTTTTCCTGTTTTATTAATTTCATTGATTTTATAATCTGCCAACCAATACATTTATTATATCGCACTGATTAACAAGTAACAACAGTAAATAATTTCCTATTTAT
>JAVHOH010000037.1:5660-17001 GCA_036169935.1 Minisyncoccota bacterium | reverse complement strand
GTAAATATACCACAAACCTACAAAATATTAAATACATGTTTAGCAATTTTGGGCAGGGATTCTGAAACCGAATAAAACATTGACAGACTTTTCTGCTCTTTATCTAAAATCCCAGCGCTAAATAAAATCGCGAGATGTTTGGATGTAGATTTAAATGATAACTTTAAATGCTCGGCAATAACAGTAACGGTTGCAATCTTTTTTCTCTTTATGTATTTGATAATCTGCAAACGCCGCTTATTCGCAAGAGCTTTAAGTGTTTTTTCATATTCTTTTTCTATCATATAAATATAATATCACAATTTGTTTATTTACATATTCGTACGAATTAGAAGTTAAAGAATTATAAGTAAACTGATTCCCTTACATTTTTTTTGGCGCCCTAATGCCGAGGAGGTCAAGACCAGTTTTCATTACGAAAGAAAAGGCATAAGTAAGGGCTACTTTATACGGAGAAGTTTTATCTTCTTTATTTACAATAATCATATTGCCATAAAAGTTATTATACGCACGAGCGACTTCAATCAAATAATTCGCAATGTAATGCGGTTCGTATAGAGAAGCGGAGCGAAACACAACTTCGGGAAATTTATATAATAATTTTTCTACTTCAAAAATTTCCTCTGAAAAAACATGAGGGTCAGGTAAAATATTTTCTTTTTGCGCTTTTTCCAAGACTGAATTAGCTCGCGCATAAGAATATTGCAGATATGGTCCAGAATCTCCTTCAAAAGAAATTGATTTTTCAAAATCATAAATAATATCCCCCCCGATTGATTGCTTAAGCACTGAATATTTTATCGCTGCCACACCAACCTCAGAAGCAATTTTTTCTCGCTCAACATTGCCAAATTCACGGTCAGTCATACGCTCCAACACATCGTCACGAGTATCATTTAAAAGAGACTCTCCTGTTATCACATTTCCCTTTCTGGAACCCATCTTGCCGGTCGCGAAGCGCATCATGCCGTGAGTAATGTGCTTCATCCTATTTGCAAAATCCGGATGAATGAGCGATATCGCTTTAGCAACTACACGCATATAATCCATCTGTTCATTGGCAGTGATAACAATAGATAAATCCATATCTGGTTCTGTTTTGAATTTTTCAGTAGTTAATCCAAGCTCTTTGGTTTCATATGTAGGCAAATTTTGTGAAGTGATAAAAACGCGAGTGTGAAGTTTTGGATCATACTTTTCCGCCTTGAACACAATAGCTCCATCGGACTCTTCAAAAATCCTTCGACTACCCTCAAGACCTTCAGCTTTACCCATATTTGCATTAACAATTTCTCTGCCGATATCCGCCATCTGACTTTCTAAAAAATAGAAATCAAATTTTGTACCGAGCATTTTATATAAATCTTCAAATGCTTCCATTGTTATATCAAAACCCAAAGTATATATATCGTTTATTTTTTTATCCTCCCGGGTGTAAATCTTTTTGTTTATTTCATCTATCTCTTCTTTGGCTTTTAAATTATTATCATAATTCCCGGAACCAAAAGAATAACATTCTCCAATATACTTAGCTTTTGCTGTATTAGAAAAGTGCGTCTCGGGAAGACCCTTCTGCAACAATCCCCAGATGGCCTTCGCCACATGAAGCCCGACATCTCCTTGATAATTAGCGCGAGCAACTTCCGCACCAGAGTGTTCTAAAATTCTTGCGATTGATTCGCCAATAGCATTAGTCATTAAATGCCCAATATGAAAAGGTTTGAAGGGATTTGGATCTGTATATTCCACCATTATTTTTTGACCGGACAAAACCTTATTTTTTCCAAAATCTTCCGCTTTATTTAAAATTTCTTCAACACTCTTTGCAAAAAATTTTCTAGATAAATGAAAATTTATAAACCCTGCGCCGGCAATTTCTACTTTTTCTATGTTTTTATCCACATTTAATCTATTTATTTCAACCATTATTTTTTCCGCTAAAACTTTTGGATTTTTTTTAATACTTTTTGCAATAGCAAGAGCCACATTGGTAGAATAATCTCCATTTTTCAAATCTTCCGGATGTTCCAACGCAAAATCACTCACCTCTATCTCAAGATTTAGGAGTGCATCTTTTATTAATTTTTTTATTTCTTGTTCCATATTTATTTATGTCCTGTACTTCCTTCACGTCCATCTCCCCGAATAGTTTCAGAAAGCTCATCAACTTCTAAAATATCACAATGTTCAAATTTTTGAATCAACATCTGGGCAATCTTGTAACCTTTTTCTATTTTAACATCTTTATCGGATAAATTTCTAAAACTCATTATTATTTCTCCACGATAACAAGAATCTATTACGCCACCCATAATTTTTAAACCATGTCCAAAAGAAATACTTGATTTATCCCAAATAAGCCCAACATATCCTTCTGGTATTTCTACCGCTACACCGGTGTGAACCTGTGCTCCAGCTCCGGAAAGAAAAATCACATCTTCTATCGCATAAAAATCCATCCCCGCATCTCCCGGATGTCCGTGTGTCGGCAACTTTGCATCTTTGTATAATTTTTTAACTTTGATTTGCATTTTTGTATATTCCTATTATATATCTTCCTTCACTAAAAACCAATTTAGCATTAGTGCGCGACCGCTCATTAATGCTATAATACGGGGATGGGACATGATACACCAAGAATAGGAAATGTAAAGAAGAAAATACTTCTGCTTCTACTTGCAGGAGTTGCCCTCGGCTTGTCTAGATTCTATAAAAAACAAAAATGGATTTTAAAGCAGATACCGAAAGAATGGAAAAAAGAAAACCGACAGGCACTACAAAGAGGGATAAACTCTCTTTATGCTTCACACTTAATAGGTGAAAAACACAACAAAGACGGCACAACCACTTTAATTTTAAGTGAAAATGGAAAACAAAAAGCTTTAAGGTTTGATATTGATAATTTAAAAATAAAAAAACCAGTCCAGTGGGATAAAAAATGGCGAATCGTAATGTTTGATATTCCAGAAAAATTGAAACGCCTGCGGGATTCCTTGCGTCTGCACTTTAAAGAAATTGGCTTGATTGAATTACAGAAATCAGTTTTCGTATATCCTTATCCTTGCAGTAAAGAAATTGAATTTATTTTGGAATTTTATAATGCTAGAAAACACGTGCGTTTTATTTTGGCTGAAAAAGTAGATAATGAATTACATTTAAAAAAGAAATTTAACTTGATTTAGCATTAGTGCGCGACCGCTTATTATTGCTAAATGAGTTTTAGGGTTTTAATTTGAAGTGTTTAATAATTATATTCGCAACTTTTTGAGGAGAAAAATGGGTATTATCTATTACAAGATTATTTTTTAATCGTGGAGAACTTTCCCAATCTCTATTTAATACATGTTCACGCATAACTTTCTTATCAGTTAGTTTTTTAAATATTTTACGAGAATTCATATTTACTCTATTTAATAATTCTTTACCTTCAGCCTTTAAATGAATTGGGTAAAATATAGCACCGAGCTTTATTAATTTTTTCTCCAAAATCTGTACGTATTTAGGATCTGAAAGACCAGTCCTAGAAACAAAATCGTGTGAATAACAATGAGTTGTAACAAAACTAATTTTAGATTTAACAGCATTTTCTAATAAATCATACCTAAATTTTTCAATCATAGTATCACGTGCAAGTGTTCCCCGATCAAATACTTCGTCTATAAAATCATTAAGCGCATGATTGTGTGTTAATTTATATCCTATTTTTTTACTCAAAATTTTTGCCACAGTAAGTTTCCCTACTGCAATAGGTCCATAAATAAAAATAACAACTGGTTTTTTATTTTTAGATAATCTTTTTAATTTTCTCATAAATTTTATTATGAATATTTTCACGAGATTCCAAAATTTCATCCTTGGCGCATTCAATCTTCACCCATCCTTTTTGGGTGTGAGCAAGCCAGAGGGCAGCCTTGTGTGAGTTTTCCAGGTAAGGAATATTCCCCTCTACTATATCTTTCCTTTTGCCCAAGTATGCACGAGAAGTTTTTCTATGACGTTCATCTATCAGCCGTAAAATAACGCTCATCGGAACATTTAAAAAAAAGACTACATCCGGCCTTGGAATTTTAAAGACCTCATACTCCATTTTATCAAGCCATTTTATAAAGCTGGCTCGTTTTGTGGCACTTGATATTTTTCCACCTTGATGGATTTGGTTGGCACTCACATACCTGTTTGCCAAAACTATATAGCCTTTTTTGAGCCAATCTTTTACTTTTTCTGAAGATTCCCACCTATCCGCCGCATAAGAAATGGAAGCAATTTTAGGATGAATATTTATCCAATTGTAATATTGTATTGAAAGACAGTGCCCGATAAATTTACCAAAAAAATTCTTGTAGTATTCTGGAAAATCGAGAAGTTTCACCGTGTACCCTTCTTTTACTAACCGAGTACGCAAAAGCTTTATCTGCGTCGCCTTCCCGCTCCCATCCGTACCATCTATTACTATAAGTTTGCCTTTTTTCGCCATATCTAAAATATAGCAGAAATTAGTCTAAATTGAAATTATTCAAAACTTCTTTAAAATATTTATCCATCGGCTCAAGATTTTTAACATCCTCCAAAGAAAGCCATTTAAATTCCGAATGCTCTTCACTCAGCTTTACTTCTCCATCGGCAAAACCGGCGTACGTCAGACGAACTACATGTTTGTCTGTTTTTAAAATATCTTGAGCATTTATCAATTTCGGTTCGCCATCCACTACAAGACCCGTTTCTTCCAAAACTTCCCTATTCAAATTTTCAATCAAGCCTGTACCAACATCAATTCTCCCGCCAGGAATGTCCCATTTTGCACCAACTCCAGGATATTTTTCTTTTGAACGCTGAAGTACCAGATATTTTCCATCTTTATTCTTCAAAAAAATTTTTACCCCGACTTGTAGTTCCATATTTTTTACACAAACCTCTTAGGTATCGGAAATTTTTTGGCTAATTTTTTAATTTCTTTGTGCACAGATTCTTTTATTTTTTTATTATCTTTATTTTTTAATACTTCAATTATCAGCTCAGCGACTTTTTTGCATTCTTTTTCTTTGAACCCCCTAGTAGTGATAGCCGGAGTGCCAAATCTTATGCCAGATGGATCCATCGGCTTCCTGGTATCTCCCGCAATGGTATTCATATTGAGCGTTATCCCCACTTCATCTAGCACTGTCTGTGCTTCTTTACCAGTTACACCCAAAGAACCAAATACGTCAGCCAGGATGAGATGATTGTCTGTGCCACCTCCAATCATCCGAATTTTATTCTTGTGGAAAACCTGTTCCATCGCTTTCGCATTTTTCAAAATTTGCTTGGCATATTTTTTATATTTTGGAGTCATCGCTTCTCCAAAAGCGACAGCCTTCGCGGCTATCGTATGCATATGCGGTCCACCCTGGATTCCAGGGAAAATAGATTTATCAATCTTTTTTGCTATCTCTTCATTGTCACGGGTCAAGATAAGCCCCCCACGTGGCCCACGAAGCGTTTTGTGTGTGGTAGAGGTAATTATGTCAAAACCATCCTCGAATGGATTCCTGAGCACTCCGGCTGCAATCAGTCCGGCAATGTGCGCCATATCCGCCATTGTTACAGCTCCGACTTCGTGAGCTATCTCCACAAACTTTTTATAATTTAAAGTACGTGAGTAGGCAGAAAATCCAGCCAGAATTATTTTTGGTTTATGTTCCAGGGCCACTTTCCGCAAATCTTCATAATCAATTTCTCCCGTCTCCGGGTCTTTCATTTTGTAAGTAACAAATTTATAAATTTTCGCCGGCAAGGTCATCGGGTGCCCGTGAGTGAGGTGTCCCCCGTGTGATAAATCCATCCCGAGCACTGTGTCTCCGGGAGTAAGTAACGCTGCATAGACAGCCAAGTTCGCCGGAGCGCCGGAATGCGGTTGCACATTGGCAAATTTGCATTTGAATAATTTACAGGCGCGCTCTATCGCTAATCTCTCCACCGCATCGGTGAAATCTTGCCCACCATAATATCTGCGTCCCGGATAACCCTCAGAATATTTATTTGTAAAAACAGAACCATTAGCTCTTAAAACATCTTCAGAAACATAGTTCTCGGAAGGAATTAATTCAAGCCCTTCTCTCTGCCTCTTTTCTTCGCTTTTAATGAGTTTTTCTATCAGTTTATCTCGCATGTTCCAATTTTAGCACATTTTATAATTATTGTTCCAAGTAGATCTGTCCGCAAGATTTTGACACCAAACTGGATGAGGGTGGCCAATACATCCGGATGCGGGTGTCCATATTTGTTGTCCTTGCCGTCCGAAATGAGCGCATACTTAGGAGAAACAGTTTTTACAAATTCTTTTGATGTGGCAGAACGCGAACCATGATGCCCGACTTTCAAAATAGTACTTTGAAGTTGCATTGGATAATTTTCTTTTAAAATAATTTGTTCTGTTTTGATAGGCGCATCACCTGTAAGCATTATAGAAGTATCGCCATAGGTCAATCGCGCCACGACTGAACCATCATTCGTCGGCCAAGTAGAGACATCTCTGTCTGGAAATAAAATATCAATAAACACCCCACCACCCATATCTAATTTCATTCCTTTCTTTGCTAAAATTTCTGGAATTTTCTGATTTTTAATTTCTGTCTTTAAATTTTGAAAAGTTTTTGAATCACTCAATGTGCCAGAAGAAAAAACCGCGCCGATTTTATAACTTTTTAAAATATCCAAAAACCCACCGATATGATCCGCATCTGGATTGGTAATAAATACTGCATCAATACTTCTATCAAAAGGAGACATTACTTTTTGCAGTGATCCCAAAACTTTACGCGCCCCTCCTCCATCAAACATTACTTGTGTGCCTGTCGGAGACTCTATAAAAAGCGCATCACCCTGACCGACATCAAGCATCGCAAAAGTAAGGCCTCGGTGAGAATTCTGCCAGTCCAGGCGAAAAAGAAAAGCGTTTGCCACCAAAAGTAAAACGGCAAATATTAATAAGTAATATTTCTTCATAATGTTTTCATTTTATGGATATAGTATAATATGAGCATGAAAAAATACGAAGAAATAAAATTTAACATTGGAGAATTGAAGGGAATTTCAAAAAAGAATATTGAAGAGCATTTGAAGTTGTATGCTGGTTACGTTAAAAATACAAATTTAATTTTAGAAAAAATAGAAGAATTTACTAAAACACCCGATGTCGGAAATCCCTTAACATCGGATGTTAATTATATAATTTCAGAATTACAAAGAAGATTTGGTTTTGAATTTAATGGGATGCGAAATCATGAAATTTATTTCAAATCCTTGGAAGGCGGAGCGAAAATACTACCTGCAAACTCTAAATTAAAAGTAACCATAGAAAAACAAACATCTTCTTGGGAGGTTTGGCTTAATGAGTTTAAAACTCTAGCTATGACCCGTGGTATTGGTTGGGCAGTCTTATATTATGATAAACAAACAAAACAACTTATACAGACTTGGATAGATGAACAACACATAGGACAACTAAATGGATGTGAAATGATTTTAGCTCTGGATATGTGGGAACATGCTTTTATCACTGACTACCAGCCGAGTGGAAAAAAACAATATATTGAAGATTTTTTTAAAAATTTAAATTGGGAAGTTGTTGAGAAAAATTTCATTCTCGCTTCTCTTTAAAAAACTCTTTTATATTCCTACCAAAAAGTCTATAAATAAAATAGCCATAAATAGCTATGGTTAAAATAAGCGGAAAATTTGGAAAAGAAAAATCGGCAAAAGGAAGATTCGCAAAAAAACTGACAACACCAAGCTCATAATGCAAAAATAGATATGAAATAAAACCAAGTGGTGCTGCAAAAACATACCAGAGAATTCCAACAAAACCGGTTAAAAAACCAAGCAACATAGTAATCGGAATAAATGGAAGAATTAAAACATTTGCTGGCAAAGCAACTAAAGAAAAGTTGCCCATTTTATAAAGAATAAATGGAAAGACAAAAATATAGGCGGCGGTCGTAACCGAAACAATATCCCGCAACTGAAAAAATTCTGGCACCCATAAAAAATATTTCTCGATTCTCGGTGCAAGGAATATCACAGCCACCGTCGCAATAAAAGAAAGCTGAAAAGAAACATCAAAAGCAAGCAGAAATGGATTTAAAATCACCATAAATACACCAGCTAAAATAAGCGCCCGAGCTACATCATAATTTCTTCCTGTAGCTCGAGCAACAAGGGCAAGTGTAGCCATTATACCTGCACGAATAGCCGTAGAACTAGCACCAGTCATTAAGATAAATAAAATAATCGCAAAAATTCCCATGCTAATGCCAAAATTCTTCGGCACATATGGCATTTTGGCAAATAATTTCATAATCCATTCGGCAACAATAGTAACATTGTAGCCGGAGAGCGCGACTATGTGGATAGTGCCAGTATTCACAAAACTCTGCCGGAGGGCTTGATCAAAGGAGGATTTCTCTCCCAGAATAAGTCCTCCCATCAACAAATTTTCTGGAGCTTTTATGGCAAAATTCATTTTTTCTAAAAATTTATCTTTCGCTAAAAATAATGCGCTCTGAATAAAATTACCATTATCATGCGAAGCAATTTCAATCTTCGGATAACCCATCACATATAAAATTCCGTCTTTACGCAAATAATTCACATAATCAAAAATTTTCCCTTGATCCGTAACAAAATTCTCCGGCTTTTTCAAAGTTCCCGCAAAATTTATTTCATCTCCATATTTATAGTCCGCATCTAAACCGGCAGATAATAGAATTTGTGTTTTATCTTTTCCGGCTTGTGTTTTAATAATTAATTGCTGATTATTTTCTTTAATGCTCGGCTCATCTACAATTTCTCCAGAAAAAGTTACTTTTTGTCCTACTTGATTCTCAAATACAGTCGGATTGGGCACATCAACCATAACAAATCTAAAGATTCCGAGAGAAAAAACTAAAATAAATATAGAAGTCAAAACTCCCCACTTATTCTTACTAATTAAAGTAAAAAATAAAAAAAGTGCTCCTGAAATTAGAGCTAATAAAATAGCAAAATATAAATTTACAGAAACAAAAGAGCGTAATAACACCCCAAACAAAAATCCAAAACAAATTATATAAAAAACTCTATCTCGCATTTAAAATATTCTATTTTTTAAGTTCCACTGGAGCGTCATCCGCAAAACTGGTCGCTATAACATCCGCTCTCTCATTATATTTATCTCCATTGTGTCCTTTTACATAAATCCATTTTATTTTGAAATTTTTTGTAAGCTTATACAATTCTTCCCAAAGTTCTCTATTTAAAACCGGCTTTTTCGCAGCATTACGCCATCCATTCTTCTCCCAATTAAAAATCCATTCGGTGATTCCCAAAATCACATATTTGGAGTCTGAAACAATTTCCACAGGTCCGACCTGTGGAAACTTATTTTTTAAATATTTTAATGCTTCTATGGGTCCCGTCAATTCCATTTGATTATTCGTGGCATGTTCTGCTCCTCCGCCCATTTCAAAAATTTTGTGTCCCATAACAAAAACAGTGCCCCAGCCAGCCGGTCCCGGATTCCCTCTTGCCGCTCCATCTGTATAAATTTTTATCATATCTTTTTTAATCCCTATACTATATCGATTACTCTTAATCTTAACTCTTCTCTGCCTCTAAATCTAGACAAATCAAAAGTGGCAAGCAGATTTACATTAATTCCTTCAGCTAAAGTTTTTTTAAAAGAATCATGATTAGAGAAAAAAGAAATTGCAACAGCTTTGTGTTTATTTGCGTCAGAAAAAGTAATCTCTAAGTGTTCTCCCGAACCATTCTTGCCAAATTTTTTAATTTTTTCTATCTTTACATTTTCAAAGAAAAAAATTGGCTTAGGATTTCCTAATCCAAATGGCGACATTTTGTCTATTTCACGCCAGTTTTTCATATTTACCTCGGCTAAAGAAAGTTTTGCATCGAAATTTACCCCCACCTGTCCTCCCCCTACATAGGGGGAGGTGCCATCGGCGGAAGGGGTATTTTTCAAGGTAGTAATTTTTTTGAAAGATGCCGATAAAGCTTCTTCTAAGAAATGAATTTTCTCACTGTGTACAGTAAAACCTCCCGCCAATTCGTGCCCGCCGAAATCCAAGAACGATTCACTGGTTTCGGTCATAAGTTCTACTATCGATACTGAGCCATCACTACGGCAAGAACCCTTAATGCAATCATTTTCATCTTTTCCCCAAACAAAAACTGGTTTTTGATATTCATCAGAAATTTTACCTGCCACAAGCCCCAATATCCCTATTCGCCAAATTGGATTTCCAATTACAATAACCTCTTTATGTTCATAAGTTTCCAGTTTTTTATTTACTTCACGCATAATACTAGTCACAATGGTTTTCCTCTCATCATTTATTTTTGATAAATGGTCTGCCAAGATCCCTGCTTCTATATCATCTGTTGTCGAAAGAAGTTCATAAGCTCGCATCGGGTCATCCATCCGAGAAGCGGCATTTAATCGCGGAGCTACCATAAAACCAATATCATCTTCAGATAAATATTTCTGCTCAATTTTCATTTTAGAAAGAAGTTTTTGCAAACCCGGACGCGGAGATTTCTTTAGAACTTTCATTCCGAAATACGCGATAGCTCTATTTTCCCCCGTAAGAAGAACCATGTCGGAAAGTGTCGCGAGTCCCGCCATATCTAACATCCATTTCTCCCAGCCTGGTTTGATTGAAAGTTGGGATACTAAGGATTTTGCAGACGAGGACTGTTTGAGCAAAGCGAGTTCCGCAGGCAAAAAATTATTAGTATCCCAGCTTGCTAGTGCTTGTATTAATTTAAAAACAACTCCCGCTCCGCAAAGCATTTTCTCCGGATAATTATCCGTTTTTGGATTTAAAATTGCATAAGCGCTAGGCAAGATTTCTTGAGGTAAATGATGATCCGTAATTATCACATCAATATCATCCACCTCTGCTTGAGCTACCTCTGCCACCGCGGTAATACCTAGATCAACAGTTATTAAAAGTTTCACCCCTGATTCCGTAAATTTTTTTATTGCATCAAAATTTAGCCCATATCCTTCGCTATTTCTCTGTGGTATATAAATTTCATAATTTTTATAATTTAATAATTTAAATAAATCAGTTAAAATTACAGCACCCGGTATCCCATCACAGTCATAATCTGCATAGATAACTATCTTTTCTTTCGCTTCTATCGCTTCAAATATCCGCATGCAGGCTTTTTTCATGTCCCTCATCAAAAATGGGTCGTGAAAATCCCTCTTGTAATCTGGATTTAAAAAAATCTCCGCTTGATTTTCATCAACAATTCCCCTCTTTTTAAGAAGTACTCTTAGTAATTCATGATATTTCTGCAT
>JAVHOH010000037.1:0-5560 GCA_036169935.1 Minisyncoccota bacterium | reverse complement strand
ATTTTTTGTAAAATTTCAAAAGGAGAAATACCTAGCACAAAAGTTTATGAGGATAAAGATTTTTTTGCCTTTTTAGATATAGAGCCGGTTTCAGACGGGCACTTGCTTATTATTCCCCAAAAACATATTGTCTGGATGCAAGACGCGGATGATGAAACAATAGGAAAAATCTTTAAGTTAACTAAAAAATTAATGCTCGCAGTTAAAAACGGATTAAAATGCGATTATGTGCAGGTTTCTATTGTTGGAAAAGATGTCCCCCATTTTCACATCCATTTGATTCCAAGATATTTTAATGATGGCATGCCTCAATTTACAACAAAAAAATACCAAGATGGAGAATCGGACAAAGTTGCAAAAAAAATTATTTTAGCGCTTTAAAGTTTTAACTTATAATGTGCAAATTTAAACAACCAGCCCTAGCTTTATTGGTTCTTCTTTCTTCTTCAAAAGTATCCCATGCACAACGAGTATTTTTTCATATTCTTCTTGTTCTAATGTTTCCACTTCAATCAATTTGAGCGCTATGGCGGTAAAAGCTTTTTTATGTTCAATCAAAACATTCTCCGCAGTTTTTAATCCATCATTAATAATTCTGGAAACTTCTGCGTCCACTTTTGTGGAAACTGTTTCCGAAAATTCTTTTTCTATTATTTCACCATATTGAGTCCTACCACCAGAATCAAATAAAGCTATCGGACCGATCAGATCAGACATCCCCCAACGCGTCACCATAGCGCGTGCTAAATTTGTCGCCACTTGCAAATCGCTTGAAGGCCCAGTCGTGATATCGCCAAAAATCATCTGTTCGGCGACATATCCTCCGAGAGACATCGCGATGTCATCAATAAATTCTTTTTTAGATTGTAGGCGTCTTTCTTCGAGTGGCAACTTCAAAGTATATCCGCCGGCATTTCCACGTGCGATAATAGAAACTTTATGCACTGGATCAGCATGTGGCAATACCGAGGCAATTATCGCATGTCCTGCTTCATGATAAGCAGTAATTTCTTTTTCTTTTTTAGAAAGTAAATGACTTTTCCTTTCGGGACCAAGCATTACTTTTTCAATTGCACGAATTAAATCAAATTGAAAAACTTTTTTGCGATTCTCTCGAGCGGCTAATATCGCACCCTCGTTCATCAGTGAATATAAATCAGCTCCAGAAAATCCCGGAGTGCGTTCGGCTATCAATTTAAAATTAATATCTTCAGCAAGAGGCTTCTTGAGCGCGTGAATTTTTAATATCTCTTCGCGATCTACCCGGTCTGGTAAATCGAGAATTACCTTTCTGTCAAAACGTCCCGGGCGAATAAGTGCTGGATCTAGCACATCTGGACGATTGGTTGCCGCCATAACGATGACTTTATCATTTGGCTCAAAGCCGTCCATTTCCACTAAAATTTGGTTTAAAGTTTGCTCGCGTTCATCATTTCCTCCACCGAACCCACCTCCGCGAGTACGTCCAATAGCATCTATCTCATCTACAAAGATAATAGCTGGTGCCGCTTTTTTGGCCATTTTGAAAAGGTCACGTACACGGGAAGCGCCAACACCAACAAACATTTCCACAAATTCACTTCCCGAAAGATGAAAAAACGGCACGGAGGCCTCCCCCGCGACAGCTCTGGCGAGCAAAGTTTTTCCAGTTCCCGGCGCTCCTGTCAAAATAACCCCTTTGGGAATTCTCGCCCCAATGTCCAAAAACTTTTTCGGACTTTTCAAAAAATCAACAATTTCTTTCAATTCTTCTTTGGCTTCCTTGCACCCAGCAACATCTTTAAATGTGACACGATTATTTTTATCATTCGGATCGGTGATGCGTGCCTTTGATTGTCCAAAGGTAAATGCCTGCATGCCGGCGCCCTTCACCTGCCGAGATAAATACCAGAAAAAAATTAGAATAAAAACTATCGGCAAAAGAAATGGTAAAAGATTTACCAGCCAATACATGAATCCGCTTTCATCTTTAATTTGAATATCAGTTTTAGCAATGGCAGTAGCAGTTACACCATAATCAAAAAGTGTCTGCGAGAGTGGTGCGCCAACTTCTTTTTTAGATTCTTTTACTTCCCCATTTTGATAAGTAATAGTGAGCTTATCCCCTTCTACTAAAATGGTCTTAACACTCCCAACAACGACACTGTTAGCCAACTCAGAAATTGAAACTTTTTGAATTACTTTTCCATCTCCTGATACAACTAAATACAATGCAGTAATAAGCATAAAGAAAAGTATCGCTCCAGCAATATTGCCACCAAATTTCGCCGGCTTTTGATTCTTTTTACCTTTATTCTGTGAGTTTTTTTGATTAAGAAAATTAAAATCCATCCAACAATAATAGCACAAAAAACGTAAAAAGTGAAATATTTTTTATAATAAAATTTATGTTAAGATTAAAGTATGGCTCATTACGCGGAAAATAGAAAAGCGAGATTTAATTACGAAATCTTAGAAAAATACGAAACGGGTATTGAACTTTTGGGTACCGAGGTGAAGTCGGTACGGGAAGGGCAGATGTCTCTCGAAGGAGCTTTTGTCATCATTCGCGGGGGTGAAGCGTTTTTAATCAACGCCAATACTCCGCCCTTTCAGCCGAAAAACGCACCGAAAGATTATGACCCGCTTCGCAACAAAAAACTTTTGTTAACTAAAAAAGAAATAAAAGAACTTGCCGTAAGCGGAGAAAACAAGAGTTTGACAATCGTGCCTATTTCAGTGTATAATAAAGGCAGAAAAATCAAAGTAGAAATTGCTTTGGTTAAAGGCAAGAAGAAATTTGATAAACGTGAGACTCTAAAAAAACGCGACACTGATCGTGAACTTCGTAGAGAATATCGAGGAAAATAAATGCACGTTGATAATTTAAATATGGGACTGCAAGGCCTAGACAGTTGGCCTTTTGTCATCGATGCATACCGAGCATGAACATAATCTCGTAAAAATTCGTTCAAATGTTAATTGCAAAATTGACTGCTAAAGCAAAAGCTCTAGTTTCTCCATTCTTCGGAATGAATGACTTCGCTTTCGCTTCAGTTTCCGCTTTAGCGTAAACTGATGTCTCTCTTATAGACTTCCGATATATAAGATGAGGCATAATATTATCGGGATAAGGAAATGTCCGCTCGAGCATTTCACGAAAACTTAGAGCTCGATTAAAAAATATTTGGCTCGTTTAAGAATTTTTTAATCTAAACAAAAAAGCGCGCTATGTATGTAGACTTCCTTACAAAAACCTTCTGCACGGGGATTCGATTTCCCCCAGTTCCACAAAGTTGACTTTGGCTTTAAAATAAGCTATATTCTAGTAGTTAAAGCTTACTTTAATATCAATTGCGCGAAAGAATAAACAACCAAATACGAGCGAAGGAAGTTAGAGTTTTGGACAGCGAAAACAAAAATCTCGGTGTTTTAAGCATAAAAGATGCCCTCGAATTAGCAGAGAGCAAAAATTTAGACTTAATTGAGATATCCCCGAATGGTAATCCCCCAATTGCCAAGTTGATGGATTTTGGCAAATATCAGTACGAGGCAAATAAGAAATTAAAAAAGGCGAAGGCCGGAGCCAATAAGACCGAAACAAAATCAATTCAAATAAAGATAGGCACCGGAGACCACGATTTAGAGTTAAAAGCGAAAACTGCCTCAAAATGGATAAAAGAAGGACACAGAATCAAAGTTGAGCTCTTCCTCGCCGGTCGCGCGAAGTATATGGATGAAAAATTTTTGCGAGAGCGTTTAGATAGAGTATTGCATTTAATTACTGAAGATTATAAAATATCAGACAATTACAAAAAAGGTCCAAAGGGTTTAACAACAACAATAGAGAAAAAATAGTTCGACAAGCTCACTATAAATAACAAAAAATATATGGGAAAAGGAATGAAAACAAACAAATCATTTAGCAAAAGATTAAAACTTACCAAAAACGGCAAGATCCTTTCTCGTAAGCCTGGTTTTAATCATTTCAATGCAAAACAATCACGTGGAGCTCAACTCGCTGGCAAAAAAAGAGCAAATTTTGTTATTAACAACAAGCTAAAAAGTCACTTATTACCATTTAGTTAAAACATATGACCAGAGTAAAAAAGGGAGTACATGCATTAAAGAGAAGAAGAAGCGTCTTGAAACAGACCAAGGGTTTCCGCCATGGACGCGGTAGTAAAGAACGCCAAGCCAAAGATGCGTTGCTTCATGCTGGAAGCTATTCTTTCGCGCACCGAAAAGATAAGAAGTCTCACAATCGAAAACTTTGGAATATAAAAATAAATGCTGGCGCTCGCGAGTTTGGCATATCTTATTCAAAGTTGATCGGTGCTCTACATAAGAAAAACATCCTATTAGACAGAAAAATAATGTCAGATTTTGCCGAACATCATCCTAAAACTTTTGCTAAAATTTTAGAAACAGCCAAATAATATAAAACAATCTCCATTATGGAGATTGTTTTATATTATTGACTATCAGAGACAGATGGTTTTGTAATCTTATATTCTACTACCTTGTTTTTTCGAACAAGAGCAATAACATCTTCTATAAGTTTCTTTGGATCAAGTCCAGAAACTATTTTCGCATTAGGACGATGTCCTTTCTCTATAATTTCTTGAAGTTCAGATCCCATTTCCCAAGGTCCTTCAAAAATACCAATAGGTTTTGCATCTTCAAAAGCTATCGTAAATTCATGAATCGTCCCAATACGTCCGCAACCACAGACAACTGCATCAGCACTACGGGTAAGAAGCAAGTCGCGCCCTGAATAACCAAAACCAGTGTAAATAACTAAATCTAAATAATCGAGGGGAAGCTTGTAAACTTCAACGTGTTCACGTTCAGAAGCAGCTGGAGATATACCAATAGAAATTCCGTCTTCCTCTTTTACCCCCATTGCGACCCAAAGCGGAAATCCAGTGGTGGCCCCAGTTACCAAAACTGCTCCTTGCCGAGCAATTTCGCGCCCAAGTTCTTTTGCTTTATCAAGCGCACCAATACCGCAACTCCCCGTCTCGGCTGCGCCAGAAACACAAATTTTTATTTGACTATGCCCGTGTTTTTTTGGAAAAGTTAATGGAGAATTCATATTTTGATTATACTTTTTATTTTCTAATTAACAAGGAAGCGAAACACTATCCCCTCTCTCTGGCGCATAAGCTTCTATTCCTAGGTTGTCTCTTAATTTTTGAACCAAAAACATTGATGACTTTGGTTCACCCATCACTACAAAAACTTTTTTTATGCTATCCTGCATATCTTCTACAAAATTTAATAAACCATCAGAATCTTTATGTCCTGAATATCCTAAAATTGTCACAATATGTGCTCGGATAGCGACATCCTCCCCGGTTATTCGAACTGTTTTTAATCCTTCTTGGATTAAACGTCCAGGAGTTCCGACAGTTTGATATCCAGTCAAAAGAAGGGTGTTATTTGGATCTGGCAAATATTGCTTCTCATGATGCACTACCCGTCCGCCTGTCGACATTCCACTTCCAGCGATAACTATTTTGGGATTTGGCACAGCATTAATCATTTTTGATTCTTCTGATTTCAAAGTACTATGAAG
>JAVHOH010000036.1:13406-14336 GCA_036169935.1 Minisyncoccota bacterium | reverse complement strand
TCATTTTGTATTTTGAAAGGATTCTGGCCATTTCAAAAGTTCCACAAGTTGCCATGTTGGCAGTCATAATAGGAATACCAGTCCATTTTTGGGGAGAGTGATAAAAAGTAAAAGTGCGTTCAAGCAAAACATCTTTCCTGGATTCAAGAGTGCTTCTTTTGGGCCGGAGTAATACGTCTTGATAGTCCAGCTTCACATCATCTAATATTCTCATATATTGAAAGTATACACTAAATTATTTTTATAATAAACCCTTGTTCATAATTTGTATTTTTAACTAAAGTGTGTAAAATGAAGTGATGATATTAAGAATTTCGGCTTCTATTTTACTTCTATTTTCCATACTTTTTATGCCTTTTTGGTTGTCTATTATACTGGCTTTAGCGGGAATAATATATTTTTCTATTTTTGGGGAAGCAGTGTTATTATTTATTTTATCAGATTTGCTTTATGGAATAAGAGAAGCGAAATTTTCCGGTACAATTTTTGTCTCTTTTATTATCACTTTCATTATTTTAATAATAATAGAAATAACAAAAAAGAAACTAAAATTTTATTCTTAAGATGATCACACGAATAATAAAAAAAAATAAAATAAAATATAAAAGTTCTTTTGTAGAACCGGACGAAATTTTTCTTGATTCAAAAAATTTACAAAACTTTGATCGCCAACAATTTGAAGGGCGGATAGAAAAACCAATTCCTAAAAGAACTATTTTATTGCTCAGTATTTTGTTTTTATTTTTTATGGGAATCTTTGGAACTCGTCTTGTTTATCTTCAAATAGGGAAAGGCGAAGCCTACTTTAAAAGAAGCCAAAATAATATATTAGAAAAAGCCATTATTTTCACCGATAGGGGAATAATCTATGATCGCAACAAAGTAGAACTAGCTTGGAACAAAAAAATAGATGCGGGAGCGGGGCGCGCC
>JAVHOH010000036.1:0-13396 GCA_036169935.1 Minisyncoccota bacterium | reverse complement strand
CCGAGCTCCCAAGTGGGAGCTCGGCTCCCGCAGAAGTTAATTTGCCTTCTATCCGTGCATATTTATCACTCGGTTTCTCGCATTTATTGGGTTATGTCAGTTATCCAACCCAAGACAAAACCGGCAATTATTGGCAGGGTGAATTTGAGGGCATTGACGGTCTTGAAAAACAATACAATGATAAACTTAAGGGAGAAAATGGGTCAAAAATAATAGAAACAGACGCATTGGGAAAAATATATTCAGAAAATATTGTAAATTCTCCCAAACAGGGCACTGACCTAGTGACGACTGTCGATTCGCGAATACAAACAGAATTATTTACCCTCATCAAAAATTTATCTGACAGTAAATCCTTTACAGGCGGGGCAGGGGTAATAATGGATGCTCAAAATGGAGAAGTCATAACTTCTACGAGTTTCCCAGAATATAATTCTGAAATTCTTTCTTTCGGAAAAGATTCAGCGCAGATAAGTGAATATTTAACTGATAAAAGAAAAGTTTTTTTGGATAGAAATATTTCTGGGCTTTATACTCCAGGATCAATTGTCAAACCATTTTTTGCCATAGGCGCTTTAACTGAGGGAGTGATTGATCCATATAAAAAAATACTTTCAACCGGTTCCATCTCAATCCCAAATCCTTATTTTCCAGATCAAAAAACTGTTTTTAAAGACTGGCAAGTAAACGGCTGGACAAACATGATGGAAGCCATCGCAGTATCTTCCGATGTTTATTTTTATGAAATCGGAGGAGGATATGAAAATCAAAAAGGGCTTGGGATCGCAAATATAGAAAAATACGCAAAACTTTTTGGTTTTGGAAAAAAAACTGGAATTGATTTACCAGATGAGAAACAAGGAACAATTCCAAACCCGGAATGGAAAATAAAAAACTTCAAAGGGGATCCTTGGAGAATTGGGGACACTTATCATACTGCCATTGGGCAATATGGTTTTCAGGTAACTCCAATAGAGATGGTTCGCGCCGTTGGAGCTATCGCCAATAAAGGAACATTATTAACCCCGCATTTATTATTAAACAAAACTGAAGAAGAAAAATTGTATCCCGATTTAACAAAGCAAATTTCTACATTTGATTTTAAAAAAAATTATTTCGATACAATACACCAAGGAATGAGACTCGCAGTAACATCTGGAACCGCCGCATCATTAAATGTACCGTATGTGCAAGTAGCCGCCAAGACAGGTACAGCTCAAATTGGTATTGCTAAAAATAAAGTGAATTCTTGGGTCATTGGGTTTTTGCCATATGAAAATCCCAAATATGCTTTTGTAATAATGATGGAAGCTGGACCGAATACAAACAATGTGGGTGCTTCATCTATTATGCGCCAACTTTTAGATTGGATGTCTGTAAATACTCCTGAATATTTTAAATAAACTTTTGCATTAATTTTCTATTATTGATATAATATACTTATGCGCAAAGTACGAATACTTTTAATTTTAGGAATCTGGGTAATGATATTGCCATATTTGGGATTTTCTTATTCTTGGAAAGACAAGCTATTTACTCTCTCCGGATTAGGACTTGTTTGTTTAAGCTATACCATATATAAAGATTATAAAATAAAAGAAGACCGAAATAAAATTTGTGATAATTTTTCTGAAAACAGCAATTTCAATGATAAAGAGGTATAAATTAATTTAAAGACCAGATGAAAGAATTTTTTACAACAAAACGCATGACTGTTGCTGCTACCGTTTTATTGGTGGCCCTATTTTTTATTTTGGGTGTTTACCTGGGAATTAATAATCGTCCGGAAATAGATAAAGTTGTTGGAATTTCCGGAAAAGGAACCCAAGTTATAACCACAGCCGATTTTTCTCCGTTCTGGAAAGTTTGGAACACTATGAATGAAAAATACCCATCGGCTTCTAAAATAACTGATCAGGATCGAGTTTATGGAGCAATTTCAGGCCTTGTGGGCTCTTTAAATGACCCTTATAGCGTATTTTTTACACCGGATGAAGCAAAATCATTTGAAGAAGAAATAGCTGGCAACTTTGATGGAATTGGTATGGAGGTAGGAATGAAAGACAAGATACTCACGGTTATTGCTCCACTTAAAGATACCCCAGCCTATAAAGCTAATATTAAATCTGGCGATAAAATTCTTAAAATTGACGAAAAAGTTACAACGGGATTAAGTATTGAAGAAGCAATTAAGTTGATCCGAGGACCAAAAGGAACGACTGTCACCCTCACAATTTTTCGTGAAGGGTTAGATCAACCAAAAGAAATAAAAATTATAAGAGATACAATCAATCTACCAACTCTAGATACAGAATTAAGAAAAGATGGAATTTTTGTAATTAAACTTTACACTTTTTCCGCTAACTCTTCAAACCTTTTTCGTAACGCAATGAAACAATTCGCTGAATCTGGAAACGACAAGCTCTTGCTTGATTTACGAGGAAATCCTGGAGGCTATTTGGATGCAGCCGTAGACATGGCAAGCTGGTTCTTGCCGGGAGGGAAGACGATTGTGACGGAAGATTATGGCAATAACAAAACATCCGAAATATTTAGAAGCAAGGGTTATGATATATTTAATAATAAATTGAAATTTGTAATTTTAATAGACGGCGGTTCTGCTTCTGCTTCTGAAATTCTCGCTGGCGCCATACAAGACAATGGGCGAGCAAAACTTGTGGGCGCGCAAAGTTTCGGAAAGGGTTCTGTTCAAGAAGTCATCGATGTTACTTCGGATACAATTTTAAAAATTACAGTTGCTAAGTGGCTGACTCCGAATGGCACATCAATTTCTGAAAAGGGCCTGACCCCGGACTATCCTGTAGAAATTACGCAAAAAGACTTAGACACCAAAGTTGATCCGCAACTCAATAAAGCAGTAGAATTGCTAAATAAGTAAAAAGTTATAAAGTTCATAAAGTTATAAAGTAAAATGCGAGTTATATTTCTACAAGATGTTGCCAGGGTAGGGAAGAGGCACGATATAAAAGAAGTAAACGACGGCTATGCCATAAATTTTTTGTTGCCGAGAAAATTAGCCGAACCCGCCACCCCGAAAGCAATTGCCAATTTGGAAAAAAGAAATAAAA
The DNA here is from genome assembly GCA_036169935.1 of Minisyncoccota bacterium. Classification (GTDB taxonomy): domain Bacteria; phylum Patescibacteriota; class Minisyncoccia; order Phycocordibacterales; family UBA9973; genus UBA9973. Next base: position 10,307 of record JAVHOH010000036.1, on the reverse strand, counting down.
ATATAGAAATAGAGAGGGAAGTACAGGAAGATCTTTTACTAAAAAATTTAGAAGAAATAAAAGGCAAAATTATTACAATTAAAGTAAAAGCCGACGAGAAGGGTCATTTGTTTTCAAAAATCCACACCAAAGAAATCGTCGAAGAAATGAAAAAACAAAATCATGCCGATATCAGCGAAGAATTTATTGTCTTGGAAAAACCGATTAAAGAAATAGGGGAGCATGAAATCCCAATTGTTATAAAAAACAAAAAATCTTCGTTTAAGCTTATTGTTGAGAGAGCATAAAACTAAATTACATTCACTACTTTTTTGACTGCGGTTTTGCCGTGAAATGATATTTTACGCTTGGAGCCAAACTTGACTGTGCCGGGTTTAAGGGCAAAAAGGGTATGATCTTTGCCTACGGAGACGTTTGTACCCGCCATGATGACTGTACCGCGCTGGCGGACGATTATAGAGCCCGACTGGGCCTTTTGACCATCGGCAAGCTTAATACCGAGGTATTTAGGCTGTGAATCTCTTAAGTTTTTGGCGGTACCGCCGGCTTTTCTATGTGCCATTTTGAAATTATATTATTAAATGTTAAAATTTAAAACAAATAGAGTATAAACAATTTTATGGAAAAAATCAAGCCAATAATAAAGAACTGCTTAGAAAGCGAAAAAGGGAAGGATGTTTTAATAGTTATCATTGTAATTTTGGTCGGCCTGGGGTCATTTGAACTAGGTAGATTATCCAAAGAAGATAGCTCTGGAGGCGTTAAAATCGAGTATACAGACCCAAATACAACCCAAACAGCAAATGTGGTCTCGGCTGTGGAATATTCAAACACCACTCAAAATTCAAATTCTACTGGCAAAAATTTCTTCGCCTCAAGTCGGGGAAGTAAATATTATTCTACAAGTTGCTCTGCTGGTAAAACTATCAAGCAAGAAAATCGCGTCTACTTTGCGACAGGGGAAGAGGCAGAACAGGCCGGCTATATACTTTCTAGCGCCTGTCAGTAAACTATACCGTGTCGCACAATATATGTTTTGTGACAATCTCTTTATATATAATTATAATAAAGACCATTAATAAAATAGCCCTTCCCTAGTTATTGTTGAATTTTTAAATTATTGGCTGCTTTATCTAAGTCTGTAGGCTTGCCATCGCGGATACGTTCCATATTAGAAATAAAACCTTTCCAAAAAATATTTATCCAAACATCATTCCAAAGATATGAGGCTGGTTCCGCTAAATAAGTAGTCCATAAGTTTTTAGCCCCTCCCCCGACATAATTTACATTTTCCTGTCCTGCGTGACTTTCTACGACAGCTTTAATACTTACATGAAAATAACTGAGCACTAAAATGAGAATAAAACCAAAAAAAATGATTCCTAATATACTTATCCCTTTTTGTTTATTCTTCATATATATTTATTTTATCACTTATGATGGTAAATAGTAAATAGGATTAAGATACCCATTTATTGGAGATATCGGCTGAGTCAAAATCTTTCCAGAACATGATTTACTGGGTATTGTCTTTACATTAACTGCATCTTTCGCATAAACTGAAACATGTAGATGTGGCCCTGTAGAATAGCCTGTATTGCCCGTATAACCGACTAATTCCCCCCTTGCGACTCTCTGTCCTGTAGATACTTTAATAAGGGAAAGATGCCCATAAGTACTAGCCAAACCATTATTATATTTAATTAAAATAAAACGTCCAAAAGAAACTCCGGGGCATTCTGTATCTGTATCTCCCGTACCAGCTACTACACCATCAGACATCGCATAGACAGGCACAGGACTTCTAGCTCTAAAATCAACTCCATAATGGAATCCGCCATTTCTTGAACCATAAGAAGAAGTAATATAAATATAATCAAGAGGCCAGGATAAAACACCTTTACTCGGAAGTTTTGAAGAATCCAGAATATACTGCAATTGCATTTCATAATCATATAATTCTTTTTCAAAAGCATCTTTTTTAGCTAATCCATCTTTCAAAAGTTTCTGATAATTAGCTTCGTTATTTTTTGTTTGTTTTAATAATTTATTTTTTTCATTCGTGTTTTGTACTACTATTTTTTGCTGATCGGAAAGCTGAATTTTAAGCTTCGTAAGCTCAGCTTTAGCATCAATGGTTGACTGTCTGGTATCTTCGAGTGTTCCCTTCATTTGCTTCAAAGTAATAATATTTGCCCTTATTTTTTCTCGAACGGTGATGATACTATCGATGTCATTCCAAACAACAGTAAAATCATTTTGAGATAACATATTTTCAACTATTGTTTTTTGTTCATATTCGTTAATATTTCTGATTTCAAGTTTAACAAATTCTAAATTATTATTTATTGAACTTTCTTTATCATTTATATCTGAGCTTAAACTTTTTATTTTTAAGTTTGTTTTATCAATTTTATTTTGAGTTAAAGCGATGTCTGCGTTTAATTTTTTTTTGGTCAAATCAAGCTGTTTTAGAGAACTATTTAAAGAACTTTTTTGCTGTCCGAGATTATCGAGTTGCGCCTGATAAGCAGCAATTTCTCTTTCCAATTGGATAATATCGGCATCCCGTTGATTAATTTTATTTTGAATATCCGAAGCCATCTGCGCCAAAGAAACACCAACAGGTATCACTAACAAAATAATTATAAATATAATACTAAATAGCTTTTTGTATTCTAGATAAAGTTTCATTTTTTCCTATTATAGAAGCAATAGTAAAAGGATCGGGAGATTTATCCAATCCCGATAAGGCAAAACGCACCGGATGGAGCAGCTCCCCCCTGCTCTCTAATTTATCCGCTATTGACATCAATGCATTTTTAATGTTCTCTTCCGTAAAATTATTTTCATCCAATTTTTCTAATTCTTTGATTGCTAATTCTAAATTATTTTTTATTTTTTCGGGCGAAGTATTTTTAAAAATTAATTTTTCCTTCGGATATTCTGGAGCATTAAAGAAGAAACTCAACTCCCCTCTCGCAATCATGTCTTTGATATCTCCCCATTTATTTATTCTTTCAAAAATTAACGGCGCTAATTTTGGAGCAATTTTATTGTTTCGCATTTTTTCAGGTAGCCATTTCAAAATATTTTTTTTTATTTCTTCTTTGGAAAGCAACTTAATATGTTCTTTGTTCATCCAATCAAGCTTAACGTCATTCCACTGTGCACCAGAACACTGAATTTTGGTTAGGTCAAAAATATTTATTAACTCTTCTCGAATGTAGACCTCCTTTTCTCCACCCGGATTAAAACCAAGAAATGCCAAATAATTTATCATTGCATCAGGCAAATAACCTTCTTTCTCATAATCTAAAATATCTTTTGCTCCATCACGCTTACTAAGTTTCTTTTTTCCATCAGGTCCCATTATCGGAGGGGTCGTCACAAATAGTGGAGGCTTCACACCAAAAGCTTCATATAAAGACAAAAACTTGGGTGTCGAAGATATAAATTCTTGCCCCCGAACTACATGCGTTACACCCATTTCTATATCATCGACAACGTGTGCAAAATTATATGTCGGGTAGCCATCACTTTTTATTAAAATAAAATCATCTAGCGCTTCTGGGCCAGCTGAAAGCTCTCCCCAAACAACATCATTCCAAACTGTTCGTTTTAATTCACCAACTTTAAAGCGTAAAGGTTTAGTACCGTCCCATGGTAATACATCTTCTCGTCTGTGTTCGCGATATAAAAAAGGCTTCTTATCAGCTTCTGCTTCTTTTCTAAATTTTTCAATTTCTTCTTCGGTATATGGATCTGCATAAGCCATTCCTTTTTTAATAAGAATGTCTGCATATTTTTTATATATTTCTAGCCTCTCTGATTGAATATATGGAGCATATGACCCACCAATGTCTGGCCCTTGATCCCATTCTAATCCGAGCCATTTTAGCGATTTCTGTATGTGCGCTATTGAACCCTCCACCTCTCTCACTTTATCTGTATCTTCAATACGCAAAATAAATTGTCCATTATTTTTTCGAGCCAAAAGCCAAGCATAAAGCGCTGTGCGGGCTCCTCCCACATGCATAAATCCTGTTGGTGATGGCGCAAATCTGGTTATAACTTTATTGTCTTCCATCTATATATAATAGCACAAGTTATTTCTCGTGACTCAAAGCGATATCTACCAATTCACGGGCGATTTTTTCCGCTGCGCCGGGTTTGCTGAAAACTTTTGCATTCTGCGCCATATTTTGATAGCCATTTTTGTCACCTGTTATTCTTTCAATTTCGGAACTCAATATATTAGCCGTCATATTCGCTTCCTCAATCACACTACAAGCTCCGGCTCGTGCATAGCTGAAAGCATTTTTTCTTTGATGATCACCATTGGTCGTTGTTATGGGAATAATAATTGATGGCACCCCCCAAGATGCTATCTCAAAAATAGTTGATCCAGCACGAGAAACAAAGATAGTTGCCGCTCCGGCAGCCATTTTCTTTTCCAATTGATTCAAATAAGGAAACGGCAGATATCTTGATTTATCTTTATTATCATTTAGTGCTACTTCTGCTTGTTCAGAAACAAGTTTAAAATTTTTAATGCCTGTTTGATGAATAACCTGATAATTTTTTATTAATCTCGGCAATGCATCCAAAATGGTGTTGTTTATCAGCTCTGCGCCTTGGGAGCCTCCGATAATGACGATAACCGGTAATTCTGTTTCTAGTTTAAAATAGGAGAGCGCTTCTTTACGTGACGCTTTATGTTCCACTTCAGCCAATATCGGCTGGCCTATCCAAGCCGTCTTATCTTTAGGAAAATAATCTGCCGCCTCAATAAAAGATACAGCAATTTTTCTCGCAAAATGCCCGGCCCATTTATTCACCCTTCCTGGGGCAGAATCTGATTCGTGAATTAAAACAGGAATACCTAAAATTCTAGCGGCAAAAAGCACTGGGAAGGCCGCGTACCCCCCTTTACCAAAAACCACATCAGGATATATGGAGAATATTTTATAAATCGCATTAATCGTACCAAAGAAAGTTTTAAAAATATCAGAAAAATTCAGAAAAAAACTATTGAGAGAAAAGTGGGTGCGCATTTTTCCGGTGCTTATCTCTTCATACAAAAGTTCATTTTCAACGAGCATTTCTTTATCATAAGGATCATCAGAAATATAATAGAGTTTCGCTCCTATTATATGCTCCTTATTTATTATTTGATTAACTTTTTGGACAACAGCGATAATTGGATAAAAATGCCCGCCTGTTCCCCCACCCGTAAAAACTATTTTCATAAATTAATTTAAATTATTTTGTCAGCCCTAGGCTGATCCGCCCTTGGCGGAAAATTTTGACACATTAAGCACAATCCCTATTGCCATAAGATAAATCATAAGCGAAGTCCCTCCTTGACTCATAAAAGGGAGTGGAACTCCGGTCAATGGAAAAACTCCGGTAACAGAAGCAATATGCATAAATGATTGTACTGTAATAAGTATAACAATTCCATAGACTAAAAGTCCACCAAAAGAATCCGGCACTCGGTTGGCAATACGGAAACCACGTAAAAGAAAAAGCAGATAAAGAAATATTGTAATAAACGCCCCCACAAAACCAAATTCCTCGCCCAAAACAGCAAAAATAGAATCTCCTTGAGGTTCTGGAAGATAACTGAATTTTTGAACACTTTGACCAAAACCTCGTCCTAAAATACCCCCTGAACCGAGAGCAATGAGTGATTGTTGAATTTGATAAGAAGACCCTTTTGCATCCAAGCTTGGATTAATAAAAGTTTCCACTCGTTTTTGAAGATAGGGTGTAAAATAAACAAGGGTCCCAAATAAAAATACCAATCCTAAACCTATCCCAAAAATATATTTAACCGGAACACCGGAAACAAAAAGCATCGCCAAACCAGTCACAGTAATTAAAATAAAACTTTTTGTATCCGGCTGTCTTAGTAAGATAAAAGCAATAACGGAAAGCATAATGCCAAACGGCAAAATTCCAAATCTAAAATCTTGCACTTTATTTTTTGCCCAGGACAACCACGCGGCAAAATAAATTACAAAACCAAATTTTAAAAACTCTACCGGTTGAAAAGTAAACGAACCGATTTGAATCCACCTGGATGCTCCGCCATGGCTCCACCCCAAAGAAGGGATGAAAACCGCCGCTGTTAATAAAATAGATCCTAAGAAAATTATAAAAGAAAAGTTCCGCCAAAATTTATAATTTATTTTCAAGCAAAAATACATACCGGCAAGTCCTAAACCAAGACCAAGAATCAATTGACTAAAAAGCACCGAGTAAAAAGTTTTTTCATTTTTAGCTAAAACCCCCAAAGAGGCCGAAATAAAAATAGCAATTCCGACCGCCAGCAAAAGAAATACAATTATTAAAAAAAATCTATCTACTTTTTTTTCTCGCATTAAATTTCTTTTCTACAGGCAAGACCTGTAATTTTACAGGTCTTGCCTGTAGTTATCTACTGATAATTGCCAAAATTACGCCAATAATCGCAAACATAACAGAAAGAACCCAATAACGCATCGTCACTTTATAAGGAGACCAACCGATAGCTTCAAAATGATGATGAATAGGCGCAAGCTTAAATAATCTTTTTCCCCCTCTCCATTTTTTTGAAGCCATTTGCAGAATAACTGAACCGGATGTAATGACGAGTGGCAAAGCGACAATCGGAAGAATCAAAACTGAATCAGTCAAAAACGCAAAAGTTGCTAAGGTAATGGTGAGTCCCATTATCCCCGTCTCCCCCATATAAAATCTAGCCGGCGGAATATTAAACCAAAGAAAAGCCAGTATCACTCCCGTAATAACTCCAGAAAAAGCAGCGAGATCTATTTGATTATTAGCTAAAGCGATAACCGCGTATGCGCCAAAAATAGAAGCCAACACTCCCCCTGAAAGTCCATCTATGCCATCGATTACCCCGCCAGAAAAAGTGGCCAGAGCGACTATCACAAACAACGGAATAATTAAAATACCTAAATAAATTTCTCCACCGAATGGAATATTAATTCCAACTATTCCTAATTTATAAAAAAACCAAAGACCTATAAGAAAAGACACAAGCATTACAAGAAAAGCTTTCCATTTACGCCAAGATTTATCATCCCGAGCAAATTTACCATTACCATAAATTTGAATGAGATCATCCCAAAGCCCGATCAAAGAACCGAGGAGAAGCGTAAAAAAAGGTATCAGGGTTTGATTCCGACTCAAAAAATTCATTTTTTCCATATTTGCAGATGGAAATATAATTGAAGCTAAATAAAAAATAAGTGTTGTAAACAATACGGAAACCCAAATTATTATTCCACCTACCCTGGGTGTTTTTAGTTCATCTTGTTCGTTATGTATTTTTTTAAAATCATCAATTTTATCGTCATTTCTAGAATATTTTTTCCACATTTTATATTTGTAGAAAAAATGAGTAGCAATAGGAGTGAGTAGAAGGGCTAAAAAAAAGGCAAAAGCCGTCGGAATCGAAATTTTAACCAGATTTATAAGCATGTGTAGAGTATAGCATTATTCTTTTTTGATTAAAATATACCCGCGTGGTATTGTTGAAAAATGAAGAAAATACTCTTAAAATACACATTCCCCTTAATTGTCTTAATTCTTTCATTGGTACTCATTGTTATTTCAATATTCTGGAGTTTGGAACAAAAAAAAGAAAAGGAACTAAATTATCAAAAATTTTTAGTGCAACAACAAGCACAGAGAGAAACAGAGAAAATTTATTTAATGGGTAAATTTGACCCTTCTCAAAGAGAAGATTTCACTTTAATACCTCTAAAAAATACTACCAATAATACCAAAATGTATTTAAGAAAAGAAACCCTGAATGCTTTTCTAAATATGGCTAAGACAGCACAAAAAGATGGAATAAATTTAAAAATAGCTTCGGCTACCAGAAACTTTGATTATCAAAGAGATCTTTGGAATAACAAATGGTCCGGATTTACACTTGTGAATGGAAAAAAATTAAATATCAATGTTCTTGATGATTTAGAAAGATTTAAAAAAATCTTGGAATATAGTTCCGTGCCCGGCACCTCTAGACACCACTGGGGATCGGATATAGATTTTAATGCTTCAACTCCCGAATATTTTAAAACCGCGCAAGGCGAAGAAGAATATGAATGGCTAATAAAAAACGCCCCCCTGTTTGGATTCTGCCAGCCTTATACTTTAAAAGGAACGAGCCGACCTACCGGTTACAATGAAGAAAAGTGGCATTGGTCTTATTTGCCACTTGCCAAAACTTTTACAGAAGAATATAAAAATTTAATTACCAAAAAAGATATAATTGGCTTTTTGGGAGACAAATATGTTGAAGGGCAAAATTTGATAAACGACTACGTCTTCGGCATTAATCCTGAATGCCTATAAACGTGCAGACGTCGGACATCTGATGTCCGACGTCTGGAGACTTTTCCACAACTAAAATTAATACACCTCTTGCTGATAACATTTTTCGCAATAGACAATTTCAGGTCGATCAGGAGCATAAGAAGTTTCAAATTCTATTTCACATTTTTCTGTTCCGTGAAAATGATTTTTTTTATCGCACATACATTGTCGATGATAAAGTCTTGGCAGATTAAATAGCCTCATTCTTTCCATATGTCTACAATTCGGACATAATGATGGTAATGGAATGCCTAATGTTTTACAGATATTTAATTCATTTTGGATAATACGGAAAGCTGTTGTGCATTTGTCATTACAATGTCCCAAATGATCGCACTGTACAATTTCCTTAAGAATTTTTTCATTAGCTATCTCTATTACTGGTAACTGATGAGATAAAATAGTTGGTTTGTAATTTTTTGTTTCTGGCTCTTTATATTTATATCCACGATTCAAAATTTCTTTTTTTGTAAGTGTAAAATATTCATTAACGACAGAATCATTATACGCAAATGGCATTATGTCTATCGGGAAAAATTCTCCGTATTTATATATTCTTCCTTTTTTATCTATATATGGCATTTCATCTATATGTTTTTTTATTTTAGAAACCAATTCATTGTATTCTTCTTTTCCATATTGCTTGTTAAAAATGCAATATTGTTTTTTACGTAGGCTGGCACAAGCAAAAAGATTTTCACAATTATAGCAATCATCTGAAAATTCTACATCATGCGAATAGTAAACCCTGTTTGAAAAGAAAACTCTATTGTCCCCAAAGGCACTGTGAATTTCATAACATTCACTAGTACCAAGACCCACATGATCTAAATCAAAACAATCTTTCCCTCCGGTGGGTACAAAAAAGGAACAATTAACATTTTCGTCTTCTGTAAGATTAAAAGAATTTCGGCAATTTTTTACTTGTTCTAAATTGTCTCCTGTTGAATTTATAATGTTTTTGACATTTGCAAATTTTCTTGGAAAAGAAATGGACTGTTTCCAAAATTCTTTTCTAATGTTTTCTATATTTTCGCGTTGAGAAAGAGCTAATTCTTTTATTTTATTTTCATATTCTTCTTTATTATATTGTTTATTAAAAATACAATAATTTTTATTGCGCAAGTTGGTACAACCAACACAATTTTGGCAATTTCTACAGTTGTAAATAAACCATGAATCTATGCAATTTTCAGAATAATATCCAAATCGAACACGGAAACAGTTTCTTAAACGGATAGAATCAAAACAAAATTCACTTTTCGACGAAAAATTTACATCTAAACAATTTTTCAAGAAAAAATTTTGGGCACAATAATCAGAATCTTCATAGTGATGTCCCCCAAAACAAAGATAGCAGTTTTTCATATATACTGACTGGTTGGTATATTCACTATTTACATCAAAATCTCTATATAAAGCTCTACGCGGAATTTTCTTAAGAAATTCACCAAATTGCTCAAAAAATGAGCAGCTAAAATCGTAATCCTGCTCAAAATCTGACGAATTCCATTTATCAGAGTTAAAACAATCAATGCAATATACTTCATACTTACTTTCTGGATCATACATTGAGATTGTAGATTTTCCACATAATCCACAATTTTGTTTATATAAAGATCGCTCATTTCGGAAAAGCATTCGCCTTATCATCCTGCATTCTGGACACCAAGTCGGTGGAGGAACTTTTATTTTTTCATAAAAGTTAAAATCTTCCGGCTCTACGGTGAATTCTTTTTTGCAGTTTTGGCATGTTTTATTTTCTTGTTTATATTCCATATTTCAAATTACTTTATCAAACTAAAGTAGCTAATACACCTCTTGCTGATAACACTTTTCGCAATAGACTATTTTGGGGTGTTCGGGTGAATAACCGGTCTTAAATTCTTCCCCACATGGTTCATTTCCAT
>JAVHOH010000035.1:0-3189 GCA_036169935.1 Minisyncoccota bacterium | reverse complement strand
ACTTGTTTTTGGACTCCGACTTATGCGGACCCAAAAGATAAATCAAAAAAACATCGTTTTAATATTATTGATACCCCTGGGCACATTGATTTTACAGTTGAAGTGAAACGTTCTCTCCGCGTACTCGACGGCGCAGTCGTCGTGTTTGACGGGGTAGCAGGCGTGGAACCGCAGTCTGAAACAAATTGGCGTTATGCCGATGAAGCCAAAGTTCCTCGAGTTTGTTTTATAAATAAATTAGATAGAATTGGTGCTTCTTTTGAACATTCATATGCGACTATTTTGGATAGACTTACAAAAAAAGCTGTTCGAATGCAGATTCCGATTGGACTTGAAGAACACCATGAGGGTGTTGTTGATTTGCTTACGATGAAAGCTTATTACTTTGAAGGAGAAATGGGAAATAAAGTTATTGAAAAAGACTTAAGTTCTTTGCCAGAAAATTTAAAAACTGAGGCAGAAAAATATCGCAACGAGCTTATTGAAAAGATAGTGGAGACAGATGATATAATGATGGAAGAATATTTAGAAGGAGTTGTCCCTAATATTGATGTGTTGAAAAAAACTTTACGTAAGGCTGTAATCAATAACGAAATTTTTCCAGTTTATGCCGGTTCTGCTTTAAAAAATAAAGGTGTTCAGCTTGTGCTCGATGCTGTTGTGGACTATTTACCAGCTCCGACAGATATTCCACCAATTCCGGGAGTTAATCCAGATACTGATGAGCCGATGGTGCGTCATGCTTCAGATTCGGAACCATTTTCGGCGCTTGCTTTTAAAGTAGCGACGGACCCATTCGTTGGACAAATTATTTTCTTCCGTGTTTATTCAGGAAGTTTGATGGCTGGCAGTTATGTTTATAATCCACGTACGCGCAACAAAGAACGCATCGGCCGAATTCTTCGAATGCATGCCAATGACCGTGAAGAAGTAAAGCAAGTTTTTGCTGGAGAGATTGCCGCCGCAGTCGGATTAAAAGATACAATTACTTCAGACACCATTTGTGATGAAAATAATCCAATTGAATTAAACAGAATTGTTTTTCCTGAGCCGGTTATTTCTTTGCGGATTGAGCCTAAAACCAAAGCGGATCAAGAAAAAATGGGAATGGCGCTCAATCGTCTCGCTCAAGAAGACCCTACTTTCAAAGTTACAACTGACCAAGAAACAGGTGAAACAATTATTGCCGGAATGGGAGAACTTCATTTGGAAATTATTGTGGATCGCATGAAGCGCGAATTTACCGTGGAAGCAAATGTTGGAAAACCACAAGTTGCGTATCGAGAGACCATTACCGGCACTTCTGACGCTGAAGGAAAATATATAAAACAGTCAGGTGGTCGCGGAAACTACGGGCATGTGAAGATAAAAGTTAAGCCGATGGAAATGCTTACCAAAGAAGAATTGGAAGATTTGCCGAAAAACACGAAACGTTCTGAAAGTTTTGAATTTGTAAATACAATCAAAGGAGGAGTAATTCCACAGGAATATATTGCACCTTGTGAAAAAGGATTTAAGGAAGGACTGGATAGGGGAGTTTTGGCTGGGTTTAAAATTGTAAATGTTTCTGTTGAACTTTGGGATGGAAGTTACCACGAAGTGGATTCCAATGAAATGGCTTTTAAAATTGCTGCCTCTATGGCCATCCAAGATGCTTGCCGTCGTGCAAACCCAGTTATTCTAGAACCAATGATGAAGGTGGAAGTTGTTACTCCCGATAAATTTATGGGAGATGTCACCGGAAACCTTTCTTCTAAGCGTGGACTTATTGAAGGGATGGAAGACAGAGGTATGAATAAAGTGATAAAAGCGATTGTGCCTCTTTCTGAAATGTTTGGCTATATGACAGGGTTAAGGTCAATGACTGAGGGAAGGGCATCTTTTACAATGGAATTCTTCCGTTATGACATCGTGCCGAACAATGTCGCTGAAACTATTATCGCTGCAAGGAAATAAGATTATACAACCCCCTAAGCCCCCCTTGTCAGGGGGTTTTGCGTTTTGGGGTTATAAAATAAGCTTTTTAATCCTGTCTAAGTTCAGATACATATTGCAGTCTTTAGGAAACTAAAGAATGCGACAATTTAACAAATTTAAAGGAACAAAAGGCTTCATAACAACTTGGCAAAGAGTGATACGCTTTCGGTATATGATTACCGAACAAGCAAAGGAAAGATGTCGGATTCTATCTTTTTGGGAGAAACACGGCGCCATTGCCACAGAGGAAGCTTTTAATATTAAGGAGAGAACGCTTTTCCTGTGGCAGAAGAATTTAAAAGATGGCGGAGGCAAACTAGAAGCATTAAATTCAAAGAAAAGAACTCCTAAAAACAAGAGGAAAAGAATTTGGGATGCCAGAATATTAGAGGAAATTAAAAGTTTAAGATTAACGCACAAAAATCTGGGCAAAGAAAAGCTCCGTCCGTTGCTTTTGGATTTTTGCGATGTGTACGGCCTTACCTGTCCAGGCATTAGCACAATAGGCAGGCTGATTAGAGATTTGGGAGGATTGCGAGATTACCCTCAAAGGATTACTGGTACCGGCAGAATCACAAAAGTAAAAAGAAACAAAGTATTGCGTAAACCAAAGGATTTTAAGGCGTTATACCCCGGCCACTGTATTGCTTTTGACACGATTGAAAAACAAAGAAATGGCAACCGGATGTATATTCTCGTAGCCATGGATCTATATTCCAGAGTCGGTTTTGCTCTGGGAACCAAAAGTCATGGTTCGCAAACCATGGCTCATTTTCTACACTTGGTATCTATGCTTTTTCCTTACGATATTAAAAATGTTCTTTCGGACAATGGCAGTGAGTTTAAAAAGTATTTCACTCGGGAAACAGGAAAAAAATCCATCATTCATTTTCACACTTATCCCAGAACTCCAAAAATGAACGCTCACTGCGAGAGGCTGAATCGCACCTTGCAAGAAGAATTCATTGATTACAATATCAATCTTCTTTTTGACGATATTACAAAGTTTAATGAAAAATTTAATCAGTACTTACTGTTTTACAATGAAAAGAGAGTGCATCATGCTTTCAAAAACAAATGCTCTCCACTTGAAGCTATGCTACAATCAAAACATTACCAGATTAATCTGCCTCTCGACTGCAAGAATGGGTGGACTTATACAAATCCTTGACATAAACTGTTGAAGGGTGTATAATACAAAGGTTATACGTT
>JAVHOH010000034.1:37759-43277 GCA_036169935.1 Minisyncoccota bacterium | reverse complement strand
GTCCCGATGCCGACGTTGCCCTTCAAAGCTGTAGTAAGGATACTATCATTTCCCAAAACAACAGAGTCTGAACCAATACCTACTGCTCCACTACCTATTACTATCTGGTTAATCTGACCGTCTGCCAAAGCTTTTGTACTATCTCCTAAGAACAATGAATAACTTCCTGTTCCGTTTGCATTTATTCCATCAGCAATAAAAGTTCCTGCATCAAATCCCTGTGCGGTGTTGTAGCTTCCATCGTTACTATGAAGAGAATTATACCCTTGTACAGTATTGTAGCTTCCTGTCATGTTGGAGTAAAGAGAATCCATTCCTTGTGCGGTGTTGTAACTTCCTGTGGTGTTATACCAAAGAGACTCCATTCCCTGTACTGTGTTGTAACTTCCTGTAGTGTTCCCGTCGAGAGATTGATATCCCTGTGCTGTGTTAAAGCTTCCTGTATCATTCATATAAAGAGACTCCAATCCCTGTGCTGTGTTGTAACTTCCTGTGGTGTTTGATGTTAAAGCATCTTCCCCAATTGCTGTATTATTACTCCCCTGTTCTCCCGTGCTTCCCGTCATAGTAAAGTTACCAGAATTTATTCCAACAAATGTATTGCCACCAACTGTCCCAGCTAAATTAAAATTGTGTATAAAACGATCTGCACCTTTATAAATTACGCCAGAAGTGGAATCTATAGTTGTAGGAATAGCGATAGAACCAACGACGTCAAGCTTCTGTGCTGGTGTCGTCGTCCCGATGCCGACATCGCCAGTATTTGTAATTAACATTCTTTGTAATGAATTTGTATAAAAATCTAAACTATAAGTAGTTCTATTTGAACCGATTCCTTCACCTGTTCCATCTGCCCCAAAATATATATCTGGAGCAGTTCCAATATTAGTGCCAACATTATCAATTCGTAAAATATAATCTCCCAAAATATTACTACCAATACTTTTACCTAAAAATATTTCTCCCCCCGTTGCTGCATTAAGCCAAAGATTCCCAGTACTACATATTTCATCTGTAAAATTATTACATCCTACAACCCCTGGACTTCCACCGAGTACAATTGCATTTGCTTGTAAACCGAGAGAAAAATAACCAGTACCAACAACATCTAAGTTATAAATTGGTGTCGTCGTCCCGATGCCTAATTTTCCATTTACTGTCAAAATTTGATTAGCTGGTGTTGCATTAAATTGTCCATAAAGTAACGCCCCTGCTTTATCTCCAGTAGTATTTACACGATCTTGATTGTCTAAATAAAAAGCATTAGAACCTGTTTCATATTTACCAGCAGAATATCCAAGAAACAAATTTCCTGAACCTAAAACATTGAATGCTCCAGCATCATTACCCAATGCAGTATTATAAGATCCTGTATCATTAATACCCAAAGAACCAAATCCATTAGCAGTATTGGAAACACCAGTCGTATTCAAAAAAAGAGAATAAAAACCAGTCGCAGTATTATTATTTCCTGTAGTGTTATGGTTCATAGAAGCATACCCTATTGCAGTATTATTATTTCCTGTAGTGTTAGCAAATAAAACAGCAAACCCATTAGCTGTATTAAAAGATCCCATCGTATTCGTGCGGAGAGATGACAAACCAAAAGCTGTATTATCTTCACCAGTAGTATTGTGCTGAAGAGAATTCCAACCAACAGCAGTATTTTTTCCACCTGTCGTATTTTCAGAAAGAGCATTTTGTCCAACTGCTGTATTAAAACTTCCTTGGGTTCCTATACTTCCTGTCATGGTAAAATTACCAGAATTTATTCCAATAAATGTATTATCACCATTAGTACCAGCTAAAGCAAAATTGTGAATAAAACTATCTGCCCCTTTGTAAATTACACCAGAAGTAGAATCAATGGTCGTAGGTAAAGCGATAGAGCCAACGACGTCAAGCTTCTGTGCTGGTGTTGCTGTTCCGATACCAACATTTCCAGTATTATAATAAATACTTGAACCAGCTGTCGTCCATTGAGAAGAAATGCCTCCGCCACCTCCACCTCCGCCCACATACCCCCAACTCAACACGCCAGAACCATTAGTGTGTAAAACTTGACCAGCAGTGCCGTCAACACTTGGAAAAGTGTAGGTAAAAAAACTTGAAAAACCTGATGTTCCTTGGAATCCTCTAGGGCCGCGTAATTTGTTTTGAATGTACGGTTGAGAGATTAATCTTTGGAGAATAGAGAGAATAGTGGCATCACTAACTTTAATAGTAGGAGAAACTGGATTGCCTATGACGGTTATGGGAGAAGTTTCTTTCGCCTTCTCCTTCGGGGAAGGCTGGAAAGAGGTAGGGTTAGGTTGAACGACTACCAGCGGAGTCGTGTAACTTTTGTATAAATCAATTAGAGAAGAAAAAGGGTTCCAAGCAAAAGCCGGAGTGGAATGAAAAAAGACAATTAACAGGACCCCCAGTAATATCTTTTTTAGAAATCTATTTAACATATCTTATATTATATAAAATATAGAAAGGAAAGGAAAGGAAAGGAAAAGAAAGGATGGGGATAACTATTAGCCAGACTATTTTGAACTTGTATTATTCCCCTCCGTAGTTGGCTTCGTCTCTTGTAATTTAAAAACATCTTGTATTATCTTTTCGAGTTCATCTATTGGGTGAAAGCCGGTCATAAGATTGTCATTAATTACTAACGCTGGAAGTGCGGTATCTTTTATCTTATAAATTTTAAGCATAGAAACGACAGCCGATGAATCTGTACTATAATCAAAAGAATAAACTCTAAGCTCTGAATATTTATCTCTCAAACTTGAAAGAACCAAACCCTCCTGTTCACACAAAGTGCAATTTTCTGCGGTGGTATAGAAATACAAAATGAAAGCAGATTTTATTCCACAACTCTTCGAAATCTTTTTCATTAAAAGATAATCTTTAATTTGCAAAAGAGCATAATATTTTTTTAAATAAGAAATTTCATCTTTAGAACCTAAATTATTTTGGCTCCATTCTAATTTTTTTCCAAGTTCATCTAGCTCTCCTGAGAGTACAGAACCTGAAATATTCTTACATGAAGATTCTTGCAATAATGCATATTGTGTTTCCGAAGAAAGAATATTAATAGCAATATTGTCTTGAATCGTTTTTAATTGGTTAATTTTTTGACCACCAAAATAGTTACTCAAATAACTAGCGGTAAAAAAAAGACCTGTGGTAATCAATAATACAATCAAATATTTTTTCCAATCAATATTGTTTGAGTTCATAATGTGTAATTCGTAATTTATTTTTCTATCTCCAAGCTGGTTTTCTTTGCAAAATAGTGTTATAAACTGCCCTCAAAAACCAAAAGGGTGCAACAATAGCGTAAACAGGAAAAAAATAAAGTATTTTAAAAGAAAAAATATTTTTTTCTTTTGCCATTTTTCTTCCAAAAAGAATCGCAAAAAATACTAAAAAATATATAACTAATACAAGAAACATAAAAGATTGGGTATTTATAAAAAATGGATCAAAGCTTAGTTTTTTTACATTAAAATTTATACCGATAGTTTCAAACTGTATAATTTTAGAATACAAAAAATTTCCTAAATTATAAATTATTTTACCAAAAAGATAGCTAACAGAAAAAATAGAAATTACTCCCATCGGCAAAGTAAAGATGGCAAAATTACCATATTTTTTTCTAAAAATAACGCTTCTGTAATCAATAGTATTATTAATAAAACCATAAATCCAGCGTAGCCTTTGTTTATAAAGCTTTTTTATAGTTCTAGGTGTATTAGTGTAAACGTAAGCATCATTACAATGTTCTATTTTATAGTGATTCTTTTGCATTCGGTAAGCAATTTCCATATCTTCTGTGTTGTGCCCGTGCCGATAAGGACCCAAATCATCAAAAACTTTTTTTCTAAAAATTGTCAAAGGACCTGGGGTCACATTGATAGCATTTAAAAAACAAAGCATTTTTTTGAAATAAACTCCCATATCATATTCAGCTTTTTGAGCATGTTGAATAAAGTTTTTTGGATTATCTACTATAACCGAAGAAGCTACAGCCATAATACTAGGATCTTTTTCAAAGAAACTCATAATCCGAATAAGCGACTCAGGGTCTGCAAATGAATCAGCGTCAAGACCTCCAAAAAAATCTGTCTCTATATTTTCTAAAACTAAATTTAGAGCTGTATATTTTCCTCCATTTTCTTTATGTAAAATTTTTACATTAGAATAATTTATAAACTTATTTATTACATTCCAAGTGTTATCGGTAGACCCATCATCGATAAGGAATATCTTAAGCTTATCTTTTGGATAATTTAAATTTAAAAGCGAGTGGATTGTTTTTTCAATTGTATTTTCTTCATTCCAACAAGGCACCGCAACTGTCACAGATGGATAAAAATTCAGTTTTATTTTTCCGTCCCTGATAATTATTCTTTTCCTATTTTCAAGAAAGGTAACGAAAAAAAACACCTGCACGTACACAGATAAAAAAACTAAAATATAGAACATAACGTCTAAAATTAAAGCCATATGGTCACTTTTAATATAACATTTTTAAGCTTAAAAGCAAGCAAAATTACATATTTTGATCTACATTTTGAGCTTCACAAGCTGCACATACTCCCATACATTTTTTACACTTACATTTAAAAATCTTCATAATTGCGGCAAGACCTACAAGCACATAGACAAGACCCTCCACTACTGGCCAAGAACCCAAAAGCATATGAACCACATTTAAATCACTGCCAATTAACATTCCTACCCCTACCAAACCCCAGTTTAAACCTCCGACAATTAATAAAACCTTTCTAATTTTTCTATAAAAACAACCGTGCTCACATTTTCCATTATTCATATTTTTTTTAATTTTAACTAATAATACATTAATTGTATACCTTGTGTTCCAAATATGCTATAATAGAGTATTACCAGTTAAAATAAAAGTTACAAAAGCATGCAAAATAATAGCCAAAAACAAATAGTTAGTGCAATTATAATCGTAGGATTCCTAATAGCTGGCGCAATTTTATTAAAAGGAAGTAAATTTTCCGTATCAAAAAATGACCTAAATAATGGAATTCCAGTAACGACAACAACCTTAGCACCAATTGGAGCAGAAGATAGAACCCTCGGAAATCCAAACGCAAAAGTTTCTATTATTATGTATGAAGATTTCCAATGTCCCTTTTGTGGAGCAGTTACCGGCTTAGAACTTAATTCTTCCGCCATGAAACCTGTAATGGATTATTTAAAGAAAAATGATCCGACTTGGGCTCCTTTTATTCCAGAAATTATTAATAATTACGTAAAAAATGGAGCCGTGCAATTTGTATATAGAGATTTCCCATTTTTAGGACCAGAATCAATTAAATCAGCTGAGGGAGCTCGGTGCGCCGGAGATCAGGGAAAATTCTGGGAATATCACGATTATCTCTACTCTCATCAAAATGGAGAAAACAAAGGAGGTTTTTCTGATCCTAATCTAAAATCTTTTGCAAAAATACTTAATTTAGACACATCTAGTTTTGATAAATGCCTAGATGAA
>JAVHOH010000034.1:20928-37659 GCA_036169935.1 Minisyncoccota bacterium | reverse complement strand
GCGATTTTTTCGTGTTGACGAAGTTTTTCGTGAACTTTTGCTTCAATCTGGCGGATACGTTCGCGAGTCACCCCAAATTCTTCTCCTACTCTCTCAAGGGTGTGTTGAATGCCATCAAGCAAACCATAACGCATTTCTAAAATTTTACGTTCCTTGGGATTTAATTCGTTTAAAACTTCCCGGATTTGATCAGAAAGAATTCTGCGAGAAGATTCTTGATCTGGACGCAAAATTTTATCATCGGGAATAAAATTTTCTAAAGTTGATTTATCATCATCATCCCCTACTGGTTGCTCTAGCGAAACTGTCTCTTGACTGATATTTTCAATAACATGAATTTTTTCAACCGGAATACCCATCTCCGTAGCAATCTCTTCGGCTAAAGGTTCTCTGCCTAAATCTTGACTGAGTCGACGATGGGTTTGTTTATATTTGGAGATTGTCTCCACCATATGAACTGGGATGCGGATGGTTCTCGACTGATCAGCCAGTGCGCGAGTGATAGATTGACGAATCCACCAGGTGGCATAAGTAGAAAATTTATAACCTTTGGTCCAATCAAATTTTTCCACCGCTTTGAATAATCCCAAATTACCTTCTTGAATCAAATCAAGCAAGGTTAAATTTGCGGATCTTCCTACATATTTTTTAGCAATAGAAACCACCAAACGTAAATTGGCGCGAGCCAACAAATTTTTTGCTTCTTCGTCTCCATGCTCGATACGCTTAGCAAGATCTTTTTCGTCACTTGCATGAATAAGAGGATACTGCCCAATCTCTTTTAAGTACATCTGAATAGAATCATGCATAGTGCTCTTATTCAAATCTTTATCACTCAAATCAAGATCCAGATTAAGCAAATTACCGCCCTCAAGCACATCAATACCAGATACGGCAAATTTCTCGTAAAGTTCATCTAAAAACAAAATATTGTTTTCGATGTCGGGAAAAGTTTTCAATATCTCATCATAAGTTATAAATCCTCGTTTTTTCCCTTTTTCAATAATAATATTTGCAAGATTATCTAGTTTTTCTATTTTTTTAGATAGTTTTTTTCCGCCAGAGGTAGATCCGCCTCTGGCGGAAATTTTTTTAACGCTTTTTTTAACTACCTTTTTTAACTTTTTTGCTTTCTTTTGCTTAGATTTTTTATGAATCTTTTTTGTCTTGCTTTTTTTATTCATTTTTTTGTTTTTCTTTTTCATATAATTTTATGTGACGTTAAGTTCGTAGTCTTTTTTAGACGACTATTTTTAATATCTTCTTTTCTTTTATTTAATTCGTTTATTTCTTTTAAAATAATTTTCCCTTTTTCATCATTCGAGGCCTGTCCCAACTCTAACATTTTCTTATTTAATTCTTCATTAATATTTTCTTCTTCAAGATTTAAAAACATTTCTTTTATACTCTTCTCTAAATTTTCATTATTTGTATAAAATACTTCTGCTTTATATATAAGATCTTCTTTACTATCTTCATATTTCTTTGCGACCTGTCCTAATTTTTCAAAAATCATTTTAAAATCTACAACAGGAGCTGATAGAGTTTGTTGCCAAAATGCAATCCCCAAAAGATCACTTTCTACATTATCTTTTCTACGTTTTTTAACTTCTGTTTCTTCGACTTTTTGTATTTCTTCCTTTTCATATTTCTGTTCTTTTTCAATCTTTTTCAAATCTTCTAATAAAAATGTTTCTGAAATAGATGTTTTATCGTGTATTTTTTTTAAAAAACCAGCTTTTTCAGAAGATTTATCAAGCGCATCAACAAAAGGCAGAATTTTTTCTTGTACTTCTCTGCTAATATTTTTACGAGGATCACTGGCTGATTTTTCCAAAGCTTTCTTTAAAAGAAATTCTATAATGTGTTTAGAATTTCTTATCGCTTCTCGCCAAGCATCTGCACTCCCTTTTGAAATCAAATCCGCTGGATCTACCCCTTCAGGCATATCAACCACTTTCACATCCATACCAAGAGAAAGAGCAATTTTGCCAGCCCGAATAGTTGCATTTGCTCCTGCTTTATCTGCATCAAAAGCAAGCACCAAATTGCTTGAAAGACGACGAATGAGGCCCAAGTTACTAACAACGTTTTCTTTAGAAACGGTTGAATCAGACAAAGCGGTGCCGGATGTCGCAATGGTATTTTTATATCCAGCTTGATGCGAAAGAATTAAATCCATTTGGCCTTCCACTAGGATAGAAAAATTATTTTTACGAATAGAATCTTTGGCTTTATCTATTCCATACAACACGGCATTTTTGCTGAAAATGGGAGTTTCCGGACTATTTAGATACTTCGCGGATTTTCCATCATCCACGAATATTCTTCCGGAAAAAGCGATAACTCTTCCACTGGAATCAAAAATCGGAAACATAATTCTTCCGCGGAATCTGTCATAATATCCTTTTTCGGTTTTTTTGATAAGTCCGGCTTTTTCTAATTCTCCATCTGAAAATTTATTTTTTAGATTTTCATACAACAATCTCCAATCATTTTTCACAAACCCGATTCTAAAATCTTTTATGCTCTTTTCCTTGAGCCCCCGACTCTTCAAGTAATCCAGAACTTCAGTATTGTTGATTAAATTGCTCTCAAAAAATTTAGTAGCTTCTTCCATCACTCTGTATAATTTTTCTTTCTCGCTTTCTGACTCTTTCTTTTCTTTTGTGAAAGCGGTAAGTTCCACACCAGCTCTGTCCGCAAGCAATTTTAGCGCACCCTTGAAATCCAGCCCCTCAAATTCTTCTACAAAAGTAAAAATATCTCCGGAAGCTCCACAACCAAAACAATAATAAGTGCCCCGATCGGCAGACACAAAAAACGACGGAGTTTTCTCATTATGAAAAGGACATCGAGCCTTTAGATTATTGCCCGCTTTATCTAGCTTTATATAAGAAGAGACTACTTCTTCTATCGTCAACCTTTCTTTAATTTTTGTAACAGGTGAATTCATAAATTATTTTTCGCTTGACATTTTCATTGTATTTGCTATACTTCTACCATAAACAAGAAGAAGACCCTTGATATGTTACGGCATATTTGGGGGCTTTTTCGTTTTAGCCTCCAATTTTCTGATAAAATCATCCAAAATAACAATTGGAACATTCGTGCGTTTCAGTAATAATGATAAATATTTTTTATTAGGAGAAACAATCGAAACAAAAACATTTTTCTCCTTCAGGAATTCAACAATACAATGATAGTCCCCATCTCCAGCTACTAACACCGCACACTCAAGACTATTTTCGTAAAAATCTTTTGCGATGCGTAAAATTAGTTCTCCGTCTACATTTCCTTTTATTTTTCCATCTTTATTTGTAATTGTAGGTTTAAAGACAATATCATAACCAATACTCTGAAGATAGTTATAAAGTTCAAAATTTAACGGAATAAGCCCCATAAAAAGTATAGCTCTAGAAACACCAAATTTATCACGAAGCCATGATCTAAAAGCTTTATAATCCAATTCCCAATTGCTTTGCTCTACCCCAAATTTCAGATTAGAGGCATCTATAAAAGCTGTAAAATTTTTATTCATAATGGTTGGTATTTGCAAAAGGGGAAACAGACGAAACTGCTTAGTCTTTAATGGGTCAGTCCTCACGCACACTCTTTTTTGCTGTTACCCAGACCACAGAATGTTCGTAGTGCGATATTTCATTCCGCTCCCCCTTTTGCAAACACCTTAATTATAGCTCCTAACTTCTATTTCTCAACTTCTGAATTAAACTTATTTTTAAATCCAGTTCCAGATGGAATCAAGCGTCCAATAATGACATTTTCTTTTAGACCTCTTAGATAATCAACTCCACCCTTAATGGCATTTTCAATGAGAACACGATTAGTGTTTTGGAAGGAGGCTGCAGAAAGCCAACTCTTAGTGCGAAGTGAAACCTCAGTAATACCAAGTACTACTATTTCAGCTGTGGCTTTTTTTCCATTTAATTCTTCCACTCTGACATTTTCTTCTATGAAAGCGGTGTTTTCAACAATATCACCAGTTGAGAAATTTGTCTCACCCGCCTCAATAATCTTTCTACGAGAAAACATCTGACGAATAATTATTTCCGTGTGTTTTCTGGAAATCGAAGCGCTTTGGAGCTCATAAACTTTGTTTATTTCTCCAATAATATATTCTTCAACCAGTTCTTTGCTGCCCAATTTGAACATCTCGGCGATATCAGCAGACCCATCAGTCAAAAGCTGGCCCTTTTTCACTTTGTCTCCCGCTTTGACTATCGGAGTTCGACGAAAAGCCGTAATGTATTCCATTTCATTCTTTTTTCCATCTTCTTTAGAATCGGACAAAACCTTGATTATTTTTTCTTTATCATCTTTAACGGTAACAGAAATAACTTCTCCATCTGTCTCGGAAATGATTGCGGGATTTTTAGGAATTCTTCTTTCAAAAATTTCTTCAACACGAGGAAGACCAGTGGTAATATCTGTTCCAGCCACCCCTCCAGAATGAAAGGTACGGAGAGTGAGCTGTGTCCCCGGTTCACCAATGGCTTGAGCGGCGATAATGCCGACAGCCTCACCTTGCACTACTAAATGATTTCTTCCTAAATCCAAACCATAACATTGAACACAAAGACCATGCACAGTTTTACAAGTGAGAGGAGAACGAACAAACACTTCTGTAAATCCCGCCCCTTCTATGTTATAAGCTTCTTCTTTAGTAATCAAAAATCCTTTTTTGTAAACTACTTTACCATCTTTATCTTTCAAGTCTCCCGCGAGCACTCGTCCACGAATATTTTTTGAAAGCGAAATTTCAATTCCAGAAATATTTTCTCTAGTAACTATTTTCCCTTCTTTGGTGCCACAATCATCTTCAGTAATCACAACATCCTGCGCCACATCTACTAATCTTCGTGTCAAATATCCAGCTTTAGCAGTATTTAAGGCCGTGTCAGAAGCACCCTTGCGAGCACCGTGCGTGATAACGAAGTATTCAATCGGAGAAAGCCCTTCGTAATATGAAGGAATAATGGGGTATTCTAGAATTTTACCTTGGTTGTTTTGAATAAGACCGATCATCCCAATCATTTGAGATAAGGTACTCATATTGCCTCTAGCTTTAGATGTAAACAAGTCAAAAGCAGAACCATTTTTATCGAGAGTGTTCGGTAAAACTTTTTCTAAATCTTTCTTAATGCGTGTCCAAACTTCAATAATTTTTTGATATTTCTCTTCTTCAGACAAAAGACCCTCATTCCACTGAGAAAGAATCTCCTCTTCTAATTTTTTCCCTTTCGCGATAATTTCTGGTTTCAAAGGAGAAAGAGATATATTATCTATCCCCCAAGTCGTACCAGAAACTGTTGAATATTTAAAACCAAAAGCTTTAATCTTATCAAGTATCGCCGGAGTATTATCTACCCCGCTATGTACAATAAGTTCATCTAAAAGAGAAGATAGCCTGTCGTGCGTCATTTCATCATTAATGTAAGAAAAGTCATTCGGTAAAATACTATTGAAAAGAAGTTTTCCAACAGAAGTATCAAAAATTTCTCCGTCAAATTTCTTGTATTTATGTGAATCGGTTGCGAGAACTTTTATTTTGGCACGTAAACTTATAATTCCATGTTCATAAGCAGTGATAGCGGTATTGGGACTTGAAAAATATTTACCTTCGCCCCTTTCCCCGTCAACTAACTTGGTCATCCAATAACTCCCGAGCACCATATCCATCCGCGGATTTACAATCGGTTCCCCATTCTGCGGCTTAAGCAAATTTTTATTCGACGCCATTAACTCTCTAGCTTCGGATTGTGCTTCTTCAAGTAATGGCACGTATACTGCCATCTGATCTCCATCGAAGTCAGCATTGAAAGCCTGACAGACAAGAGGGTGCACTTGAATAGCATTTCCTTCTATCAAAATAGGGTTAAAAGCCTGAATACCCAAACGATGCAAAGTAGGAGCTCGGTTTAATAGTACATATTTACCCAAGATAACTTCTTCCAACATTGCCCAAACTTCAGAAGTGCGTTCTTCTATTAATTTATTGGCTCCACGAATATTAAAAGCTAGTTCTGCTTGTAAGATTTTCGAAATTACAAATGGTCGAAAAAGCTCTAGGGCCATGTGTTTTGGGAGTCCACATTGGTTTAGTTTGAGTTCTGGGCCTACGACAATAACAGAACGTCCAGAATAATCCACGCGTTTTCCAAGTAAGTTTTGGCGAAAAAGACCTTGTTTTGATTTTAAATTGTCAGAAAGTGATTTAAGGGGGCGTTTTTGGGATTGACTCATAGCCGCAGAATCATTTTGCTTGGCAATAGAGTTGTCTATCAAAGCATCAACCGCCTCCTGAATAATGCGTTTTTCATTTCGCAAAATAACATCTGGAGCATTAATTTCTTTCAACTTCTTCAAACGATTATTTCTGTTGATTACTCGACGATAAAGATCATTTAAATCTGAAGTCGCATGTCTTCCCCCATCGAGGGCCACCATTGGGCGAAGCACGGGTGGAATAACTGGAATAACGGTCAAGAACATCCATTCCGGCCTGATACCCGCATAGGTCATAGCGCGAATTAAAGAAAGTCTTTTTTGCAATTTTTCTTTTTCTATCACACTCGCTTTTTCAAGCATCTTTTCTGTAAGATGTTTTAATTTATTCAAATCAAGATTTTTAAAAATAGAGTAAATAGCTTCAGCGCCTATATTAGCTTCAAAGCAAGTTCCATATTTCAAAGAATAATGATGAAAAGAAATTTCATTTAAAACTTTCCCTTCATAAATTTCTCCAATTTCCTTTTTGGTGATAGAAAGCAGGGTTTTTAGTTTCTCGCGAGTATCATCATCGTTTGAATTTTTTAATTTGGTTTTATATTCTTTGTCCAAACCGGAGAGAATAGATTCTTTTTCTTCTTCGTAAACTTTGGTGATAATATATCCAGCAAAATAAATTACTTTTTCAAGGTCAGAAACAGAAATATTAAGAAGAATACTCATCCTGGATGGGACTCCGCGCAAAAACCAAATATGAGAAACTGGAGTAGAAAGCTCTATGTGCCCCATCCGTTCTCGACGCACAATAGAACGCGTAACTTCAACTCCGCATTTCTCGCAAATAATATCTTTATAGCGAATTCGGCGATATTTTCCGCAATAACATTCATAATCTTTTTCCGGTCCGAAAATTTTCTCATCAAAGAGTCCTCCGCGCTCAGATCTGCCTGTGCGATAATTTATCGTTTCCGGCTTAGTAACTTCTCCAAAAGACCATTCTTTGATTTGCTCCGGAGATGCAAGCCTCAGCCCAATTTGATCGAATTCAGTTGTGTTTAAGGTTTTCATATTTTTTGTTTATTTCGCGCTAGCGAACTTTATCTCCGGATTTTTTTAAATCGACATCAAGCGCCAACCCTCGCAAATAATTCAAGAGTACGTTGAAAGAGGCGGGGGAATTTGGCGGTCTGATTGTTTCATTTTTAATAATAGAATCAAATGTTGCAGATCTACCTAAAATATCATCAGACTTAATAGTAAGCATTTCGCGAAGAGTATAAGCCGCGCCATAACCTTCCAGTGCCCAGACTTCCATTTCTCCGAATCTCTGTCCTCCACCTTGAGCTTTTCCACCCAAAGGTTGCTGAGTGATAAGCGAGTAAGGACCAATCGAACGCATATGAATCTTGTCTTCCACCATGTGGTGAAGTTTGAGCATATACATATAACCGACGGCTACGTCTTGTTCAAAAGCTTCTCCAGTGCGTCCATCAAAAAGTTTCAATCTACCGTTTTCTGGAAATCCAGCTTTTACTAATTCTTCTTTTATTTCTTCATGTTTAGCTCCTAAAAATGGTGGAACGATGGCTTGATAACCTAAAGTATTCGCCGCCATCCCTAAGTGCATTTCTAAAATCTGTCCCAAGTTCATACGAGAAGGAACCCCAAGTGGGTTAAGAATAATATCTATTGGAGTCCCATCAGCCATGTATGGCATATCTTCTTCTGGAAGAATTGTTGAAATGACTCCCTTATTTCCATGCCGGCCTGAAAGTTTATCTCCAACTGAAATATTTCTAATTTGAGCGACTTCTATAACTATTTTCTTAATAATCCCTGCTTCAAGAGTATGCCCCAAGTCACGAGAAAAAATTTTCACGCCGATAATGCGTCCTCGCTTACCGTGTTCCATACGAAGCGATGTATCTTTCACATCACGAGCTTTTTCCGCAAAAATTGAACGAAGAAGTCTTTCTTCTGGGGTAAGCTCTGTTTCCCCTTTTGGTGTAATTTTACCAACCAAAATATCATTTTCTCTTACCTCCGCTCCAATACGAACAATGCCATCTTCATCCAAATCTTTTAATTTTAATTCACCAACATTTGGTATATCCCGAGTGGTAATTTCAGGTCCAAGTTTGGTATCACGAACCACGCAAACAAATTCCTCAACATAAACTGAAGTAAATTTACTCTCCTTTACAATACGTTCAGAAACGACAATCGCATCTTCATAAGTTGATCCAGACCAAGATAAAAAAGCTACAAAGATATTCTGCCCAAGCGCAATCTGCCCATCCATTGTACTTGAGGTATCTGCCAACACATCGCCTTTTTTTACTTTATCACCGACATTTACAAGCGGACGCTGATGAAACACAGCAAAATTATTATTTCTCAAAAAATTAATCAGAGGATAGGTCTTTTCTTTTTTATCTGTTTTTCTTTGAACAACTATTTTCTTTGCATCTAAATAAGAAATGACACCATCTTCTTCAGAAATAACTAACCGGCCAGAATCTCTAGCGGCTAAAGCTTCAATGCCAGTCGCGACAAGTGGCGCTTCGGGAAGTACACAAGGAACAGCTTGTTTCTGCATGTTACTGCCCATAAGAGCGCGGTTCGCATTGTTGTGTTCCAAAAATGGAATCATCGAAGTGGCAATAGAAAAAGCTTGATTGGGGGCAACATCAATAAAATCAACTTGATCACGATGCACAGTACCCGGCTCTGTTTTAATCCTCGCTTCTACTTTTTCTTCAGTTATTTTTCCATTTTCGTCATACGGAATTCCGGCATGGGCGATGTTGTATTTTTCTTCCTCCAGGGCATTCAAATAAACCACCTCGCCGGTAATAATACCTTTTTTAACCTTTACATAAGGAGTTTCAATAATTCCAAAATCATTTATTTTGGCATAAGTGGAAAGGTGTAAAATAAGTCCGATGTTTGGACCTTCCGGCGTATGAATCGGGCAAACTCTGCCGTAGTGTGATGGATGTACATCGCGCACTTCGAGTCCTGCGCGTTCGCGAGTAAGACCTCCGGGTCCGAGAGCTGAAAGAGTACGCAAATGTTCTATTTCATAAAGAACATTTTCTTGCGCCATGAATTGTGAAAGCTGGTTGGTAGTAAAAAATTCTTTTATGCGAGCTTGCAGTGGCCGTTGATTGATGATGGCAATAGGCATTGCTGTATCAACATCAATAATAGACATTCGGTCTTGAATGTTTCTCTTGATTTGCATCATTCCAGTGCGAACTTTTTGCTGGAGGATTTCTCCGACAAAACGCACGCGTCTCTGGCCCAAGTGATCTATATCGTCAGCTTTAGCAAGAGGCGTATTATTTAAAATAATAATATTAGAAATTACTGTCACCAAATCTTCTTTAGAAATAGTTCGACGAGCCATCTCTCCTTCATCCATCCCTTTTAGAAATCGCTGATTAAATCGAAATCGTCCAACTGGAGAAAGGTCGTAACGTTCAGCCGTAAATAAAGAGTTAATAAATTCTTTCGCATTGTCGGCCGTAGCCATATCACCGTCGCGGAGACGCTTGTAAATTTCAATATATGCATCGCTTAAACTCTTTACTCCATCTTTTGCCAAAGAAGCTTTGATTGTTTCTTCTACGACAGAATTTAAATTAGACTTACTGCTAAATGCTTTTAAAATCATTTCGTTACTCTCATAACCCATCGCGCGCAAAAGAGCCGTCGCCGGAAACTTTCTTTTTTTATCTATCCTTATATAAATTCCTCCATCCGCTTCTGATTCTATTTCAATCCATACTCCGCGAGCCGGAATAATTTTTGCGCCAAAATATCTAGAACCTTTACTTTCAGATTCTGTAAAGAAAACTCCAAAGCTTCGTGCAAGCTGAGGCACGATAACCCGTTCTACTCCATTTATGATGAAAGTCCCGTGGGGAGTCATCAAAGGAAGCTCCGACATAAAAATTTCTTGTTCTTTAACAGTCCCTAAAATTTTATTCGTCAATTTTACCCGCGCTTTCAGAAGCCCTTGGTAAGAGAGTTTATTTATTTTGGAATTATTTTCATCAACTTTAGATTCACTTAAAGAAAAAGAGGTGAATTCTAGTTGAAACTTTTTTCCGGAGTAATCTATGATGGGAGAAAATTCTTTAAAAACTTCCCCAATACCAGTCTCTACGAGCCATTTAAAACTTTTTACTTGCGCCTCAATTAAGTTTGGAAACGGGACGAGGGGTTTCTTGTATCTTGAAAAATACTTCTTTGGACGCTTTGTATCGTTTTGCATAAATTAAAAAAGGCTAAAATAACTTTATAGCCAGCTTATAATTAATAAAGAGATTGCATCCGATACTCAATCAATGAATCATAAACACCCTACTCTTTTTTACATTTTTTGTCAAATCTAAACTGGGGATTACTTCCCTTCTCTCCACTCTTCTATTTTTTTATGGACTATCCGTATAATTCTGGATGCGTGCCAATATCATAAAAAACTACTTGATTTTCAGTAATATATTCAAAAATTATCCGAAAATCTCCGGTGATATTTATACTACTAAATCCTTCATATTCTCCGTGTAATTTGTGATTTTCTAATAAAATATTAAGAGGGTCTTGTTGAAAAAGTTTAATTCTTTCAATAACTTTCTTTTGCACGAATTTATCTTTTTTTGAGAAAGATTTGTTATATTTTTTAGTTGTTAAAATAACTAACATAAAGACAGAAGATGCTTTTCTAAATCCTCCCAATTTTTATACGCTTTCATTTTGCCAGTCGCATACTCCTTGCGCCCCTCTTCTATTGATTTTCTCAACCTAGCATTTGGTATTTCTGGGGTGGTAAATTCTATTCTTTTTTCAGCTATGATTTTTCTGACAGCATGATTTAAGGCAATAGAAAGAGTAAGTCCCATTTCATCGAGGGTTTTTATAAATTCCTTCTTTACTTTTGGATCCGTATTAAAATTTATTACTGCATTATTACTCATATATACAGTATATAGTATTGTATATATAAAAGTCAAGAGTTTATTTACTCTTCCTCCATTCCTCAATGAGTTTATGATTTCCAGAAAGTAAAACTTTTGGCACTTTGTAATTTTTATTCTTATACCTCAAAATTTCTGGACGTGTATAAACTTCACTGCTTGAAATTCTTTCTTCTTCTAATGATTCATATTTGCCAAGAACACCCTCTATTTGGCGTGAAATGCAATCTAGCAAAACCATTGCGGGCAATTCTCCCCCAGTCAGTATGTAATCCCCTATAGAAAATTTCTTGATCTTTAAGATTTTATCTATCCGCGCGTCGATACCTTCATATCTACCACAAATTAAAATAATATCTGTGTATTTTTTAGAAATTTTTTTAGCTTGGATAGTGGTGAATTTTTCTGCGCTGGGAATGAAATTAATAATAAGAGTTTTTTTATTCCCCTCTTGAGGGGTGGCTCGCTTGCGAAACGGGGTGGATATTTTCTTTAATACAAATTCGACTGCTTTCAAAATGGGCTCGGCTCGCATGACCATTCCGGGACCTCCGCCATAAGGCTTATCATCTACTGGTCTGTAATTATTTTTGGGAGCTTTAATAAAATCTCGTGGATTGTAAAATTTTACTTCTATCAGCTTGTTTTTTATCGCCCGCCCAAGAATAGATTCATGTAAATATGAACAAAACATTTCAGGAAAAATTGTAATGATATGAAAACGCATATTATCAAAAATCCCCTCAGGATTTCTCTTGGGGGGATTTTTAGTTTAGATTCCTTTCAAATCTTCCATCGCTTGATCGACTGTCTTTAATGTCGGAGCGTTGCTCATAGAACTCATAGGTCTATCGGTTCTCTCAGGCCTCATTGAGCCTTCTGGCTCATTGATCTTCAAATTGACGCGAGCGTTATTCTTCATGCCAATGATACGAAGCAAGGTGCGGATAGCTTTCGCGGTATTCCCCATGCGTCCGATAATCTTGCCCATATCGGCAGGATTGACGGTAAGAGTAATAAGCACACCCATCTCATCCACTGTTCGATCAATCTTCACATCGTTTGGATTGTCTACGAGAGCTTTCACTACATATTCTAGAAATATCTTATCATGTTCTTCTTGCATATTATTTCAAATAAATATTAATCTTTTTAATCATGCAGTATTCCGACATAACTGCTATGTCTGTAATTATAGAATATTATTTCTTTGCTTTCAACTCCTTACGCTTTACTGTCGGCTTTTTCTTTGGCAAAACGTTTATTTTCTTGCCTGTAATTACCTTATCGTGTACTAAAAAGTTGTGCATTGTGTTCGAACATTTTGCACCTTTACTCATCCAGTATTTTATCTTATCAGTCTGAAAGTTTTTATTCAAATTCTTGTCCCCCACCTTTGGATTGTAAGTGCCGAGGATTTCTAAAAACCTTCCGCTCTTAGTGCTATTTTTTGAATCGGTCAAAACGACCCGAAATGAGGGATCATTCTTCCTGCCTATTCTCTGCAATCTTATTTTTAACATATTCTGAGCTTAACATAAAAAAATTTAAAAGCAATACAATTTATATTTTTGTGTTATATTAATATAGTGAAAAACCACGCTAATAAACCAACAAACAAACTACAGGGTATCATTTCCATCTCCTCTAAGGGCACTGGGTATGTCGCAGTCGGAACAGAAAAAAATAAAGAGCGGGATCCGGAAATTGATTCCAAACATTTAAATACTGCTCTGCATGGGGACATGGTAGAAATTTTGCTTCACCCAAAAAGCAAGGGACGACCCCCCTACGCCAAAGGCTATGGTGAGGCAAGGCAAACAGCTGAAGTAACAAAAATAATTTCTCGTGCAAAAACTCGCTTCGCGGGAGTTTTGGAAACTTCACCCGACCTTCGGCCACCCTCTCCTCTCAGGAGAGGGACTGGGGGTGAAGTATTTTTCTTGAAGCCAGACGATACTAAAATGTATACGGATATTTTTATTCCCGAAAAAATGTTAAACGGCGCGAAAAACGGACAAAAAGTTTTTGTGGAAATAGTTTCCTGGTTTGACCCCCGCAAAGCCCCCGAAGGAAAAGTAATTAAAATCCTAGGAAAGCCCGGCGACAACAATACCGAGATGCAAGCAATTGCCATGGAAAAAGGTTTCGACTCTGTTTTGCCAAACAAAGTGGAAGAAGAAGCAAGAGAGATTAAGAAAAGTGGTATTAAGGAAAGTGATTATTTGGGGCGTCGAGATTTTAGAAATATTCTCACATTTACCATTGACCCATCAGATGCAAAAGATTTCGACGATGCAATATCTTTTCACATCATCGAGAGTGAGGTGTATGAAATAGGCATCCATATAGCCGACGTGTCGCATTATGTGAAAATTGGAAGTGCTCTTGATGTTGAAGCGCGCGAGCGAGGCACTTCGGTTTATTTAGTAGACAGAACTATCCCGATGCTTTCAGAGATTCTTTCAAATGATTTGTGCTCCCTCGTCCCCAATAAAGACAGACTTACGATGAGCGCAGTTTTTGTTATTGATAAAAATGCCAAAGTAAAAAGCGAATGGTTCGGACGCACAGTAATCCATTCACAAAAAAGATTTACTTATGAAGAAGCAGAAGTTTCTATTAAAAAACCAGACACTCTTCTTCACAAAGAATTAGCTATCTTGAATAACTTGGCAAAGAAATTAACCAAGGAAAGATTTGAACAGGGCGCAATGTCCCTCGACCAAGAAGAAGTAAAATTTGTGTTAGATGATAAAGGCGTGCCGATAAAAGTAATTAAAAAAGAACGCGGTGATTCAAATAAGTTGATTGAGGAATTTATGCTTTTAGCAAATAAAAAAGTAGCTCAAGTTTTATCTAAAAATACTTCCATTTACAGAGTGCATGATTTGCCCAGTAAAGAGAAAATGACTGATTTAGCTTTTTTCCTGCGAAGCTTGGGACATAAAGTATCTTTACAAAACGGGATTATTCCAACGCATGAAATAAACAAACTTCTATTGAGTCTAAAGGGAAAAAATGAAGCAGATACAGTGCATCGTGCAGTAATAAGGTCCATGGCCAAAGCAATTTATTCCACTAAAAATATCGGGCATTACGGGCTCGCGTTTGAATATTATACGCATTTCACTTCCCCTATCAGAAGATATCCGGATATCATGATCCACAGATTGCTTACAAATTATCTTGAGAAAAAGAAAATTGGAAAAGAAAGATTAATAGAATATGAAAAGATGGCTTTGATCGCTTCAGAACAAGAAAAACGCGCCTCTGATGCCGAACGCGCTTCAATAAAATATAAACAAGTAGAATATATGTCTAAACGTCTGGGCAAGATTTTTAACGGGGTAATCAGCGGAATGACAGAATGGGGCATGTATGTGGAAGAATTGGAAACAAAATGCGAAGGCCTCGTGCGGATGCGAGATATGCAAGATGATTTTTATGTTTTCAATGAAAAAAAATTGGAGTTAGTCGGACAAAAAAAGAAGAAAAAATACCGCCTCGGTGATCGCGTAAAAATAAAAGTAAAAGGAGTTGATTTGGAAAGAAAAACAATAGATTATATTTTGGTATGAAATCTATTCTAAAACAAAAAATTAGATTCGCATCTTGGGCAATATTTTCTGTACTAATCGGAATATTTTTTGCCTGGTTAATATTGCTTGTTTTTAACAATCTCAAAAATGAAAAAAATTTCCTGCCAAAAGAAAGTACCGCTTCAATAATACAGCTCATCGCTCCAGAGAAAGAAACAACAAAATCCCAATATTTTTATGTTAATAAAGATACAAATGGAGGATTAAGGGTTTCTGCCAAGGCATTCTTGGTCGGTGATTTAAATACCGGAGAAATTATTTTAGCAAAAAATCAAGACCAAAAATATCCAATCGCTTCCGTATCCAAACTAATGACCGCGCTCGTCACAGACGAATTAGCAAATAAAAATGAAACTACTCAAATAACAAAAACAGCCCTCGCGACAGAAGGCAAAAATGGTGAATTAAAATTGGGACAAAAAATAAAGATCTCAGATCTATTATATCCCCTCCTTTTAGAATCGAGCAATGATGCTGCAGAAGCTATCGCATTATATTTCGGACGAAATACTTTTATCTCAAAAATGAACCAAGAAGCAGAAAAATTATTAATGACTTCTACCTCATTTGAAGACCCAAGTGGACTAACCCCGCACAACCAATCAACAGTCTCTGATATGTTTAAGCTCGCGGGATATTTAACACAAAAACAACCAGATTTAATTGAGATTACGACAAAAAGAAGTTATTCCAATAAAAAACAATCTTGGTCAAATATCAGCCAGTTCCTCGGAGAAAACAGTTATCTCGGGGGAAAAAGCGGATATACAAGCGCCGCTTTGCAAACAGTAATTTCCCTTTTTTCCCTGCCATTAGGACAGACTGATTCACGTCCTATCGCAATTATTTTATTGCAAAGTTCTGATCGCCAAAAAGATGTAAAAGGTATTTTAAAATATTTAAATAAAAATATATATTACGGCGGAGAGGCAGATGCCAGCACTGACTGGGTCGAAGAGAGAATTGGAATGCCAAATATCAAAGACCCAAATTTTGTGACTCTCGCTTTCGCTGGCGACACAATGCTTGCCCGGGGCGTGAGAAATTCAGTCATCAGAAATTTCAACAATGATTATTCTACACTTTTTGAAAAATTAGATATTTTAAAAAAATCTGATATCACTTTTATTAATTTAGAAGGTACTGCTTCAGATCAAGGAGTTGATCAGAAAAATTTATATTCTTTTAGAATGGACCCTAGCGTAATTCCTGCTTTAAAAGGCGCTGGAGTAAGTGTTTTGTCTTTAGCTAATAATCACGTCGCAGATTGGGGACGCAATGCTTTTATTGATACCTTGGCGCGCTTAAAAGAAAATGAAATACTTTATACGGGTGGAGGAAATAATAAAACAGAAGTTGAAATGCCAGTAATTATAGAAAAATATGGAATGAAAATTGGTTTTCTCGGTTTTTCCGACAAAGGACCGGACTATATGACCGCAGGAACAGATAAAGCAGGAGTACTCCTAGCTAGTGATCCAAATTTTGATAAAATAATAAAAAACGCCGCGAAACAAGTTGATTATTTGGTTGTAACCTTCCACTTCGGCGAAGAATATCAAGCGAAACACAATGCTAGACAGGAATATTTGGCACATCAAGCGGTGGATGATGGTGCAAAAATTGTCATCGGTTCACACCCGCACGTCGTAGAAGATACAGAAGTTTACAGCCCAAAAGACTGCACTCAAAGTTCGTGCATGAGTTTTATTGCTTACTCACTCGGTAATTTTGTTTTTGATCAATCTTGGAGCAAGCCCACAATGCAAGGCATGCTCTTAGAAATCAAATTAAATCGAGATGGTTCCATGACCGTCAAAAAAGATCCTACAGAGCTTAGTCCTGCTTTTCAGTTGAATAAAATAATAGAAGGCAAAGAAGAAAAAGTAAAATTT
>JAVHOH010000034.1:0-20828 GCA_036169935.1 Minisyncoccota bacterium | reverse complement strand
TATTTAGCAATCTGAGTGGCTTCTTCGAATTTTACGGAAAGGAGTTTAGAAGCCTCATCTGAACCGATCGTGACTCCGTAAAGCACCCCGGCGCGGGACATCGTCTCGCGGTTATGAGTGACCACAATGAGCTGAGAGTGGTGCGAAAGTTTTTCCAACATATCACCATATTTGCGCGAATTGGCTTCATCGAGTGCCGCGTCGGTTTCATCCAATACTAAAAAGGGCGGAGGGTTTACTTGGGACATGGCAAAGAGAAGTGCAATAGAAGTGAGTGATCTTTCTCCTCCGGAAAAAGCGTTTAATTCTTTGACTTTTTTGTGTGGCAAAGAAACATTTATATCTATCCCCCTTTCTACAACCACATCTTCGTCGCTTATAAAGTTTTCCTCTGATTCTATTTCCGCCTCATCGGCAGATTGCCGGCGAGGCGATTTAATCTCAACAATAGAAAGCGAACCGTGTCCTCCGCCAAACATCAATGAAAAGAATTCTTGAAATTCTACATTTATTTTCTTTACTCCTTCTTTAAATTCTATGTCTATTTTTTCTTTTAAATCAATAATGAGTTTCTGTAAAGACGCAACGCTTTTCTCCAGATCTTCCATTTCTTTCATCAAAAATTGATCCCGTTCGGATACTTCTCTGTATTCTTTCATTAATTCCGCCCCGTTGCCCAAACCAGCATCTTCCAGTTTTATTTTTAAGCGTTCAATTTTTTTCTTTAATTCTTCCTGCGAAATTTCTACACTATTCTCCGCCTCTTCAACAGATCGCCGTTGAGGCGATTTATAAGACAAAATTTCTCCACCGATAAGCACCGCCCCTTCTTTCAATTCATTTTCAAAAGATTCTTTACGGCTATACAGAGTATTTTCTTTTATAGCTACTAGCTCTAACGCAGAAGATAATTCTTGGTGCCGGACTTTCCAAGTAAATTTCTCGCGTTCAAGATCACGCAGGGTTTCCATTTCTTCATTAATTTCTCGCTTTAATTTCTCTGCAATTTCTGCAATTTCTTTTTCTTCTGTTTCTATCTTCTGTATTTCAGCAAGGGTTGAAGCCTGTGAACTTTTCAATTCTGAGAGCTCTTTTTCATCGTGCTGCTGCCTCTCAATTTGTCCAGCTTCTTTAATTTCGCTTCCACAAAGCGGACATCTGCCGGCAAGCGTAACTTTATTTTGTTTTGACTCCAACATTCCCT
This sequence comes from Minisyncoccota bacterium, assembly GCA_036169935.1. GTDB lineage: Bacteria > Patescibacteriota > Minisyncoccia > Phycocordibacterales > UBA9973 > UBA9973. The sequence goes on along the minus strand of JAVHOH010000034.1, from coordinate 19,624 downwards.
CAATACGCCCAAGCTTGCGTTCCAATTCCCCTTTTTGCCCACGCAGAGTATTTAACTTTTGCTCGACTCCTCGCAATTCTTCTATTTTTTTATTATTTTCTTTATTTCCTCCTTCGGCAACAGAAATTTTAGCGACAACCTTCTGAAGCTCTGTTTGAAATTTATGTTTTTCGAAAGACAAGCGAGCTTTCTCTTCATCCAAATAAACACTTTCTTTTTTTAAATATTCCCTATAAAGAGTTGCCAGCTCCACCTGCATTTCTTTCGTCTTCTCAAATTTTTCTACCTGTTTTTTTAAAAAATTAAGGTGCGGAGCATTTTCTCGTCGTTGAAGAACGACTTCTTTCATGTTTTCATTTGTCCGTTCCAGCTTTCTTTCGGACTCTTTTATTTTATATTGATAAATTCGCAGTCCCAGAGCGTCTTCTACCATTTCTTTTTTGTCACGCACATTCGCATTCAAAATTCTATCCGCCTCGCCTTGGGAAATAATATGATGCCCGCTTGATCCGATGTTCACCGAGGCTAGTAAGTTGTGAATATCCTTCAACCTTACTTCCGTACCATTTAAAATATATTTATTTAAGCCATCAGAGAAAACTTCGCGAGAAATTGAAATGACATCATAATTTAAATTTATGTCTTCTCCCCCGTCATTTGTCAGTTTAAAAACATTATCTGTATTATTAAAAAAGATGGTAACGGACGCGTGCGAGCCCTTTGGTAAATTTTTCGACCCTTTAAAAATAAGATCCGAGCCTCCTTTTCCGCGCATGGACTTCATGGACTGTTCTCCTAAAACAAAACGTATTGACTCTACCACGTTTGATTTTCCGGAACCGTTCGGACCTACGATAGAAACGATGGGACTCTCAAACTCCAAAATAGTTTTTTGGGCAAAAGATTTAAAACCATTTATTTGAAGTGTTTTAAGCCGCATGATTTTATTATTGTCTTAATCCAACCAATTTTTTATTTTTAATGCATTTTCGGCCGCTTTTTGTTCGGCTTCCTGTTTTGACTTGCCCTTGCCTTCGGCTATTAAATCAGCGCCAAAATAAATACCCACTGTAAAATGCTTATCGTGATCCGGACCTACTTGCTGTAAAACTTTATAAGCTGGAGTCACTGACACAAATTCTTGCGCTTTTTCTTGCACCAAAGATTTCGCATCGCGCCAAAGTTTTTTATTTACTATTTCTTCCGTTTTTGGCAAAAGAGTTCTTGTTATAAATTTATCCACTGTCTCATAACCTTGATCCAAATACATCGCTCCGACAAGCGCTTCATAAGTATTGGCTAAAATATATTGTCTAGCTTTGCCATTATCTTTTGCTTCACCCTTAGATAAAAGCAAGTAATCATTCATTCCTATATTTCCCGCAATCTCGGAAATAATAATAGCATTCACGAGAGCCGAACGTACTGCCGTCAATTCTCCTTCTGCATAATTTGGATATTTTTTATAAAGAAAATCAGTAACAATAAGCTCCAACACAGCATCACCTAAAAATTCCAAACGTTCATTATGTGAAAGGTTTGCGCCAGGATTCTCGTTTATAAAAGAACGATGAATAAAAGATTGTTTAAGTAAATTCTTATTTTTAAAAACTACTTTTATTTTTTTCTCAAAATCTGAAAATTGTATCATCTGTTTTCTTTATAATTTTATGAACTTTATAATTTTTTACTACTCAGTATTTCAACCGCCTTACTGATTAATGGAATAATATCATTATAAATACGAAGTTCTGGGATTGTAGAAAGAGGAAACCATCTTGCTCCGTCGAGACCACCGGATTTTTCCAGTATCAATTCTTTGTAATTACTCTTTGCCAAGAAATAAACCACTTTTTTTAAGCTTTTTCCTTTCTCCGGATGAGTTGCAACATATTCATTTTCTCCTAATTTTTCTTTTATCTCAATATCAAGTCCGATTTCTTTTTTAATTTCTCTTTTAGTGGCATCCTCTTCATTTTCTTCTTCTTTAATACTCCCTTTTGAAATAGTCCAATAACCAAAAACATCATGCACTAAAGCAAACAAAAAAATTTCGTCTTTTCTCGTATAAACAAGCGCTCCGCCTTTTTTCTCAACTGGTAATTTAGTAATATCCGATATTTTTTCTTGTTTTTTATTTTTACTAATTTGTTCTTTGTCAGGTTCGCCTATTTCTTTATAAACCGCGCCGAGCACACCATTTACAAATTTACTAGAATTTTCTCCACCAAATGTTTTAGCTAGTTCTATCGCTTCATTAATAGCCACTTTTGGAGGTACTTCTTTTCGATCACCAAAAAGAAGCTCAGTTAATCCAATTCTTAAAATATTTCTATCAATAACAGAGATTTTATCTATCGGCCAATCAGGCGCGGCTTTTTCTATAATTTCATCAATAGTCATACGTTTTTTTAAAATTTTATCTAGGAGAGAAAAGACAAAAATATCATCCTCAAATCCTGGAGCAAATTCTTTCAAGTTTCTTTTTAAAACATCTTTAATTTCATCACTTGTGGGGTTGCTGCTTTTTTTAGCATCCGATGAAAAATCCCACTCAAAAAGCGTCTGGAGCACTATTGATCTTGAAAGGTGCCTATTTGCCATTGTTTTTAAAACAAAAATTACTTATTTTCTTCTGCTTTCTTTGCTTTTGCTTTTTTCTGCTTCTTTTCTGTCTTCTTAATCAAATCTAAAACTTTTTTGCCTCTGTAAAAACCACATCCAGAACAAACGGTATGACGTCTCTTTAATGCTTTGCAATTCTCACACTTTGAAAAACTTGTACTCTTCAAGGCATGATGAGAGCGCCTATTTGCTGTATGCGATTTTGTATGTCTCATTCGTACTACCATAATAGATACATCCTAGCATATTAAAGATGAATTGTAAAATAAAATATGATATCATGGAAATATGGATAAATTACACAATTTAAGACACACTCTGGCGCACCTTTTAGCATCTGCTGTGGGAGAAATATATAAATTTGATAAAATTAAACTCACGCTCGGACCTGCTGTCGATAATGGGTTCTATTACGATATTGATTTTGGTGATGAAAAAGTAGCAGATACTGATTTAAAAAAAATTGAAGATGTAATGCGAAAGAAGTTACCTAAATGGACAGAATTCGAGCACAAAGAAATGACCAAGGATGAAGCCTTAAAATTTTTCAAAAATGAATATAAAGTAGAATTAATAAATGGGATTGTAGAACGTGGAGAAAAAATTACTGCATACACGTGTGGGGGTTTTACTGATTTATGCCGTGGGGGACACCTGGAACACCCAGCACAAGAGATTGATCCCCTCTCCTTCAAGCTTGACCGTGTGGCTGGAGCCTATTGGCGTGGAGACGAAAAAAACAAAATGCTCACGCGTATTTATGGATTAGCTTTTAATACGAAAGAAGAACTGGATGCGTATTTATCCCAACGAGCGGAAGCGGAAAAAAGGGATCATAAGAAATTAGGAAAGGAATTGGGATTATTTACTGTCTCAGAGTTGGTCGGCAAGGGATTACCCATGCTTTTACCAAAAGGCAATGTCATCAAAACAGAATTAGAAAATTTTATTAGAAAAGAAAAAGAAAAGTTGGGTTATTCTTTCGTATCGGTTCCACACATAGCTAAAAAGGAACTATATATAAAAAGCGGACACATGGGAAAATATGATGCCATGATGCCAATCATGACAGATGAAAATGGCGAGGAGTTTGTTATGAAAGCCATGAATTGTCCGCATCACTTTGAAATATATAACGCAGAACCCCATAGTTATCGTGATCTACCTTTCCGCATTGCAGAAAATACCACTGTATATCGTAATGAAAAAAGTGGTGAGCTAGCTGGACTCTTAAGAGTAAAAAATCTGACCCAAGACGATACACACCATGTTATTCGCCCGGATCAAATAGAATCGGAAATTGAAATGATCTTCGGTTTGATGCAGAAGGTATATAAAATATTCAACTTTAATGATTATAAGGTGGAAGTATCCGTTCGCGACCCACAAAATAAGAAAAAATATTTCGGAGACGATACCGTATGGGAAAAGGCGGAAAAGATTTTAATAAGTTCCGCAAAAAAAATGGGTCTAAATTATAGCGTAGAGGAGGGCGAAGCGGCTTTCTACGGTCCTAAGATTGATATAAAAGTAAAAGACTCAATTGGAAGAGAATGGCAATTAACAACAATACAACTTGATTTCAACCAACCGGAAAATTTTGAAATGGATTATACCGGCGAAGATGGAAAGAAACATCGAGTTGTCGTCCTGCATGTGGCGATATATGGTTCCTTTGAAAGATTTATGGGGGTTTTGATTGAACACTACGCTGGCGCCTTCCCCCTTTGGCTCTCGCCAGTGCAAGTAAAAGTTATTCCGGTCCGCACAAATCATACTGAATATGCAAAAGAAGTTTATAAATTACTAAAAGAAAATGACATTCGTGCAGAATTAGACGACGAAGAAGTAAACCTCGGCGGAAAAGTTCGCGATGCTAAAAACAACAAACTCCCTTATTGGATAGTCATCGGCGACAAGGAGATAGAAGCCAATAAAATAACCTTGGAATCCCGCGACAATGGCCAGCTTGGTCAAATGTCAAAAGAAGAACTTCTAAAAAAACTTTTGGAAGAAATTAAAAACAAGAAATAAAATTATAATTTATGAATTGCCATGTTGTTAACTTTACCCAAAAAATGCTAAAGTGTTAACAACGCTTACAATTCTTACAGTTAATTATATATCAATAGTAGCTAATTAAGTTAATATGATTTACTATCCTGACGGTCGTTAGTGTAGTAAATAATTATTAAAACAGGCCCAAAAACTAAAGCTTTTTTAGAGTTCCAGTCTTACTGATTTCAAAAATTTCCACATATTCCAAAATTTTCAGTTCGTTCATATCATTAATAAAACTTTCTGGAATCTTTGTTTTTCCAAACCATACACTTTGATGGATCATGCTAAAACCAAGATTTCTGATGACTTCCCTAAGCCAGTTACGCTTTCGGCGAAGTTTTTCCGGAATATCAAAACTTATAATGACTAACTGGTCTTGATCTTCTTTTTTATAACGCCGGTCAGGTAATCTGCTTTTTAATTCTTTAATTTTTTCTTTTCCTTTTTCAGAAATTTTAATTTTTTCGTTACTGGAACCAGTATTCTCTATCAATCCGTCATGTTTCATCTTAGAAATGAATACCCGCAATCTCTTTTTTCTTTCTTTTAATTCACGTTCGTTATATTTTTCTACTTCTCTAACCCGCTGTATTTTGTTGTATTCATAATCAATTCTTCCCATGCCAGCACCATATCCGCTTGCTAGAATAGCCTCAAAAAAATCAACTTGACTTTCAACACCAGTTTTTAAAATTTCTAAAACTTTTAATAAAATTTCTCCTTTCATATATAAAGTTTACCACACTGACGGTCGTTAGTATAGTAAATATAACTCTACCACCATATAACTCAATATTTAGATATCAATCTCGGCTAGTTTAGCATTGGACTGGATAAATGCCTTACGCGGAGGAACTTCGGATCCCATTAGAATGTCAAAAATTTCATTGGCTTCTTCAGCATCGGAAATATCCACTCTTTTTAAAATACGATGCGCCGGGTCCATGGTCGTCTCCCAAAGTTCTTCCGGATTCATTTCTCCGAGACCTTTATAGCGTTGGATGTGAATCTTATTTAATTTAGTTTTAATTTCGGTTTCTTCCTCTTCCATTGCCTCGCCAGAGTCGTCTTCAATGACGTCGGCAGATTGTATTTCACTCACATCTGCACCTTTACCGATAATTTTAACTTTTTCTTCATCCGTATAAGCATAAAAAATTTCTTTCCCTTTTTTTATTTTATATAGTGGTGGTTGAGCAATATAAATATATCCCGCATCAATCACTGGTCTAAAATATCTATAAAAAAGAGTTAGGAGCAGTGTGCTAATGTGCGAACCATCCACGTCGGCATCGGTCGCGATAATTATTTTATGATAACGCATTTTGTCCAAATCAAAAGTATCTCCGATAGAAGTGCCCATCGCAATGACGAGAGATTTCACTTCTTTAGAAACAAGCATTTTGTCTATACGCGCACGCTCAACATTTAGAATCTTTCCGCGGAGTGGCAAAATCGCCTGCGTGCGACGGTCCCTGCCTTGCTTCGCACTTCCCCCGGCTGAGTCGCCTTCCACAAGAAAAAGTTCCGATTCGGAAGCATCTTTACTTTGACAATCTGCAAGCTTGCCCGGAAGAGTCATGCCCTCGAGAGCACCCTTTCGAAGGATAGAATCTTTTGCTGCTTTTGCTGCTTTACGAGCCCTTAAGGCAAGAATAGATTTGTTAATTATTGCCTTGGCTTCATCTGGATTTTCTTCCAGGAAATTTGCAAATGCCTCACCAAAAACAGTCGCCACGGCGCCTTGAGCCTCCATACTGCCAAGTTTCCCTTTTGTCTGTCCTTCAAATTGGATTTCACGAAGTTTAACAGAAATAACCACCGTTAAACCTTCTAAAACGTCTTCTCCTGTAAAACCTCCGTCAGATTCTTTCATCATTTCGTTTTTCTTGCAATAAGTATTGAGAGTTCTCGTAAGCGCTGTCTTAAAACCCGTCACATGCGTTCCCCCTTCTCCCGTATAAATATTGTTTGCAAAAGGAAAAATTCTATCTGCAATATCATCCACATATTGCAAAGCTATTTCTACTCCGACATTATCTAATTCTTTTTCAACATAAAAAATATTATTTTGAACTGGTTTTTGGAATTTATTGTAATATTTTACAAGAGATACCAATCCACCTTCAAAATAAAAAGAGACAGAAGGTAACTCTAATTCAAGATCTCTAAAATAAAAAACATCTGATTCGTCTAAACCTTTTTTATTATTCCACTCCCTAGCATCAATTATCAAAATTTTTAATCCTTTTACTAAATATGCTTGCTGGCGAATATGATTTACAACCGTGTTCCAATCAAATTTAATATCACCAAAAATTTCTTGATCAGGTTCAAAAACAATAACCGTGCCATGAAGTTTTGAAATACCAACTTTTTTTACTGTGGATTTTTTCTTACCCTGAGAATATTCTTGTATGTATTTTCCTCCATCTTTATATACTTCCGCTTTACAATAAATAGAAAGCGCGTTTACCACAGACGCGCCAACCCCATGCAAACCGCCAGAAACTTTATATCCTTCCCCACCAAATTTTCCTCCAGCATGAAGTGTCGTCATCACCGTTTCTAGAGCAGAAACTTTTGTCTTTTTATGCGTATCAATCGGTATTCCTCGGCCATTATCTGTTACACGAATACGATTATCTGGAAGAAGAACAATCTCAATATCATCACAAAAACCACCCATTGCTTCATCTCGGGAATTATCAAAAATCTCCCATACTAAATGGTGAAGCCCTTCTGGCCCTGTAGTGCCTATATACATGCCAGGACGGCGCCTGACGGGTTCTAGGCCCTCTAGAACTGAAATGTCAGAGGCATCATAATGATGCACCCCAGGAGAGGCGGGTAAACTTTTCTCGCCCTTTTTCTTACTTTCTTCTTTTGCCATATATAGGTATATTATAGCAAAAAAATATTGAATTTGCTAGTAAAAATTTAGTGAATTTTGTTAATAAAGTGGGGTTTACCCGCACACTTGTGCACAAGTGCGCGGGTTTACTTTTGAGCTATTTTTCTTTATATTAGAAGAATGAGAAATAATTATAATATAACTCTTCCCGAAGTAAAAGAGTTACTTCAAAAATTAGAAACTAGAACTGATACTGAATCCCTTCGAATAAAACGCTATTTATCGATGCCAGATTTGTCACGCACGCCAGACAGTCCAATCTCCGAAGTTGTTGACCGAGTACTTGCTATATCAGACTTCAAAGATTTTGATATTATTGAAGTACCAGAAATAGTACCCGCAGATATAAGTTTTGATTTATTTGATTTTCCCAAAGACCACCCTGCGCGCTCAAAATCTGATACATATTACTTGGATGACAATCATATTCTTCGCACTCATACGACCGTAATGTGGTATTACTATCTACAACAAGAAGACGTTAAACGTCGAATGGCAAATGGAGAGCCGGTAGGATGTTTCTCTTATGGTAAAGTCTATCGCAAAGATGAGATTGATAGAAACCACATGAATGTCTTTCATCAAATTGATGGTTGGTATTTAACACCAAAAAGTAAAAAAATAATTGATCTAGAAGATTTAAGTAACGCACTAAAAAGCATCGCAAAGGCAGTATTCGGTCCTGATGCTAATCTTAAAATATTTCCGGACACATTTCCTTATACTGATCCTTCTCTCCAAATGGAAGTTGAAAAAAATGACAAATGGTTAGAGGTTCTAGGTAGCGGTGTGGTAAAAGCAAGTGTTCTAGAACTATTTGGTGTTGATTCATCAAAATGGAATGGTTGGGCCTTTGGACCCGGAATCGAGCGACTAGCTATGGTTTCAATGGAACTTCCAGACATTCGCTTGTTATGGTCAGAAGATGAACGCGTAATCAAACAACTAAAACTTGGGCAAAAATTCGTTGAGATTAGCAAATACCCACCTATCGTCCGAGATATTTCTTTTATTGTACCCAATACTTTTACACCAAATGATTATTTCGATTTTGTACGAGAATCTATTCCGGATATAGTAGAACGAGTTGAGCTATTGGATAAATATGAAAATGAAGCAAAATTTGGTAAAGATAAAATAAGTTATGCTTATCGTATTACTTATCGCTCCCTAGAAAGAACTCTTACCGCAGAAGAAATAGATCAAATACATAAAAAACTGGAAAACAAAACGACCAAAATTTTCGGCGGTGTAATTCGTTAAAGATTATGGATACAAAAACAAAGAAAATTTACTGGATTTTAATCATTTCTATAATCGTTCTCTCTGCAGTAGGCTTTTATTTAGGCTATCTAGACAACGGCCCGAGCGTATTTTAAAAAACTTATCTTTCAAATTGACACCATTCGCAATCTTTTTTGTTACAACCTTTTTTGAGAAATTCCATAGATAGTACATCCCTGGCACAGGCGTTTATTTCTTCTTTTAATTTATCTATATGCTCCTTTGTTATTTCCAAAGAATATTGTTCGAATTTTCTTTTTTTATTTTTTTCCACAAAATCAAGCACACTTTTATTTATTATAAATTCTTTTTTAGCATAATCTGTCAGCAGTAATTTATAAAAAATTAATTGCCTTTCATAAGCTTCTTTTTGTTCCTTAGTCTTTTCAGAAAAAGGTTTGCCAGTCTTGTGATCCACTACATTTATATTTGGCGAGAACAAATCATTCAAATATTCTATTTTATCCAAAGTACCACTGATTTTTAAAGTCTCTTTACTATCTAATATAAAATCTCTCTCAATATGAAATTGAGTATCTACTTTATAAGTCCAACTGTCAGCATATTCGTCATAATATTCCGACAAGGCTTCCTCCCCTCTTTTTTTAAATTTTTCTTCATCTTTTTCTAATAAATTATATTTATTTAAACCTTTATAAAATTCTGTGAGAAGAACATCTTTTGATAAGATTTTAGATTCTTTTTTAGATTTTTCAAAGAATTTATTTAAGGCAAAATCAATAATACTTCCAAATTTTAAACTCAGAGTATATACATCAGGAATTCTAATTAGATTCTTATATAAATATTTCTTTGGACAATCAAGATAATTATTCAAGGCAGTGACATTCATTCCTCTATCAAAAAACAAACGGCGCAAATATTCTGGTTCAAACAAGGAAGCCGAATGTCTTTCAAAATTCATAAACGAAGCAAGTTTATCAATATTTTCTCTTTCAAAATCTTTCATCTTTTCTTCTTTTTTGAAAAATGCATCTATTTCTTTAACAAACTCCGATTCTTCGTGTTCTCGGCCATCATTATCTGTTCTAGCAAAAGAAATATTCAAACTATTCTTGGCACGAGTCATCGCGACATAAAAAAGCCTTCTTTCGTCTTCAATATCCCCGTCATATTGATAAATAGGTAAAGTTATACTATTTCCTCCATTACGACTTTCCCAAGATTTTCTATTAGCATTTATTATATAAACATGTTCAAATTCTCTTCCTTTTGAACCATGCGCTGTCATCAAAGACACTCCTTCAATAATTTCCGGGTCTGTGCTTTTAATATCTAGATTATATTTAATGAATGAATCTACAAAATAAATAAAATTCTCAATACCATAATTCTTTTTTGTTTCATTTTGTTTTTTTATTTCATCCAAAAACTTATCAAGCTTAACTAATTGGCTGCGGCTATCAACCGAACTAATCATGAATTTTAAATATCCAATTTTATCCAAAAAAACTTTAAAAAAATCAGGAAAATTTTTATTATTAGATTCTATTTTTAATTCTTTTAAAACCTTCGCAAATCTTAAGAAATCATCTACGTTTTTTACTTCAATTTCTTTCAATATTTTTTTATCTTCCAAAATAGCAAAAACATGTTTTTTTTCCTCTTTGCGTAAAGATTTAAATTTATCCAATATCCTCACTGAATCATAAGCATCGAGTTTCAAAAAATTAGCAAATAAAACCTTACCCAAATGATGATCATCATTTGGATTAAAAATAACTCTTAAAATATTTATAAGATTCGCAATATTCGGGTCGTCTAACACTTTGTCTTTTGAAAAAATAGTATACGGAATCTGATAGAAATCAAAAATTGTCTTTATATCTGATACATTTTTATTAGCGCGATACAAAACAGCTATTTCATTAGGCGTGATTCCTTCTTTAATCTTTAATTTAATATCTTCTGCTAAATATAAAAGTTCAAATTTATAATTTGAAAATTCACGAACATTTATCTTTTCATCTTTTTCTTTAGAGTTTGATACTAAACGAACACTTTCTTCTAACCCTTTTATTTTAACAACTAAACTATGCGCACCATCTAAAATATTCTGAACAGAGCGATAATTATCTTTAAGAGTTATAAACTTTATGTCTTTATATAAATTTTGAAATTTAGAAAATGTTTCAGCGCTTGCACCTTGAAATCTATAAATCGATTGCTTTTCATCCCCTACGGTAAACAAATTTGGTTTACCATTCAAATGAGGAGCATCAGTCAAATATTCTATCAAAGTATTTTGTCCTTCATTTGTATCTTGATGTTCATCTATTAAAAAATATTGATATTTTTCCTGCACATCAGCTTTTAATTCTTTATTTTTAAAAAGTTCTTCCAATACATACAAAATCATATCTGAAAAATCATATAATCCGCGTTTCTTCAGTTCTATTTGGTAAAGAGAAAATATTTCTCCCAATTCTTCTGCTTTTCCAATTTTTTTATTTATTTTTTCTTCTTCAGTTGGTTTAATTTGACCTTTTGTATATTCACCATAATCTTTCTTATAATACAAATTTTCATTAGCTAAAAGATCTTTCTTCCAAACTGGTAATTTTTTGATAAATTCTTCGGGAAATAAACCTTCTTTTTTTATTGCTAAAATTCCATCTACTATCTTATTTAAAAAAGAAAATTCATCATGAAAAGATACAAGATGTTCAAATTTATTTTTTTTAATTATAAATTCAATAATTTCGACTCTTTCTAAATCATCTATTACCCTAAAATCTTCTAAACTTTCAAAGTAAAAAGAAAATTCTTTTATAATATGTTCGCAAAATGCATGAAAAGTAAAAATATTTACTCTATATGCGATATCACCTATCGTTTCTAAAAGACTCTCGCGCATAGAGATAACTCCAACCGTAGTATAAGTAAGCGCTAAAATACTTTCCGGAGCAGTGTCCGTTTTCTTTAAAATATTAGCTATTCTAATGGTCAATATTTTAGTTTTACCAGTTCCTGGCCCGGCGACAACAGTCACTGGACCATCAATGGCATCCACAGCCTCTTTTTGAGCTTTATTAAGTTTTTTATACTCAGAGTTAAATTTATCTCTAGATTTAGTTACCATTTTTATATTATGTTCTTATTATTAAAATACATTTTTGATTTCCAAAAGAAAAATCCAATTATGATAAAAGTACAAAGTGGTGAAAGATATTCTGGAATTTTAAAACCAAAAGAGTGCATTATCATAATAATACCTAAGACCAAAATAGAATACATCGCACCATTTTTGAGGTAAACATATTTTTTAATATTTTCTATGTTATGCATGGTCAATTTTCTGACTAAAAAAGCCCCTAACCCATTTCCGAGTAAGATCAAAGGCACCGAGAGCGTAAAGGCAAAGGCTCCTAACACTCCATCTATGGAGAAAGTAGTATCTATAATCTCCAAAAAGAAAAACTTGCTTAAGTCAGATTGAGCATTTCCTAATAATCTTTTTTCTTGCTCTTCAGCGTTTTGTTTAAAACCATGAGTGATAAAAAATAGACTAGAGCCCACTACTGTGCCAAAAGCCATTAAATTGTTTTGTTTCAAAGCAAACCAAGAAATAACTGCGAGCAAAATCGAAACCACAGCATAAAACCAAACACCTTGTTTCATAAAAAATTTTTCTGTTCTAGGCAAACCCAATTTTTTCTCTTCTAAAAACAACCAATGCAAGAATAAAAACAAAAGAAAAACTCCGCCCGCTACGAGTAGAATTGGTGCTGATTGATGAATAGATTCTTGAACTAATGGATCAGAAGACCAAGCCACCGACAAAACCTGCAAAACATTTAAGGTCGGATTAAATCCCCAAATTATAAAAAATGGCAAAAACCCGCGTATTAGAAATACTGCCACCAATAATCCCCAAGTGAGAAACCACTTTCTGGCCCTTTGGCTCATGGTAGAAAGCACTTCCGCGTTGATTATCGCATTATCTACAGACGATATTGTCTCAAAAAGAGAAAGCCCGATAATTGTCAAAACAGCCGAAAATATCATCCTTCTATTTTACCCCATTTCCCTTTTTTTGTCTTTTAAGTTGCCTTTTCTACTAAATAACGTTTTATTTTTTCTTTGTCTTCCATAACTTTTTCACCTTTAAAATAAATTTCAATAAAATCTACTGTATTGGTTAAAACATAATATGCATAAATAATTCGAATACCACTATGCGCACCGCGACCCTTAAGAGCCTTGCATGCAAACTTTTTTAATTTACAAATCTTCAATTCATCAGAACAAAAATTTGGGATTGGGAAAATAGCTTGTTTGTTTATTTTTTGTAAATGAAAAAGCTCAATTGTAAAGGATTTAGCAACCTCAATATCATCTACTAGTGATGGGAATTTTTTGAGAAGACTTTTCAAGCTTCGTTCAAATTCATTTGTTTGTTTATAAATTATCGTCGTCATCTTCATTGTAGATTCTAACTGATGTTTCTGACGTTCGATAAAATACAGATTCATATTTTATTACTTCTCCATCCTTTGTCCCCAGCCAAGGAATATCTTGATGAGAATAATCACTTAACTCTTTTGCATTTTTGTTACTTAATCTTGCCAGAACCTCATCGATATGCCTCAACTCTTGTGCATTTAAAACAGAAATGTCTGCTTGTCGGCGAGGTAAATATTTAGTTTGTTCGTGTTGAAAATATTTGCTTTTGACCGTTTCTAATTCACCTTTTGATTCCAAGTTTTCAACTATTTTTTTAAATTCTACCGGCGTAGGACCAAAATGATTTTTAATATAAGTAGCGCCTAGTAACTGTTCTTCAAACTTTTCGTAATAGTCAAAGTCAATAAAATAAAGAAGCTTATATAAAACAGTCATCCCGACATTCGGCTTACTTCCAATTTTTTCCAAAATATACAACAAAACTTCCTTAAACTTTTTAAGATTTTTTTGTGGCACATCAATACGAATTTCATCTTTCTCTTTTTTTTTACTTTCATCTTTAAAAGATACCTTTATATCAAGGTCTTTTTTGCCAGAAATCAAATTTTCCAAAGAAATATTAAAAACATCGGCAAGTTTTTGCGCTTGTGAAATGGTCAGCTCTTTCTCCCCTTTTTCAACTTCTATATAACTAGGACGAGACATCTCTATTTTTTGAGCAACAAAATCTTGAGAAAGATTATTTTCTTTTCTCAACTCCAACAAAAAAGCGCGTTTAATCATGACTCTATTATATTCCTTTATATTCTTTTGTCAATATATTTGATATTGTTGATGTTAATAACTTTAACATCTTAAAATTGCTAAGTCTTGCCTAATGTAAATTGCCTATTTATATAATTCTGGATGAGTGCCAATATCTGAAAATACGATCTGGTTTTCATTAAGATATTTAAATACTGCCCTAAAATTACCAGTAATATTTATACTGGGGGGCATTACTCCGTCGTCTTCCCATCAAATTCAGGACCATCGGCTTCTGCTTCAGCTTTCGTGGCTCTCACAATGCCGTCCTTATGATGAGCTGGGGAATAAATAGTATACATTTTTAAATCTTCTGTACTTGATGTGTTGATAACATTGTGCTCTGCTCCAGCCGGAACAATAATCACTGACCCGTCGGCGAGAGCATATTCATTCCCGTCAATATTGCATTTCCCCTCTCCTTTTTCGAAGCGGAAAAATTGGTCATTATCTGTATGAATCTCCATTCCAATTTCTTCATTTGGTTTTAAGCTCATCAAAACGAGCTGACAATGTTTAGCAGTGTATAAAACTTTACGAAAATTTGTATTCGCTAATGTTTCTTTTTCTATATTTGTGTTGTATCCTTCCATATGTTTTTAAAAGAAAATAAATTTATTAATAGCACTATTATACACCCTATATGGCTTAGGTCCAACAAAAGCCTTACCATTTATAAAAATAGTTGGCGTGCCATACATGTTTGTTTTATTTAATTCTTTAATTTGATTTTCTACAGCAATTTTTGCTTCAACGCTATCCGCAAGATCATTTACTTTTTTAACATCAAAATTAAAACTTGCCAAAATAGTATTTAGATTTGCTTTACCTAAAATATAATTCTCATCTGCTGTAAATAGATAATCGTTAAAATTCCAAAAAGCATCATCACCATAAATTTTTCTGACGGCATATCCAGCATTTACTAAAAATGTCGTATCTCCTTTGGCTGGATAATGAGCAAAAATGTAATTTGCTTTTTTGTCTTTTATTAATTTTTGGATATCTGGATAGGCTTTTCGACTATAACTACAAGCATAACAACCGATAAATACTACCGTATCTTTCGAACCGACATTTTTAGTTGGGAAACTTGAAAGATCAACATCGTTAAGTGTCACATTACTTTCTGTTTTTTGAGTGATACCACAAGTAGAATTATCACCTATTGCTGTCACTGCATTATTTGCTCCACTCGGATCAAAAGCGCAAAATCCAGTTTGATTCAAACCATTACAGCTTCCATAAATATAAAAATTGTACACTCCATTGAATACCCAGACAGTGCTACCCACCATCAAAATAAAGAATATCCAAGATAATATCTCATAATGTTTATTAACCATTTTGGCAAGAAAAGTCGAACGAGTTACTATCTTTGATAAAATTTTCCCTTTTATTTTTTCTTTAAAATTACTATCACAAGGACGAAGGGTAACTCTCTTAAAAACACAGCTAAAAGCTTCTTTGGCTAAAACCCGGTGCGAGGCGCTAAATATTCCCATTATTCCAAAAACAATTAAAGCTATTAGACAAGGCATAAATTTAGAGTATTTTTAGAATTTTATTTAAATTTGTAATAAATATTTCGCTTTCTTCCATTGTATTATATATATACAAAGAAACTCGCGCAGAGTTGTAAATTTTTTTAGCATTAAACCAGGAGTGAACACAGTGTTGCCCTGAACGTATCTCAATATTTGCCATTTCATCTAGCATAATTACAAACTTATGCATGTCTGTACCCTCAATGTAAAAATTAATAATTCCAGATCTATCTCCGGGATTTTCTGGACCAATTATTTTTATTTGGGGTATTTTTTTTAACTCATTTGTAATATAAGTATTTAATTTTAATTCATGTTCTTTAATATCTTTAAAATCAAACTGACTTAAATATTTTACCGCTTCTCCTAATCCAATAATCCCGGCATAGTTTTGCAACCCCGCTTCAAATTTCTCCGGTACCGGAAGCATCTTATAACTATCATAAGTGGAAAATTCTACCGTATCTCCGCCAACCATAAATGACTGTAATTTCTCTAAAAGTTCCTTTTTCCCATAGAAAACTCCGGTGCCGGTCGGACCCATCATTTTGTGGCCAGAAAATGCTAAAAAATCAACATCCAAATCTTGAACATCAATTTTTCTATGTGGAATACTTTGCGCCACATCTAGCATTACTAAGGCATTATTTTTATGGGCAATTTCTATTATTTCTTTGGCTGGATTTGTAACACCATCTAAGTTTGATGTATGAACGACTGAAACTAACTTCACCCCAGCAATCATTCTAGAAAAATTATCCAAATTGAAAGTGCCATCTTCGTTTGCCGGAATTATTTTTACCACAATCCCTATTTTGTCTCGAAGCAATAACCACGGCACTAGATTTGAATTGTGTTCTTTGTCAGAAATTAAAACTACATCCCCTTTTATGAGACCCAAAGAATTAGCCACCAAATTTATGCCTTCGGTCGTGTTGCGAGTGAAAATTATTTCCTCTTCACTTTTTGCATTTATAAATTTAGCGACAAGCTCGCGCGCTTCTTTCACTTTTTTTGTAGCTTTATCACCCAATTTATGAGCACTTCTGCCAGCACAAGCCGGAAAATTGAAATAATAATCATTCATCGCTTCCACGACACTATTTGGTTTTAAGCTCATACAAGCGCTATCCAAATAGATAGGAATAGCCCCGTCTTTTTTATTTAAAATATTAAAATCAGCTCTTATTTTATCTGTATTTAACATATCTGAAATATCTGCTTTCCAAAAAACTTAATTAATTTCAATATTCATTTTTTCCCTAGTTTTGGGACCGACAATTCCGTCCGCCACGAGACCATTTTCACTTTGCCATTGTTTAATTCCTGCCACTGTCTTTGGACCTAGTTTACCATCTTCCAACAAGCCCAAATGCAATCTGGCATTCAAGAATTTTTGCAATTCTTTAACAGCATCACCCTCGTCCCCTTGTTTAAGAGTAACGAGGCCAAGATTGTATCTTACTTGAGCTGTAGAATTATTTTCCGGTGGAGGAACGGGATTACCTTCAGAGCCAACCCAAGTCGTCGTCGTAACCGCTCCAGAACTATCCACACACAATTTCCCGATAGAGGTCATATATGACTTTCCTCCCGGACAGCTTGGATCTATCTCTGGAGGGAGAGGAGGAAGAATTGGTTTTGTCACAGATGTTCCGCAAGAGAGACCGGTAGTTGTGCTAAATCCGGAAGTTCTATCCTCACATCCTGGAATACAAAATACGCCAGTAAAAGTATTATATTTATTTACACCCGAACAACCTGTATCGCATGATGCCCCGCCCGAAGCTCTAATTTTTGTCCAAGAGCCAAAATCTTTGTGTGCCCCTGCAAAGGCCCAGGCACCGGCTGGGTCTGAAATTAAAGCACCATAAAATAATGGAAATTTATAAGTAGACTTGTTCGTGTTATATTTAGGAGGATTTTGTTCTGGAAAATATGGCGCTGGCTTTACTTCAATTGGATGCACTGGATCAGCAAAAGAAAACAAAAGATTATCTGATCCTTCTTTTGTGGCATTTTTTGCGATAACCCAACCACCCCCTGTAGCTACTGTAGTTACTTGATTTCCATTAGTCATAGAAATACCACCAAGATAAACTGGGGCATCAGATGATGCTATGTCCCACGCCTCTAAGGCTGACTTAACTCCAGATGAACCAACGATTACTAAACTTTTTTGTTCATCCACAGCTATTGATGAAAAATATTGATTAGCATTTAATTTTGGAACAACACTAGGAAATGCCGAAACCTGTATCGTATTATTAGAATTAAGCGTAATCTTAAATACTCGTAGTTTTTTTCTTCCTGTTCCGTATCCTTCAAGTCCAACAATAGTTGCTGAGTTTGTATTTCGAATTACATCGAATACTTGCATCTCAACGTCAAGATCTGCCACTTTAGATAAAGTATTGCTTGTTGGATTATATTGATAAATTCTGAATAAATTTGTTGATAAATTTCTGCCAGTTTCTATTACTTCATTATATCCAAAAAACGGAATTCGCATACCATTTTTGTCAGGCAAACTAAAGGCTCCTCCTCCCCAAAATGTCATACCACTAATCCCTATTTTCTCATCACTGGGAAGACTTTCTAAGGCAATACCT
Organism: Minisyncoccota bacterium; assembly: GCA_036169935.1. Taxonomy (GTDB): domain Bacteria; phylum Patescibacteriota; class Minisyncoccia; order Phycocordibacterales; family UBA9973; genus UBA9973. Next base: position 1,349 of record JAVHOH010000034.1, on the reverse strand, counting down.
TTACTACCAAATTCAAGTAGTTTTGTAACTACTCCTGTGTTAGCATCAGCCCGAAATATCCATGAAGGAAAAGGGAGTGTCGAGACAAGTTGCATATAACCTGCGATACCATATCCAGTCGCTGGGTCTACACTAAATTTATGAACAACATCACTAATTGAACTGTACCGTTTGGCAAAATCAAAAACTGTTTGTTGCACCAATTTCGGAGGTGTATCAGCGCTAGTTACTTTGTAAACATTTAAATCATAACCAGTTGACATAAATAAAAACTTATTACCATTAGGAGGAGTATAAGTATCAAACCCTAAACTATATCTGCATCCCTGATATCCACCACTTTCACAAAATTGCCCTGAACGATAATAAAACTCATTTGAAGAAGTTGTGACATCTGAAACAGAGCATTGCGCTCCGGGAGGAGTGACAGGAGGGGTTACTGGAGGAGAAACGACAGGAGGAACAAAAGGAGTTGCGCTCACAGTGTAATTACAATAATTTAAACCCGTACTTACTCCGGATGGATTAATACATTTTACTGAGGCTTGATGTTCCCCTACTCTCGTTTGTGCTCCGGGATAAAATGTTCCAGAACCAAAAGTTCCTTGCTTAAAAAGAACTCCATCATTATAAACAAAACAATTATAAACAGGTAAAACTGGAGGACAGGGGGAAAGCTGGCAGACAGGAGCATTGGAAGTGAGAGTAATACCTGGATTATCTCCATTTAGTAAAGGATTTGGAGACACAGAGCAAGAAGCGGTCGGGATATCCGCTACTGCTTGCGCATCTACTTTTTGCTGACCTAAAATAAAAGATACCCCTAAAAATAATAAAATAACTAACAAAATTATAAAATCCTTCTTAAATAGCTTGGTATTCATAGTTTATATTATAACACTTTTGCCTCTATTATATAGTGTGGATAACTTAATCTTTTAAAAAACTTAGTCTTTATCAGTCAAAAGATGACCTCCTTTTTTAAATTGCAAAAGATTATCAACCACATCAGCTACCGCATTAAGTCTTTTTTCATTCTGTAAATAATCAGAAAAGGATTGAAGCGCAAGTACAAATTTTATTTCTTCTACTCCGCCATCTTCTAATTTTTTTGCTGGAGCAATTCCATATCCCGCAAGATTGCCTATACTTTTAGAATTAAGTTCTATTTGAGAATGTTTTGAAATTCCATCTATCGCAACAACAAATTCCAAAAGCTTTTCCATATCATTTCTAATAAGAAACCATCTCCTCTTCTCATCATCGACATGCACTCCTAATATACCAACGACAAGACCCTTTGATTCGAGTTTTTGAAGCAAAGAACTCACCTCTTTTTCTTCAGGTGT
>JAVHOH010000033.1:0-3272 GCA_036169935.1 Minisyncoccota bacterium | reverse complement strand
TCCAACATTTCTTTAAAGATTTTATTCAAATAAGCAGAGTCAGGAGAAGTGGCTGGACCATTTTTAGATTGCGATATTTTTTCACCATTAATTAAATTCTCTACAGTACTAACAAGCCCAGCTTTATAACCGAGAGCCATAGCTGTCTCATAAAGCAAAGTCACAGTCGTCGTCTTACCATTTGTACCAGTTACTCCAATAATTTTTAATTTTTTAGAAGGATTATTAAAAGGATGAAAACCTAGTAAATTATTTACAAAACGTCTTCTTATGTTTTTGTAATTAATATTTTTCATTAAAAAACTATTTTTAATTAACTAACGATTTGCGATGCTGAGAAGCATTGATCATCCCGCATTTTTTCCATTTATACACTTCGCCTGTAGCAGGATTGATGGCTCCGCAAGGGCACGGGTCATTACGACCAATGTCTAAGGTATCAGTTTGCGCACTTTTTATATCTTCGGAGGGCTCACTGTGACTCGTAATTAAGGTCTGTTTTGGTGAACTGGATTCTGCTTCAACTCTCATGGCATTTTCTGTGTTTATCATGCCAATAAGCGAAGCAACTTGCTCTTTAAATGCTTCTTCCATCTCCTTAAACATCACAAGTCCGTCTTTTTTATATTCTACAATCGGTTCGCGCTGACCGTAAGCTCGTAAATTTACCGAAGAACGCAGATAGTCCATCGCTTCTAGGTGTTCCATCCAAAGCGTGTCATTCGCATAAAAGGCAATTCTTCGAACAGTTTCAAAAAATGCCTCATCACCTAATTTTTTTCTTTTTTCTTCTAAAATTTCTTTAAAACCATCCCTGTTTTCCGCGATAGCATCTAAAATAGAAGTTATTTCTGTTTTATCTGCACACAACATTTTCTGTCTTCTCTCATAAATTATCTTGCGTTGATGATTCATTACATCATCATATTCAAGCGTGTTTTTTCTGGCATCAAAATGAAAACCTTCAATCTTGGCTTGCGCTCCTTCTAAGGTTCTATTTATAAAACCATTTTCAATGGGCATATCTTCGGGTATACCAAAACGTCCCATCATCGTTTTAATCCTCTCCGAGCCGAATACGCGCATCAAATCATCTTCAAGTGATACATAAAATTGTGTCGCGCCTGGATCTCCTTGTCGACCGGAACGACCTCGAAGTTGATTATCTATTCTTCTCGCTTCATGCCTTTCTGTGCCCAAGACGAAAAGCCCACCGACACTTTTTACAAATTCATATTCTTCTTTCACGATAGGATTGCCCCCCAGCTTGATGTCTATTCCGCGGCCTGCCATGTTGGTGGCTATCGTCACCGCTCTTCGCTTTCCAGCCTGAGCAATTATTTCTCCTTCTTTTTCATGATTCTTTGCATTCAAGATAGTATGCTGGACTCCTTCTTGTCTTAAATATACAGAAAGAAGTTCATTTTTCTCAATGGAAATAGTACCGATTAAAACTGGCTGACCTTTTTCATTTAATTCCTTTACTTTTTTAGCAATCGCTTGAAATTTTCCTTTTTCTGTTTGAAAAATTAAATCACTCTGATCCAAACGAACAATTGGGCGATTGGTGGGAATTACTATCACATCTAACCCATAAACTTTTAAAAATTCTTCGGCTGAAGTAGCCGCTGTACCCGTCATTCCAGAAAGTTTTTTATAAAATCTAAAATAATTTTGAAAGGTAATTGAACCAGACGAACGAGTTTCTTTTTCAATTTTTACGCCTTCTTTCGCCTCTATTGCCTGATGGATACCTTCACTCCAGCGTCTACCTGGTTGAAGACGCCCAGTAAAAGGATCCACAATAATAACTTCACCTTCTTTTACCACATAATCTTTATCTCGTTCAAAAATAGCCTGTGCTTTTACAGCTGTTTCCAGGTGGTGCACGTATTTAATACCCTTTTCCGTATAGATATTTTCTACTCCGAGAAATTTTTCTGCTTTGGTGATACCTTCGTCTGTAAGCGAAATCGCTTTTAACTTTTCATCCACTTCGTAGTCTGTATCTTTTTTAAGTTGTTTCGCAATTTGATAAAATTTAATATAAAAATCTTCAGAATCTCCTGAAGCAGATGAAATAATAAGAGGCGTACGCGCTTCGTCTATTAAAATAGAATCCACTTCGTCCACAATGGCAAAATTGTGTCCTCTTTGCACGAGATCATTTATTGATGTCGCTAAATTGTCCCGCAGATAATCAAAACCATATTCATGATTTGTGCCATAGGTCACATCTGCCTCATATGCTTGTCGGCGAGAACATGGTTTCAAAAAATCATAAAGAATTTTAAATTCTCCGATTTGATCACGTTCTTTGTCTTCTTCTTTATGTGAGGGATCATAAAGATAAGAAACATTCTGAGAATTAATAACACCAACAGACAGCCCTAAAAAATTATAAACTTGTCCAATTAAAACTCCATCGCGACGTGCAAGATAATCGTTAACTGTAATAAGATGCGTACCTAATCCCGTTAAAGCATTTAAATAAAATGGCAAAGCGGCAACGTTTGTTTTTCCTTCTCCCGTTTTCATTTCAGCAATTTTACCCTCATGTAGAGCCAATCCCCCAATAAGCTGGACATCGTAAAGCCTAATTCCTAACATCCTCTTTTGCGCTTCTCGCACCATAGCAAAAGCTTCGGGCAATATTTCATCTAAAATTTTTTTCTTATCGTCAGACTTGGCTAATCTATCCTTAAATTCTCGTGTTTTTTGAGGAAAATCCGCATCTGCCAACTTTGAAATAGACTCTTCTAGGGCATTGATTTCAGCCACTATTTTCTCAGCACTTTTAATAAATTTAGAGCTCTCGTCTCCAAATATTTTACTATAAAAACTCATAAATATATATTAGCACAAAAAACAAAAAACTTCCGACTTTTATCGGAAGTTTTTTTAAAAAGAGTAAAACAGAACTATGCTCGCTTCTTTCCCTTTTTTGTAGCTTTCTTTGCTACCTTCTTTGCTTTCTTTTTTGCTGCCATAATTTTTCAAATTAAATTATTAAATTAGTTTGCAATAAACCGACCAAAATATTTATTGCTTCGAACTACTTTAATTATCCCGCATATCGAAACATAATACAATAGATTTTTAGCAAAACTGTGGATAACTTTTTAAAAAATAAAAAAGAGAAATTTACTGACGAAAGGTTTCAACTGAAAGTTGGAGTAAGACAATAAATTTCTCTTTTTTATTTTTTTAAATTATTTTCATTTGAGGCGGGTGATGGCGAAACTCCAACATATGTGCCTATGTGAGTGCGA
>JAVHOH010000032.1:0-3290 GCA_036169935.1 Minisyncoccota bacterium | reverse complement strand
ATCAAATTTAAGTTTTATATTTAGACTTACTTATATTTAATTTCATTCAATCACTTTAGCCTCATAAGGTAAAAAATTTAAAGAAATTTCTCTTTTATCTATCTCGATATTAGTAGAAATTTGTTGATTAAGATGATTTATCGCTACTATCACTCTTCTATCCTTATTCTTTAACATACCTATTTCTACAAAGGGATTTTGGCATCTAGGAGAATCTTTCACTCCGGTTAACTCAGCTAAATATTCATAAATCTTATATGTCATATCCCCTTTTTCATATATATTCGGTTGATTACTTAAAAAATATTCAATAGGCAATAAAGAGGTTAGTACCAAACTATTTTCGTGTTCTTTAAGTATTAAAGCAGGTCTGTTTTTAGAATCATTTGCCAAAATAATTCCATTTATATTAAGCGATGGGTGATACGGTAAGGTGCTAGTTAGAGAATATTCAAAAGTCAAATCTTTAAGTAAAGAAGGTGCACTTTGCAGCATAGTTATTTTCTCGGTATCTTTAATTTGAGAAATTTCAGAGCTAAATTCTATGCCCAAAACTTCTTTACAAAAATCATCTAATTTTTTTATTGGTATATATCCTGGCCCTAAAGAACAAAAAATTGATCCCCCCTTTTTAATAAAATTTCTGAGACTATTTAAAACTGTATAATTGTGTGAAAAAAAATTAGGTAAAATCAAAACATTATATTTAAAAATATTATCACCACAATCCCTTATAATACATGGATTCATTCCAGACATTTTAGCCAAAATAAAACAATTAAATACCCATTTGCTAACTTCATAGTTATAGATATTAGGAGGGAGAAGAATTGCCACTTTTTTTTCATATGGAGAAAAATTAGTAAAATTAGATATAAATTTTTGAAACTTTTTAATTTTTGAAACTGCTAATTTCTCAGTATCATCCAAACGAATAATACCATATCTAGACATTGGGAATCTTTGATTATAAGGGTGTCTATCACATCTTAATTCATCCTTCCAAGACCAAGGCAAAACTCCTGCTGCTCCATTTATTAAAGAGCTATACAAAACCATTTCATAAAAACCACCCTGTTCATTTTCAGAATTATCACCTGTGCTTAATCCAAACTCTTGTAAAAGCACTGGTTTCCCAAGTTGGGAAAAATTTATAGCATAAGCATGAAAATACGTATTTCTAAAGTCTAAAACAGATTCCCCCTTTGCTTGTAGAAGAGGGTATGTATGCATGGATATAAAATCTTGATAAGAAACAGTGGATTCAAATTCAAACCTACTACTTCCCGTAATGTTATCCTGCTCGAGACCAACAGTAACAAGATGATTACCATCAACATCTTTTATTGCTTTTAAGAGTGATTTAACCCAATTTTTTGACCATTCAGGATCTCTTGGTTCTTCCCAAGCGCTGGGTTCATTACTGAGGTCCCATGCAAAGATTTGTGTTTCATTTTTAAACCTTTTAACAATCCATTTTACAATTTTGGTTGCTTTTTCTATCATCTCCTCAGAATAGATACTTTTACCAATAGACCAAATTGGATGCCATCCCGGGGCAGCCAATGTCCCATTTAAGATACTTGGGTGGAGAAAAATTTCATTCTTTTTAGCAATTTTAACTACTTTCGCAAATCTATCTAATATCTCATCATTATATTCTCCTGGTTTTGGTTCCAGATCTTGCCAGAAAAGAAAAAGTCTAACTACATTAATACCCAAATTTTTCATATGCGAAAAATCTTTATCTAACTCATCGGGCTCCCATTCCCTCCACATTCTACAATCATGTTTAGAGGTAATATAGTTTACTCCTACTGGGTAGAAAAATTTATCATTATATTGAAAATAATTATTCTTAATTCTAAAAAAACTCTCACTCATTTTAATACCTCCCATATTCTCTACCAGCTTCGACCATGATATATATATTTTTATCAGGTGTGTTAGCTCCTGGAGAATCACCCGTAGATAAAACAAATCCTCCATTCTCTCCTGCATCATTTATAGCTTTTTTTACAGAATCCTTTATATCTTTTGGGTTGCTCTCAAGTAGTAAAACAATATTTATATTACCTTTTAGACATAATTTGTCTCCAAACCTTTTCTTTACTTCCTTTAAATCCACATTTCCTGTAGGTGGACATTCAAGAGGCTCCATAATATTTAAATAAGTCTCTTTATGGATTATCTCAATTAACTCTCTTGATTTTCCACAGATGTGGCAGTGTGTTAAAACCCCAGATTCTTTACAGCATCGGGTGACTTCTTTAATGGTAGGTAAAGAATACTTGCAAAATATTTGTGGAGAAATCAATGATAAGGAAGAACTAGAGCCGCCGGTATATATTACCTCGGGTTTAGCCTTGATGCAAATTTTGGTGAAATCAATTACATATTGATGATAAAACTCAAAGATTTCATCTATTAACTCTTGATAATCATATAAATCAAGTATTGCTCTTTCTGCGCCTCTTAGCTTTACCAAGAAGTCTGGAAATGTCGCTAACCCAATGCCAATTGCTCCATGGTTACCCAGATTCGGTGATATATTTATTTTGGGATAAAATTTTCTTTGCTCTAATACCCATCTAATCTTTGGCCATTCTTTATGAATATTTTTAATCATATTTCTTTGCCAAGGAGGCTTATCACTAGGATATATGATAACTTCATCCAAATCACCATAAGGTGTTTTTGTAATTATTTTTTGGATAATCTTATCCGGATCTTTTTCAATAATTTCCTTCTTTATTTCTACGCTCGATTCACTATACAGGGAACCAAAGTAGTCCCATACTTCACAATCCAGCTTTTTATTTGCTTCAATATATACTTCTCTAAAAGATGGCTCCTCATAAAGAAATACATTCCACCACGGTTTTTTAATTTTTTCTGACCACCACCGCATACCAATCAAATCAATATCAGGAGCAATGGGCACCATATCTGGTTGCTTATTTCTAAAAGCAGTTAATAATCTTTCTTTTCCCGTCATCTAAGGACTTCCTTTATCAGATTCAGTGTTTTTTCTACTATAATTTCTCCAGCCTCTGGCGCAATAATACAAGGACCAATCCAAGTCTGATATCCTCCCTCTTTATACGCTTTTCTAGTAGGAATGTACCCAATATTATCATTGGCCAAGTTTATCAAGAAAGTATTTTTAAAATTTGATTTCTTTTTTATTTCCAAACCATATTCAACAAATTGCTCACCGGGTATACATACTAAAACTGAACTTCCTATCCTAATCACTTGAAGAATAGTAGAGATTTTATCTGTTTTTT
>JAVHOH010000031.1:0-3324 GCA_036169935.1 Minisyncoccota bacterium | reverse complement strand
AAAATATTTGGAAAAATATTAAGGTCTTAAACAAATCTATTGATGACTTTGCTCCATGGAAAAAAACTCCTGACGAACGACGCGAATTTTTAACGAAATCGTTATCACAAATTAATTTAATTGGTTACGAACTTCAGCCGTTTTTGCCGGAAACCGCCGAAAAGATTTTAAAAGCAACCATGGGAAAAATTACCAAGATTACCCCGCTTTTTCCCCGGCTTACGACTTATTAATAAATAATAAATAATTACTATCTTTGTACGATCGTGCCAAGATAGTAATTTAATTATCTTATGAACGATCGTCCATAAGATAATTTTTTTTATTTTTTGCTAAAATGATATTTAATGAAACTTGGAACAAATCGTTTTATAAAAAAAGTAAAGACTAATCAAAAAAAGAAAACTTCAAAAATCGGACAGGTAATTTTAATTTCTGTGTTATTAATTTTCGTTTTTTTATATCTCTCGTTGTATGAAACTTCCGTAAAACAGAGTCAATTACAGATTGAATTAAATAGAAAACTTTCTACAACTCCAACAAAACACTTATATTTTATTCCTATCCCTTCATCAGATAAGGTAAGTAAAAATAAACCGTCAAACAAAATAGGTTGGAGAACATATGAAAATTATATTGCTGGCTATGCAATTGATTTTCCTGATACTTTAAATATTTATGAAGAAAACGCAAAAAATACTGGTTGGGATTCAACTTCAGGGAGTATCTGCCTGACAGAAAATAAAATAATTGAAGAATATAAAACATGTCCAAAAGGTTTACAAGTATTCTATTCCGTTCCTTATATTGATGGAAAGGGAGGAATGGGATGTGGTGAGTTTGAAACAAAAATTCAAATAGGGAATAGTTTTTATAAAACCTGTATGAATAATGAAACAATGAATGGAGGAGGAAATTTTTACTTAAAACATCCAACCAAAAAATCTGAAATTGGTTTTAATGCAGTCTTTTCAAAACAAGTTAATAAGCAGTTAGTGCTTGAAATTTTTAAAACCTTCAAATTTATAAAATAGAATCTTCCTTACCAAACCTGCATAACCTCCAAGGTTGTGTGTCGGTTGGCCAGAATAGGCCATAGTTGTTTGTCATTCCAGCACAGGCGGGAATCCAGAAGTCCTGGATCCCCGTCCTTGCTTGCGCAAGCAAGTTCACGGGGATGACACGAAGTAATATTTTTGCTAAACTGTTACCTATGAAAGTAAAGTTAATAGAACTTTTTGAAAAAATAAAATCTCACAAAAAAATAGTTATTTCTGTTGGGAGTATTGCTATTTTATTATTTATTTATTTTTTCACCTTTTACAAACTCCCCTCGCCTCAAAGTTTAAAAGATTTTAGAGCTACACCGCTATCTACCCATATTTTAGACCGAAACGGTAAACTTCTTTATCAACTTTATTCGGAACAAAAAAGATCCCCGATCAAAATTAACACTTTACCTAAATATGTTTATCAATCCGCAATTTCAATAGAAGATAAAAATTTTTATCAACATAACGGAATTTCAATTTTTGGTGGAATGTTTAGGGCAATCAAAGATACCCTCTTTCGCCAACAACTTCAAGGCGGTTCAACGATTACTCAACAATTGGTGAAGTCGGCACTTCTCACACCCGAGCGCACCATTCAAAGAAAGATAAAAGAAATTATTTTGGCGATTTGGACGGAAAAAATTTTTACTAAAAATGAAATCCTCGAACTTTATCTAAATCAAATACCATACGGCGGAGCGGTCTACGGAGTTGAGGAAGCTGCTCAAAGATTTTTTGGAAAGCCGGCAAAAAAACTTTCGATTGATGAAGCTGCCTTTATTGCGGGATTACCACAAGCTCCCTCACAATATTCGCCATATAATAATCCTGATCTTGCGTTGAAAAGACGCAATGAAGTTTTGAAAGCAATGCTATTGCAAAAATTTATCAGCAAAAAAGAGTATGACAAGGCAATAAAAATTAAATTAGTCGTCAAACCATTCGAGGAAAAAATAAAAGCACCTCACTTCGTTTTTTATATTAAAAATATCCTTGAACAAAAATATGATACAAAAGAAATTGAGGAAGGCGGTCTAAAAATAACGACCACCCTGGATTTAGATATTCAAGAAGAGACTGAAAAGATCCTCAAAGAAGAACTTGAAAAGATTAAAGATTTGGACGTTTCAAACGGGGCAGTTTTGGTTACTCGCCCTCCGACCGGTGAAATTCTGGCAATGCTAGGGAGCGTTGATTATTTTGCCACAGCAAGTGGCACTTTTAACGTTACCACTTCTGATCGACAGCCGGGTTCTTCGATAAAACCGATCAATTATGCAATCGGAATTGAACGAAAATTAGTAACAGCAGGTACGGTATTTATAGATTCACCGACCTGTTTTGTGGGCGGCGGACAACCAAAAGGTTATTGTCCTGTCAATTATGACGGTAAATTCCATGGCCCACAGGCATTAAGATTCTCTCTCGGAAATTCGTTTAACATCCCCGCAGTAAAAATGCTAGCTCTTAATGGGGTTGAAAATTTTGTTGCTTCTGCTTCCGCGTTTGGCATAAATAGCTTTAAGGATCCAAAAAATTATGGCCTATCTCTCACTCTTGGAGGCGGGGAAGTCAAGATGACCGAAATGGCAACCGCCTTTTCTTCATTTGCCAATCGAGGAGTCGTCAAAGAACTTAACCCAATTCTAAAGATTGAAGATAAATTCGGCAAGATTCTATATGAATTTAAAAGTCCAAATTATGTTGCCAATATCAAAAAGCCTTTAAATTACCCAAGCTTCTTTTCAATAAGCGGGAAAAAACCTCTCTCCGAAGAAACCGCTTTTATTATATCTCATATATTGCTTGATGACAACGCCCGTTCACAAGCTTTTGGCGCCGGTTCATTTCTCGTCGTCCCAGGTCGCGCCGTATCGGTTAAAACAGGAACAACAGATGATAAGCGGGATAACTGGACGATAGGCTACACTCCAAATTTTATGACGACTGTCTGGGTGGGTAATAATGACAATACCCCAATGAATCCTTATCTGTCATCGGGTGTTACAGGAGCGGCGCCGGTTTGGAATCGAATTATGAGATATTTACTTAAAAATCAACCTGATCTTTGGCCAATTCGACCTGCTAATGTTATTGGTGAACAAGTATGTTGGGATTCCGGTGATTTAATGGTAAAAAAAGAAGATGGTACTGAAAGTTGTGCACCTCGATTCGAATATTTCGTCAAGGGAACCGAACCAAAAGAGCCTCATATTTTTAAACAAACTGTAGCTATAACTAAAGATGATAAATTAGCTCCTGCGAACTGGCC
>JAVHOH010000030.1:0-3351 GCA_036169935.1 Minisyncoccota bacterium | reverse complement strand
ATTTTTTCATATATGGGTTTTAAGGTATATTTTTTATCGGGTAAAGTCTTTATGCGTGTAAATCCAACTTCCGGGTGACGGCGGATGACCAAAGAAAATCCTTTTTTAAGAGCGAGTTTAACCGCTTCTTCGTTTTTGCTTTCGATGGCAAGCGACCTACCGAGATATGATTTAAATACGAAACCGTTCTTTATTTCCTCCTCTGCGTTGACTTTGTTTTTAAAAACGATCAGAGCTGCTTCTAACATTAAAAATATTATTTCCAACAGTTTTGTCTCGTCTCGGTTTATGACTTTCAGGCCGTCAACTAACTGCCGAATCATAAAGTCGTAACGATCAGCATCTGGATCGGCATAAAAAACTTCGGCGAAATGATCGGTAGAATTTACATATTCAATAACTCTTTCTAGCGACTTAATCTCATTTTCGTCTATCAGGTCACGGCCAAGTAAAAATTTATACACGAGTTTTGTAGCTGATGTATAAAGATAAGTTTGATGATGATCAAAACGCCCCAGTCCGGTATCAACATGAATAATATTTTTATTATCATCAGGTAACAAATCGTCGAGCGTTGTTCCGGCTGGTACGAACTTAATCTGGGCACTATCCCAATCGGGCAGATATTTTTTTATAAGCCAAACCGATGCTATTGCATCTAAGTCCGGGGATAAATGGGTAACAATTGTTTTCATACGGAGTATTTAATTACCTTTTATAATTTTAAGAACCTCGTCTAGTGATATTAGTTTTGCTTCCTTTTCATTTCTTCTCTTGTACTCAATCTTCTCCCCTGTTCTCTTTGATACGACTAGTCGAACAGGAATTCCAATAAGATCGGCATCAGAAAATTTATTACCGGCAGTCGCGTCCAGTCTATCATCAAATAGAACCTCAATTCCTTTATCTGTCAGGACTTTATAGACTTTAAGGACTTTTGACTTTATCGACTCATCATTTAAATCGAGACCGATTAAATGAACTTGGAAAGGCGCAACGGATTCTGGCCAAATAATTCCTTTTTCATCATTAAATTTTTCAACAATTATTCCCATAATTCTTGAAGGACCTATACCATAGCATCCCATATAAATTGGTTTTTCTTTTCCATCTTGATCAATGAATTTATAGTCGAATGCTTCAGTGAATTTTGTATAAAGGGGAAAAATATTTCCAACTTCAGCTGCCTTCATTACCTGATATTTTTCTTTAGTTTCCGGAAAAAAATCTCCGTCTTTAGCCATTTTTATGTCATAAAATTTTTCGGGTAGTGGAATGTCTCGACCGAGATTGATATTTGTGGAATGATAGCCAGTTTTATTTGCCCCCATTTCAACGTTTGCTCGATTATTTATTGATTCGTCCATAATGATCTCGACTTCCTTTGGTAAACCTATTATTCCTGCATAACCAATTTCTGCTCCGGTCACTCTTTTAAGAGTTTCTTTCGACGCCAATTTTATTTCTTTGCATTTTAATACCTTACGAAGTTTATCCTCGTTTATGTTGTAGCCACCGCGAACCGCAACTGCAACAACTCTATTACCATCAACCTCGTAAATCATTGTTTTGGTAGTTTTTTCAACAGGAATATTTAAAAATTTTGCGAGTTCATTAACTCCGATTATCCCTTCACCTTTAATATCTTTTCTAGGCAAAGGTTTTTCTTTACTATAAATATTTGGAGCGAGAGAAGGAGCTACTTCACGGTTATAATAAATTCCAGTACTTTTAACAAAAAATAATGTATCTTCTCCTGTATCACAGATTGTTTGAAATTCGTGAGAGTAGTCATCGGTAAAAGAACCACCAGAAGCTAATGCGATTACAGTATCTTTCCCTATTCCAAGTCTTTCAAAAATTTTCAAATAAACTTTTTTAGAATTTTCATAATAAACTTTCATGTCTTTTTTAGTTGCATGAAAACTATATAGATCTTTCATACGAAACTCTCGTCCTCTAAGAAGTCCAGATTTGACCCTTGGTTCATTTCTGAATTTAGTTTGGATATGATAAAGAGCAAAAGGAAAATCTTTATAACTTAGATTAAATTTTTGGGCAAGAGGAGTCACTACTTCTTCGTGAGTTGGACTTAAGACATACTCAGAATCATTTTTTGCTAAAGCAAATTTATTTGCTGGCGTTGTTTTCATCAGGACGTCGACAGTTTGAAGTCGACCGGTTTTTTCCCAAAGCTCTTGTGGGACGATTGAAGGCATTAGTATTTCTGCACCGATTGTATTGATTTCTTCCCGAACAACATTTTCAATTTTGTTAAGAACACGAAGACCAAGAGTTAAGTAAGTATAGGTTCCTGCCATAACCTGGTCAATAAATCCGCCCTTAATTAAAAAAGTCGCGTTGGCAGAATCGTATTTCTTTGAATCTTTTTTTGTCTTTCCGAATATCTTTGAATACAGCATATCAAGAGTAATTATAATACAAAAATGATTGTTCGTAGGGCTTTCATTTATGAAACCCAATTAAACGGGTTTGATGAATCAAACCCCTACATTAAATTTAATACCTTTTGCAAAACATCTTGAGAAGAAATATCAGAAGTATCGATTACCAAATCATAATTTTTTGGGTCGATGAAATCGTTGCGTTTGTAAATTTTTTCTAACTTTTTTAACCAATTTGATTGCCGTTCTTCGACTCTTTTTTTTGTCTCTTCAATATTAATTTTTTCCCTATCAGCAAATCTTTTGTAACGAATTTCATCGTTACATACCAATAATATTTTCAAGACGTCGGGTGAATTTTTTGCCATCAAACCTGACATCCATCCGTCAACAATCAGATTGCCTGGAGAATTGATCATATCACGGACTTGATAATCGATTTTTTTTGTCAGATCTTCTTTTTGTTCATCTACCTGCTCAAGATCCAGTTTATTTTTTGCTACGTATTCCCGAAATAATTTTCCGGTCATAAAAACCGGCCAATTTAATTCATTTTCCAGGCTTTTTAGAAGAGTAGTCTTTCCAGTGCATATTTTCCCTGAGATAGTTATTTTATTTATGTTCATACCCGATTTTATCCAATACTTTTCCGAGTGTTTCCAACGGTCCTGTTTTATAAGTATCTATGATCAAGTTAAAATATTTACGATCCCAAAAATCATATTTTCCATACAGTCTTTTCCATTTTTCGGTATTTTCGCTTTCTCTTTGTTTGATCCAATCTTTTGCTTCGTCTACAGTAATACTTTCTCTATTGGCAACTCGGTCTACCCGTATATCATCGTGTGAACAAATAAGTAGGACCTTTAAAACGTCGGGATAATTACGGGCAAAAAATCCTGAAAGCCATGCCTCATAAATTATTTCTTTTTCATTTTTTAGCATC
>JAVHOH010000029.1:0-3403 GCA_036169935.1 Minisyncoccota bacterium | reverse complement strand
GGGGCACATTCATGTGAGATAGACCGAAAGGCTTATTTCATAATAATTTTTTATAAAATCGATCACAAAAAAGTATACCTAACGGGGTATCTTTTTTGATGAATCGAACCTATGCAAATTTATCCCAACAATTTTAAGTATTTGCTACGTTTCCTGCCTTAAGATCTTCGTAGAGTTTTAATGCTTCTTTTAATAAATCCTCTATAACTTGAATATCCTCACCGTCTTCTAAAACTTTTACATAAATAAAACCTAGATTCTGAGGAACATTTTTTATGTCTACTCTTTTACTGACCAATAATGTTCTTACTTGACTATCATTTTTATAGAATTTATTTTGTTCTAGTATATCTAACACAGTTTTAGCCATATTATCAACATCACGAGTTTTGTAGTCTTTTTTTGTTGAAGTAAAAAATTGAATTATTGCAACAAATACTGAATTTGAAGTAGGAAAAGAAACGGAAGGTCTATTATTTAATAGGTGAGTTGATACTACTTCTTTAAATTTTTTTAAACTAGTTGATTCTTCTCGTCTGATATATCTATTTACTGAAGTTTTTTTAAAAGCTTCTTGAGTAGCTGGAATTATTCCATCAATTAGAAATTGGTAAGATGTTTCCATTTTTTATTTTCTTCTTCTATCCTTTTCAAAGTGGATGGGAGAACCTTTAGGAATTCGCTCAACAGTAGTAGAGTTTGGGTGTTTTCTTGCTTCTCTCTCGGGGATGAACTTACCACTTCTAGAATCTCTGCTAATAGAAAAAGTTTTAGAATTGCTTTCGTGGCGAGCATTTCTTGCATCACCATAGCCAGGCGAAGGAATTCTTCTCACAACATGGTCTTCTTTTTTAGAATATTTTTCTGTAACGAAACGTCCAGTATCTGGGTTTTTATATTTAACATTAAGTTTGTCTGGCGGGACTGTTTTACCTTTTTTGTCATAAAAATTAACCTGAGTTTTTTTATTTCCACTCTTTGAAATTATAAACCAAACGTCCTCTTTCTTTTGTCTAGCCATATTTATATATTACTAAATTTTTAGCTTTATATGAAGTAAACAAAAAGTCACCTATCCTTCCTGTAGGTGACTTATGAAGCTTTAAAAGTAGCTTAAACTAGTATTTACAGTCTATTTATTTTTACCTCTACCAGTATCGCCGTTCCCTGGCTTGGGAACTCGCTCAACAGTAGTAGTATTTGGACGTCGCTCAGCTTCTCTCACAGGAATGAATTGACCATTTTTAGAGTCTCTACCCAGTGGAAACGTTTTAGATTCTTTACTCATCTTATTAAATTTTGTTGCTTGTTGGGCGTCATCAGATATGATAAAGTATAGTTGTTAAGGCTTTACTATTTTCATAGCTATATCGAATAATCGACACGGAGCGTTTAGGAAGGAAACTCCTATTTGATTTAAACACCCAGAAAGGCTACCAATTATTGGTGGCCTTTCTGGATTTTTAATACCAATTCAATCGATTGAGTTGCTCTTTAAAAGTTTCTGCAACCTTCATAAATTTTTCGATAGACCCATTAAAAAAACCGACTCTTAATGGTCCCCAGTTTCCACCTTCTTTTTGTGCTGTTTCTAAAAGTTGTATGAAAGGACTCTCTGTGACACCTCTATCATGTTTCCAACCGAATCTTCCTATCGGACCCCAATCACGTCCAGTTGCTTCTGAATATGCAAGAGCGAAATATATTTCAAATTCGTCAAAAAGAGTCTCATAACTTCCCCCAAGAAAAAGTAAATCTTCAAGAGGCTCTTTTAATATACTAAAAAGATGTTCACTACGAGGTACGTATTTTTGCTCAAGACTTGGTATCCATTTCCATGCATTTCCTATATCAGAAAGATTTGTCGCAGTAGGTACAACTAATGGATAACGCTTACCACTAGCTGAAGTAACTGGTACAAAAGTTTGCAATATGATTTTCAAAGCTTCGAAGTTTTTTGCTGATAACGCAGATATCCCAGCAGAATACATTAACAACTGGAGTGGGTACCATCCAAAATGAATCCAGATTGTTAACCCAGAAGAACCTTTATCGGTTTCACTAAGACGGGTGAATATTTTTTCTAATAAGGTAATTTGCTCAGAGTCACCCCACTTTGTTAGTAAAATAACGATTTGCTGTAAATCTCCTGTTATTTCCTCATACTGCTTCATTCGCCCTAAAAATTCTTCTTGAGATACATTTGTACCTTGTACGGGGAAATTCTCAATACTGGTAGCACTAATAAATTCCTTTAGGTGGTCAGTAATAAAGTCATCAAGTTTAATCTTGTTCTTAGGATCTGATAATAATTCTTTCATTGTATCTGTTACTTTTTTATTTATAGGCATATTTTTAATTTAATTAGATAATGTTGCTATTACTACTCCCTGAATTTCCAAATCTTCCTGATTCTCAATGGTTATTGGTTCATATTCAGGTTTTGTAGAACGTGGCATTAAAGTAACCTTTCCGTTGTTAGTTCGCTGAAATTCTTTTATCGTTATTCCTTCAGGAAGACACGCAACAATTTTTTGACCAATATCAGCGTGATTCTGATGTCGAACAAGAACAGTGTCCCCGTTATTAATACCTTCAAGGTTCATTGAGTCTCCGTCAGCACGCACAAGATAATAATCAGATCCTGGTTTCGCTAGTCGTGTATCAACTTCAACATAACTTTCAACATGGGCATCACTTAGGTTTGGTGCTCCACAGGACACCAGGTTCGCATAGAAAGGAACACTTATAGTAGTCGCCGGAACATCCCTTAAGGCATCTAAGGCGTTTTCTATAACAGTTATATCTGGCAACAAATAATAAGCCCTATGCCCACTGCGTGTACTATCTCCCATTTTCTGTAAAAGTCCGGTTCTCACCAATAACCTGAGGTTATTGGGTAAAAAGCTAGACTGCTTGTCTTTTAATTCACCATACACCCATGAACCTGCTACTTTTGAACCCCCGATTCTTTTTGCCACAGATATGCAGGCACGCAAAACCTCTACCCACTCAGGATGTTCAAAATGTAATAACTTAACTTTATCGAATACAGGTAATTTAGCCATATAACCAAAGTATACCAAATTACCCCAAAATATACAACATTGGGTTATCCACAGGTATTTTTTGACTAAACCTCAATTCGTATTTTCTTGTTGTTCATCACCACCTTGCTTCTCAAGCAGGTCAGTAGCTCACGTTTTTCTTCTAGTGTTCCTCCTCGTAATACATGCTTGGCATAGTTTCGTATATCAATATCTACAACTTTAATAGTTTCTTCTTTCAGACCAAGTATTCCAACGTTGAATCTCTTGTGTCTTTCAATTTCATCTTTAATTTTATTTTTCATCCCAATCTCATCAAGGTCTATATTATCTATCAATCCTGCGAGCTGTTCTAT
>JAVHOH010000028.1:0-3420 GCA_036169935.1 Minisyncoccota bacterium | reverse complement strand
AGATTGGCGGATGTCGCCAATAACACGCTTATTAAAATGGAATCGGGAGAAAACAAAAACCCAACTTTAGACACGCTCAAAAAAGTTGCGAAAGCTTTTGATGTGAGCGTTGATGATTTAATAAAATAATTATGATTAACAACGCCAATAAATATCTGTTGTCCGAAATTTTTGCCCCCGACAACAAGACTAAATATATAATCCCAAAATTCCAACGAGAATACATTTGGAATAAGGATAACTGGGAAGAATTACTAAATGATGTTTTAGAAAGTGACGGAAATCATTTTATCGGCTCAATTATATGTATCAACAAAGGAACTGATACTTTCAATCCAGAACTTGAACTGATAGACGGGCAACAAAGACTGACGACAATTTCTCTTGTATTTTCAGCAATTTATCAATTATTGAAAGACAAAATTAAAGACAATGATGATGAGTTAAAATCAGAATTGACTAATTTAAAATATAACTTAACTCTTAAACATAATAAAAATTTACGAATAGAATTGTCTTACCAAAATAATAATCATCAGGATTATCAAGCAGTTTTAAGTGAAATTGGAGTTATTGATTTTAGTGATACAAACCTAAAAAATATTGGAAACAGAAGAATTTATAAAGCTTATAAATACTTTTTAAATAAATTAGAAAATTTTAGCGAAAAGGAGTTATTTGGTCTACTAGAAAAAATAAAAGCGACAATGATTGTCAAAATTGAGGTTAGCTCTCACTCTGACGCTTTTCTTCTTTTTGAAAGTTTAAACAATCGAGGTGTGCCACTATCTGCAATTGATCTTATTAAAAACAAGATGCTTTCAGAACTAGAAAAAAAGGCGGGCTTAACAATTGATGAATCATTTACAAAATGGAATAAGATTATCAATGCTCTACCAGAGTATACAATTCAAGAAAGATTTATCCGACAATTTTATAATGCCTTTAAGTCAGACGCGAATATCAAAGTAGGTAATTATTCAAAAGCGACAAGGTCAAATATCATTAAAATATACGAAACGCTAATTGCAAAAAATCCAGCTTATATTTTTGATCAATTGATTGAAAAATCAGCAATTTATAATGAGCTTGTTTTTCCAGATGATTTAGAATTAGAGCCGTACCTTAGTATAAAGTCGGAGCTTATAGATTTATCTAATGTTCAAGCCGCACCAGCGTATGCTTTTCTATTATTCTTATTTTCTAACTACAAAGGACAAGAAATTTCTTTTTACAAAGAAGTTATACATCTTCTCGTAAAATATTTTATTAGAAGAAATATAACAGACTTTCCGAATACAAGAAACCTAGATCAAATATTTATTGATATTGTTGAAGAATTGCATAATGACAAAGAAAAAGTAAATATCAAATATATAGCAGAATATTTTACAAATAGTGAACGATTTTCACCTAAAGATAAATTTGAAGAATATTTAAATGGCGACCTTTACGAAATGAATGTTGAGGCGGCTAGATTTATTTTGAGCAAAATTGAGGAAGCGAAAAGGCAGACAAAGGAAATTAACCCAAACTTTTGGCAAAAAGATCGTAGCAATAAACTTATTTGGTCTATTGAACATGTTTTTCCAGAAGGGAAAAACATACCAAAGTATTGGCTCAAAATTATAGCGGATGGCGACAAAGAAAAAGCAGAAGCATTACAGGAAAAATATGTGCATAAATTAGGAAACTTAACTTTGACTATTTATAACCAAAGTTTGTCTAATTTTGAATTTATAAAAAAACGAGATAGAAAGGATTCTAAAGGCAAAAACATAGGATATAAAAATCAACTGTTCTTAAATGATGTGCTGGCAAAAAAAGATGAGTGGAAAATTGATGATATAGAAAAAAGAACAAAAGAACTCGTAGATATTGCATTAGAGATATTTGATATAAATGGAAAGTAACATTCAGAATAATATGGAACCAAAAGATTATTATTACAAAAATTTTCGCTCTGATTTTGTCGAATTTATGGCGAAGTCAAAAATGGCTCACCAACATCCGGGCGAAGGTGTTTATATTCCCATTCAGGACTTGAACGAAAGCACGATGTCCCATGTCAAAACCGATTCTTGGCATAGCATGAGATTTTTGTATTGCCTCGCATTCACTATTCTTATTGATCAAGTTATGTATACCTATTTCAAAAATGAATACGCAAAATTTCAATCAATTACGCTATATCCTAAAATTGAGTATGGGATTAGCAATATGAACGCAAGGCCATGGGATATTGCTCAACGCGCAGGAGGACTTACTACTTTTGAAAAATTTGCCGATTTTTTCGTTGAAGATTTCAAGGATTTTTTTGAAAAACAAAACTTTACTAGTGCAAACTGGGTAAAAGTAAAAGAGGCGATGTTGGGTGATAAAGATGTTTGTGACGGTAATTTTGGAAAGATTTTTTGCGATAAACTCAAAGAAACATGAAAAAACTTCACGATAGCATAAAGTGGTTTCGTTCTAGTATACTCGCCGAATACGCGCCGTTTCTTTTGGTTGTAGCGGTGCTAGTAGGTGCTTTTTATTTAACTACTCAATCTATATCGGATAAAAAGGACAATCTCGCAACAGAAAGAAAATCACTTGCATCTCCAGAATCTATTTTCGATACGGCCACATCTTCAGAAGGTGGTAATTTGGGTCGTTACAATACTTGGAATGCAGAAACTGCTTCTTCTGTATACTTTGAATCGTACGAAGCAATGGAAGACTATTTCAGAGATTTAGACGAGGAAAGAGAAAAAGCTACTGCGGAATATAATAAAGCAATAAAAGGAACTATTGTGGAACAAATACAAAATGCAAGCATACCATCATATGACGATGAAAATCAGTTAACGCAATTACAGCAAGGAGAGATATTGATTAAGGAACCAGCGAGTGAGGAATTTCCCAATGGTATCAGTTTATGGGCTGCTAACCTAGAAAAGAATAAGGACTCGTTTGTTGTTGGTGATTTTAATAAAGATGGGCTAAATGATGTAGCGCATATCATAGGTTATACAGGTTTTGGTAGTGGATATTTTTACCGACTTACTATTTTCATAAATGATCACGGGAAATTAAAATACTTAACTCAGAAAGAACTCGGCGATAGGGTTGTTATTAAGAGTGTAAAATATAATTCAGGATTATTTACTGTTGATATGATTACTCAAGGCGAGGGCGATGATTTTATGGGGTATTGTTGCCCAAATATTCCAGCGACTGTCAAATTCAAATTAGAAAATGGTCAGTTAGTTGAGATATAAAAAAACAGTTTGTATATCTTGCCATTCAATCTTAATAAAATGGCATGGCAAGATTCTTTTAAGCCCGCCCGAAATTCGCCAAAAGAAATCAGCGGAGCAAATGGAAAATTCCTCCCCAAACCCCTCCTTTTCCATTTGCGACTTCCGAATTCAAAAA
>JAVHOH010000027.1:14569-15738 GCA_036169935.1 Minisyncoccota bacterium | reverse complement strand
AAAAACTTGAAATCGTCCAATCCGAAAGGGTCGCTTCTCCCACTTCGCCAAGGCTACGAGGGACACGGTGCGTCGGGCGGAAGGGGGTATGGAGGGAATTTCGCCCGCCCTACAAGTTTTGGGAGAAATCAGTTCGAATTTTTTCGAAAGCACACCGCAACAAAACAAAATCCCCAGAAATCTGGGGATTTTGTTTTGACTAAAATTTTATTTACTTTTCTTTTTTGTACTCTTTGCTGATTTCTTAACCACTTCTTTCTGAATATTTTTCCATTCGCTCTTTAATTTCTTAGCAAAAGCTTTTGCGTCACCTTCGTGGATTTTGTATTGCTTGGCATAGTTTGTTGCTATAGTATCTACGGCACTGTGATATATCGGCATGGTTGCATCTTTTGCTTTTTTCACTTCACTTAATACTTCTTTTTTCATCTTGGCCATTAAAACTCCGGCCTTTTTCTGATGTGCCTTAGCTTTTGGTCCAAACAAATAAAAAGCTCCCGCACTCGCTGCACTAAGCGTTGCTACCCCAGCCCCAATGGCTACTTTTTTACCTACAGACATTTTTTTATTATTTTCTTTCATAGTTTTATATCTTAAAAATTAAATAATTATTAATCTTCTTTAGATTTACGACCCTTCTTTTTCTTCCTAAAAAGAAAACCGAACACTGCGCTATTTCTCACATCCTCAAGCATTTCTTTTGTTGTATCACCAACATTATCTATATCTTTTTCTATTTGCTCAAAAATTCTGGAAAAAGTATTCATGGCGCGAATAAGATAAAACAAAAATACAGTGACCAATATACCCAAGACGATAAAGCCAACTGAGGATACAAAAAAGAAAACTTGTGCTTGTAAAAACGTATTCATAATTACATTATATGATATTTAGTTATATAATTCAAACATGCAATTGAACGACAAAGTCGAGTTAAGATTCCGCCTAGACGCAAACCAGAAAAAAGCTTTAAATAAGCTCAATATTTTTTCTATAGCCGACCTGCTCTTTCACTTCCCTATCCGATACAGTGATATAAGCGAAGTAAAGAGAATCACGGAATTGGTTCCGGGCGATATGGCCACCGTCTATGGAAAAGTCTCAAAATTAAAAACCAAAAAAGGCTTCCGTTCAAAAATACCTATGGCCGAGGGTGAAATCGAAGATTT
>JAVHOH010000027.1:0-14469 GCA_036169935.1 Minisyncoccota bacterium | reverse complement strand
CCAAAAAAGGCTTCCGTTCAAAAATACCTATGGCCGAGGGTGAAATCGAAGATTTAACTGGAAAAATAAAAATAACTTGGTTCAATCAGGCGTATCTCGCGAAGATGATCAAGGATGGCGACATGGTGAAGCTAACGGGTAGAGTGACAGCTAGAAAAAATGGTATTTACCCCCACACCTTTCGTGAAACAAAAGGTATGGGGTTGTATTTAGCAAATCCAGAATTTGAAAAAATGCCCAATATGCCGATAGACACCCACGATACACTTTTCAGACCCCCTCGCCTTCCAGGCACTCCCCCTTCGCAGGGGGATAAATATACAGGCCTGTCTTATGCTATATATGCAGAGACTCGCGGGATAACTTCCAAATGGTTTTACCATGCGATAGAGAAAATACTTAAAGATAAAACTTTAGACAACATAGAAGATTATATCCCCACAGAAATTTTAAAAAAATATCACTTACCTACTTTAAAAAGTGCCCTCATTTGGATTCATAAACCAAAAAATAAAAACGACGCAGAATCCGCTCGTAAAAGATTTGCTTTTGAAGAAGTATTTTGTATTCAACTCGAACGCCAGCATGATAAATTTGAATATCGAAAAAATAAATCTTTCCAAATTATAAAAAACCCAAAAGAAACAGCAGAATTTATAAAACGTTTTCCTTTTGAACCGACAAATTCACAGCAAAAATCTATAGATACAATACTCACCGACATGGGAAGAACTTTTCCTATGAGTAGACTACTCGAGGGAGATGTCGGATCTGGTAAGACAGCTGTCGCAGCTACTGCTACATACGTCGCAGTAAAACAAAGACCTCAAGATAAAAATGGAAAAGTACAAAATTTTGGTAATTTACAAGTAGGATACATGGCCCCGACAGAAATCCTTGCCACTCAACATTTTGAATCTTTTATACAATATTTTAGACACCTATCAATAAACATCGGGCTCATAACAGGCTCTGGGTGTCGTAAATTTCCTTCTAAATCAAGTCCAAACACCTGGACCACAATTTCTCGCGCCCAGCTTTTAAAATGGGTAGCCGAGGGAGTTATACCGATACTGATAGGCACTCATGCTCTTATTCAAAAAACTGTAAAGTTTAAAAATTTAGCTTTAGTGGTAATAGATGAACAGCATAGATTTGGCACAGAACAAAGAAGAAAACTCGTTCGCAAAGATAACATCGCCCCACATCTATTATCCATGACTGCCACACCAATTCCTCGCACACTAGCACTTACTATTTATGGAGACTTGGATTTATCTCTTTTAAATGAAATGCCTGCGGGAAGAAAACAAATAATTACCAAAATAATTACCCCAAATAAACGCGAAGAAACTTATGAACAAATAAAATTAGAATTAAAAAATGGAAGACAACTCTACGTCATTTGCCCAAGAATTTTTGAGCCTGACCCAGAGAAAGAACTCGCGCTCAATGTAAAGTCTGCCGTGTCAGAAGCTAAACGTCTTAAAAAAGAAGTCTTTCAAGAATATGAAGTAGATGTAATTCACAGCAAAATAAGCAAAGAAAAAAAAGAAGAAGTGATGCGAAATTTTAGTTTAGGTAAAATAAATATTTTATGTGCAACCTCAGTGATAGAAGTAGGGGTAAATGTTCCAAATGCCACTATAATAATTATAGAGGGGGCAGAACGTTTTGGTCTAGCTCAACTTCACCAACTCCGTGGACGTGTTATTCGTAGTTCTCATCAAGCTTATTGTTATATTTTTGCCGAAGCAAAAAGCGAAAAGACTGTAAAACGATTAAAAGCGCTCAAAACAGCAAAAAACGGTTTTGAATTAGCGGAATTAGATTTGTCTCTCCGAGGGGCAGGCGAATTAGGAGGCACCAAGCAATGGGGCATCACCGACCTCGGCATGGAAGCAATTAAAAATATTAAAATGGTGGAAGCCGCCCGCACCGAAGCAGTCCGCCTGATAGAAGAAGATCCTGAACTTTTAAAATATCCCCTTCTCAAACAAAAAGTTCATGAAAAAGCCGGGGAATTTCATTTTGAGTAACTATTTATAGATATCGTGACTGCCAATAGAATGAAACCTAATATTTTCTGAATTTACAACAGAAAAAATAATTCTTGTTTTAAAATCAACCCAAAAAGCAAAACGTCCAGCAAGATTACCGGATAATTTATGAGTTTTAAACCTGGGATCGTGATAATTTTTTCTAAAAATCTTTTCTTTTTCTAGAACCTTGAGTTTCAATTCACGCGGTAACTTTTTAAAACGACGAGCAAATTCTGGTGAGTATTCTATATTCATAAAAAATTACATCAAATCTTTAAGCGAACGAAGTTTTTTACCTTTACCTTGTGCAAATTCCTTTTCACTTTGCAAAACAGATTGATATAATTGTTCTTCTTCCCAAGCTCGTATTGCATCGCGAATAAACTCACTCACAGATGAATAATTATGCTCGCTAACTACAGATTCCACTTTAGCAAATAGCTTCGGTGGCATTGAAATGTTTAATGTTGTTCTCATATCTAGAGTGTAGCACATTGTGCTACAGTAAGTCAAGCACTATTTATAGTCCGGTTTTATTTCTTCAGCTCCCTCAAGATGGCCAGAGATTCTTGCTAGCGCATAAAGCAAACTAGAAAGTCTATTTAAATAAGCCAAGGTGTCATCACTTATTTTTGCTTTTCCTTCTTCTTTGACAGTGACCACTCGCCTTTCCGCTTTCCTGGCTAGGGTACGCGCAAAATCAAAAATCGCGCCTGTTTCTGTCGCCCCGCTAATAAAAAAATTTTTAATCGGTGGTAAAACTTTTTCTATTTCATCAACTATTTTTTCAACTCTATTTATTTTTTCCGCATCGATTGACAGAGTTGCTCCGGCAACTTCTGCTTGCACTATAAATAAATTCTGCTGAATTTCTAAAATTAAATCAACAAATTTAATTTTTTTATTTTTTATATTAAAACTTAAACCAACCATTTTTGCCCGAGCAAGACCTAAAAAAGAATTAATCTCATCGAGAGCGCCAAGAGCCTCAGCTACCATTGAACTCTTTGAAATGCGTTGATCACATGCGAATGTTTTTGTTGTGCCGTTATCTCCTTTCCTAGTGTAAAGCATAACTTTATTTTACACACTTTTTTTAGATTTCACAAACACCAGAAACACAAGCGAATTCTTTTGCTCCGGTGGTATTGTCTGCCACTTCATACTGAGAAAGTTTTGAAAAATCTATTTTACCAATAGCTTTTGTTCTTTTTTCGTATTCTTCTTTTGTAATTTCTTGATAAGGAGCTAATTGATATACGTGCTCTGAACGTGGAAGGAAGGAAAGTCCGCCAATCCAATCCCAATTTTCATAAACAAAGTTGCCAACAGCCAACCATTCTTCTGGACCGACGTAAATTGTCGCAGATGGATTGTGTTCTACGAAATGTTCTTTTAGTCTTTTCCATTCTTTTATCAAATCCAAGGCAGACACCTCATCTTTGAAGACTGCTCCAGCTGGCGCTTTTACCGGAAATTCTAAAACAAAAGTGGTAGCGGTAGATTCGGATTGACCCACTTCCGGCAAGCATGGAACTCCTTGATCTTTCGCCATCTTAAGCAAAGTGTCAGTGTGAGAAATGCGTACTCGACGGATAAAATATGGGGCATACCAAGGATGCATACCAGATCCAACTCCCAAAAGCTGCCCAGAATTTCCGTGAGGCTTCACACAAGTGATAGCCGTAGATTGATTGATTCCGAAGCGCTTTGCATATTTTTTATTTGTTTCGATCGCATCGAGTCTCAAAGTGTCGAGAACTTTATCATCTCGAATAGTTGTATTGTCATAATAACCAGTGAGGGATACTCCGAGCAATCTTTCTGCTTCGCAATTATCTTTCCATTTTTTAGAAAGATAACCAAAGTTTGTCAAAGTGGATTGATAAGTTCCAAGGAGTGTAGCTAATTCCATTTTTTTCTTTAGAGTAGCCACAGTATCTTTTGGACGAATTACAATACTAGTCAAATTACAAAATTGTCTGGAACGTAAATAAATTTCTCCGCAAGGATTTAATCCAATTTGTTTTTCATCCTTAATTGCTTCCCATCTACGAGCTGGTAATTGTTTTTCAAGCCCACCTCGGTTGAAAATTCCGCGTTCTCCAGATTTAGATTTTACCAAAGAAGTCCATTCATTTAAAAATTCCTCTGCGCTTGGTTTAGAATTATAAACCGCTGAATTGTTTGCCATACTCCTCTGTCCTTCAGTTAAATAAAACTGTCCTTTCTTGGCATCTCGCATTTCTGTGTCTTCTAGTTCGGAAAGAGAAATGAGGGCACTACGTCGTACTCCACCAGCCACTACAATCATTCCTATCTGACAGATAATGTCATGCATATCTAAGTTTGAAAGACGACGACCTTGTTTTGCTAAAATTTTACGCCTAGTAAATTCTATAAGATCTATGAGTGGCTGCGGTCCAGACGCTCTTCCTCCGGCAGTTTCCAAACGTGCCCCGGCTGGACGAATCATAGAATAATCAAACTTCACATCCCTGCCATCAAACCAAGCCTTGAGTCCAAAAACAAAAGCATCCGCCCAACCCTCTTTACTGTCTTTAATAATATGAACAGAAGCCTTTTCTTTTATTTGTTTTTTAATTTGCGGAAATTGCTGAACATTTTCCCATTCAACGGCAAATCCTAATCCAGCTCCACACATAGAGATATACATTATTTCCCCTAAGTCTTGGGGACAAGTAGGAGCAATATAAGAACAATTATAAGCCCAAACGTTTGATTGTCGGCAAGCTTTGCCTGCAGACCATAAAAGCCGCATAGATGGGCAAATATCCTGATTTAAAATGGCTTGTCTTACTTCTTCGTATTCTTTTGAAGAAAGCTTGTCTCCTAAATTTTCCTTCATAAAATCCATATAACGACCAATCGTTTCTACCCAGGTCTCCCGGCGACCTAATTCTGGAACCCAACGTGAATAAAACTGATAGAAAATATATTCTGAATAAGCGCTAGAAAAATATTTACTGGATTCTTCAACTGCGAGCTTCACTGCTTCTGGCACTGGACCAAATTCAGCTCGGAGCTCGGAACGTTTATTGCGATAAAGAATATATTTTTTAGCAGTATCAGTAAAACCATTTTTCATTAATTCTCTTTCGACTAAATCTTGCACCATCTCCACTGTCGGTAAAAATTTTGCTTCTTTATTGGCATTTACCAATTCATTTCGAAGCCCAAGAAGAGTTTTAAAAATACGTTTTGCTACTTCATATGAATCTTCTTCCCCTCCCTCTCCGGAAACTTCAAAAGCTTTAAAGATAGCACGAGCAACTCTTTCTAATTCAAAGACAACAACTTCCCCAGTTCTCCTTCGAATTGATTTTATTTTTGCCAATTCACTTTTTAAAATTTTTTCTGTTTTTTTCATATTTTTAAATTATTTTAGGATTAAGAATATTAATGAGTGGTACAATTTTTTCTTTTTTCTTCTTAATTAAAAATTTATAAATCACTGGGGATAGAAGAAGGGCAAAAATAATATTGCCGACTAGATGCAATACCGTGAACGGAATTTGTCCGATGAGAGATGCAAAAAATGATTGATGAAAAAGAAGTGGACCTATCGTTAGCCCGGTAACTGCGTCAAAAAATAAAGTTCCAATGATTGCAAAACGCGCAAAGTTCAAAGCATTTGCCTCGTGTTTTTTAAAATAGATCGCTGCCCACCAACCGAGCGCTCCATAAGCCAAGACAGTAAAAAATGTCTGCACCCCGAGCGTGTGCGTAACTAAATCAAAAAGCAAAATAGAGAGAACAGCAAAAGAAAAACCCGCAAATGCTCCATAAGCACGACTAAAAGGCATCGTCGTCGCTAATATTGGCTCAACATTTGGCACACGAAATGGAATTAACCGAACAAGCAAACACAAGACAAGGCTGATAAAAAATTTAAAAGATAAATTAAAATAATTTTTTTTGTTTGTATTCATGTGGCTGGTATGTTTAAAAAATTTTAAATAAATTTGTGTAAATAAGTGGAAACTGTATAATACTAATAGAAGCAATGAAGTTATGCAACCGTTAAGACATTATACACGAGACTAGTCCCCCTGTGTAAAGTGGATAAACTCGTTTTTTATTAAAAAAAATACTTTAAACAACATGGAAGAAAATAAAACAAGGTACGTTTGGGGGCTTTTGAGGTTAGCGATGGGTTTGGTCTTTTTATGGGCCTTTATTGATAAGGTTTTTGGATTAGGTTTTGCGACCACCTCCGATAAATCGTGGCTGGCTGGAGGGTCTCCAACCAATGGGTTCCTGCAATTTGCTGTTCATGGACCTTTTGCGAACTTTTATCACTCCCTGGCTGGCATGCCTGTCGTAGATTGGTTATTTATGCTGGGTTTGTTGTTTATTGGAACAACATTAACCTTCGGTGTTTTTGTAAAATTAGGCAGTTTGACAGGATTTTTAATGTTATTTCTAATGTATACAGCTATTGGAATACAACCAGCTAATCATCCTTTTATTGATGATCACTTTATCGAAATGTTAATTATGGTCGGTCTCTTTGTGTCAAACGCGGGCGACTATTTGGGCTTCGGCAAAACATGGTCTCGCATAAATCTTGTGCAGAAATTTAAAATTTTAAAATAATTTGTCCGCCCTCTACGATTCGAACGTAGGACCCTCGAGGTATAAGCTCGATGCTCTAACCAACTGAGCTAAGGGCGGATATAAACATACAATATATTATTTTTTATTAAAAAACAAATGAATGACAAGAAATTGGATTCAAAAAATAACTAAAGAATTTATATTATGATTATTCCAATGCTTTAATTCCCGGCAAGGTGCCGTTTGCTAAAAAGTCCAATGTCGCCCCACCCCCGGTAGAGACAAAAGAAAATTTATTCTGCATTTTCATTTTGGAAACTAGCGCGACAGTATCTCCCCCGCCGATAATACTTTCTGCTTTTGAATTTGCCACTAATTTTAATATTTTTTTAGTTGCTTCTGCGCCGTCCTTATCTTCATACTTTCCCAAGGGGCCATTCAACAAAATAAGTTTGGATTTTTTTATCAAAACTGCAAGATTTTTTACTGATTCTTTCCCAATATCTATAATTGCTTTATCTTTTACAATAAAATCACTCGGTAAAATTAATTTTTTATTATTCAAAATTTTTTTAATATTATATTCTTTTTCATCAACGAGTGATTTTCCGACATCCCAACCTTTCGCTTTCATAAAATTATTAGCCAAGGCCCCGCCTACAAAAACATAATCTGCTAATTTCAAATATTTTTTAATCAAGGGCATTTTAGTAGAAAACTTCGCTCCGCTTAAAATAAAAAGAAATGGATGTTTTATTTTTTTAAAAGCCTGAGTTAAATTTTTTATTTCCGCTTCTAGTTGAAAACCAGCATAAGCGGGCAACAGCTTGGGCAAGAGAACAATTGAAGCAACTTCGCGATGGGATTCAGGAAATGCTTCATTTATATAGATATCTCCCAAGGTTGCTAATTTTTTGGCAAAAACCAAATCATTTTTTATTTCCCCCGAAAATTTTCTGATATTATCAAAAAAGGTAACTTTATTTTGGGCTATTTTTGAAATTGCAAAAAAACGTTTTATTACAGGCTCCAAACTGGCTCTACCGTCTTTTCCTAAATGGGTAATTAAAATAATCTTTGCCCCCTTTTTAAGTAAAAACTTAATAGTCGGCAAAGATGCTTTTATGCGAAAATCATCCAAAACTTTGCCATTCTCAATCGGCACATTAAAATCCACCCGCACTAAAGCTGTTTTCCCTTTTAAATTTTTGCTTATAGATTTTATCGATTTGATGCTTCGCATATTTTAGCAATTTCTATAAATTTTTTTGCCTCCAAAGAAACCCGCCCGGCGAGCAATCCGTCCGCTCCTCCATTTTTCAAAAAATCGAGTGCATTTTTTTCGCTGACCGAACCGCCATAAATAATCCTCACCTTCCCTGCGTCAGAACCAAATTTATCTGAAAGAATTTTACGAATAAAAATAGCCATTTCTAAAGAGTCGTTTGCCGTGGCATCTTTGCGATCTTTGGTACTTGAAATTGCCCAGATTGGTTCATAAGCAATTATAATTTTAGAAATTGAATTTCTAGAAATTCCCGCCAGGCATTCTTCTAATTGATTTTTAACTAAATTAAAATAGCCATGATTTTCATCTCGAATACTTTCTCCCACACATAAAATCGGATGAAGTCCAGCTGTTAAGGATGCTTTAATTTTCTTATTTATAACTTCATTTGTTTCTCCTCCACCAGCTGACGGATTCCGCCTTTCTGAGTGACCTAATATTACATATCTGACTCCAGCCCCGTAAAGCATTTCAGCTGAAACTTCTCCGGTATAAGCGCCCACTTCTCCATAAAAAGCATTCTGCGCTCCTAAAAATATTTGTTTTTTAATTTGTCCCTTGCCCGCCAAAGCCTTGACGAAGGTAAGTAAATATAACAATGGCGGACAAATAACAATTTCTGTTTTTTTCACCGCAAAAATACCTTTGGCGATGCTACTAAATAGCTTTTCCGCTTCTTTTTGCGTAAGCGGATTCATTTTCCAATTACCTATAATGATTACTTTCTTTTGCATATAGCAAATTATATCATAAAGCGTTAAAATATAGATAATGACTTCTAATACTTATCGGGGCGGGTTTACCCTTGTTGAAACACTAGTTGGTAGTGCAATTTTTCTGGTGGTAGCTTTATCCGCTTATAAAGCTTTCGGCGTGTTAATGGAGGCTGTAAATATATCGCAAGCAAAACTAGCCGCTACGACTTTAGCCGATGAAAAATTAGAAATTATACGCAACTTGCCATATGTCGATGTCGGCATATTAAACGGACTTCCGACTGGTAAAATTCAAAGAACAGAAACAGTAACGCGGGATAATTATTCTTTTAATTTATTAACAACCATCCGTAGCATAGACGATCCATTTGATGGAACAATTGGCGGAAATCCTCCTGACCCCTCGCCCGCAGACTATAAATTAGTAGATTTAGATATAACCTGTTCAAATTGTAAAACATTCGCGCCTCTCAACTTCACCACCTTAGTCACTCCGCATGCGCTTGAAACCACCTCTACTAATGGCGCGCTTTTTATTCGAGTTTTTGATATAAATGGCAATCCCATCCCAAGTGCCTCAATTCACATAGTTAACACCCAAACAAATCCGAATATTATTATCGATGAAACGACTGACAATACTGGATGGGTAAAGATAGTGGACGCGCCAACTGGAACAAATGCTTATAATATAACAGCTACTAAGTCTGGTTACACGGAAGATCAAACATATCCCATCGGTGGAACAGCCGGACCAAATCCTGTTAAACCTGATGCAACCGTTGTCCAGCAACAAGTAACTCAGCTTAGTTTCACGATAGATAGAACAAGTTCTCTCTCGATTGCGACCGTGGATTCTTCTTGTATCTCTTTCCCTTCTATCGGTTTTTCTCTTACAGGAACCAAGGAAATTGGCGCGGAAATTTTAAAATACCCAACTCAAAATTTTACCTCTGATTCTAACGGAAATTATACAATCCCTGCTATCGAGTGGGACACCTATTCCACCTTGCTTACCTCAGCTTCGTATGATTTAGCTGGAACAAATCCTCTGCCAAGTTTTGGACTAAATCCAAATGAGAATAAAAATCTTCAATTAGTCGCCGTGCCTCATGTCAATGGAGCTTTACTTGTTTCTGTAAAAACTTCTGCGGGTATTGCGATAAATGGAGCGACTGTCCGCTTGGAAAAAACTGGATTTGATGAAACCAAAACCACAAATTCTGGAACATGCGCCACTTTGGGTCAAGTATTTTGGAATGGCCTTTCAAACAATACTTACTCTTTGACTATCTCTGCCACTGGATATCAAACATATGTTAATAATTCTCTTGTTATTTCCCCGGCTTGGCAAAATCAAACAATAATCTTAACCCCCTAAATAATAAAAATGCAAAAGAAATTAAAAAATAAAAAAAATTTAATATCTGGATTTACTTTAATCGAAACGCTTTTTGGAGTGGCAATTTTTGTTTTGATAGTCGGCGTCCTTACTCTTTTTTCAAAAAATGTTTGGGTTTATAATTCTTTTATTTCTATTGGATTTGTCAATACTGACAATGGGAGACAAATGTTAAAAACAATAGTTTCAGAAATACGCACAGCTTCTTCTGCTAACACTGGTGCATACGCCATAAGCCAAGCGACTTCCTCATCTTTCACTTTTTATTCTGATATAAATAACGACAACTTAAAAGAAAAGGTAAGGTATTTTCTCTCTGGAAATTTGCTTCAAAAAGGATTTATACAGCCAACCGGAAGCCCTTTGGCTTATAATTCCGCCAATGAAAAAATTTCAACCTTAGCCTCTAATGTGACGAGCATTACTTTTAATTATTATGATAAAAACTATGATGGAACCACCGCGGCCTTATCTTCTCCCATCAACATCCCGAATATTCGGTTGGTGAAAATAACCGTTACAATAAGCCAAAATTCAAATAATTCACCTGCACCAATGACATTTTCTACTCAAGTTTCAATAAGAAATCTAAAAGATAATTTATGATTAGAAAAAAAATAAAATTTAATAAAATAAACAAAAAAAATGGAATGATAATTGTACAGACAATGGTGTTTGCCGCAATTGTTATAATGATTATCGGAGCCTTGTCAGGATGGGCTGCCACGACAATAAAAGCGGAAAGGATCGCTTTTAACCGCGAACAAGCCCTGCAATCAGCTGAAGCCGGAATAGAATATTATCGTTGGCACTTGGCGCACGCGCCGACAGATTATCAAGATGGCACTGGAATGGGCGGACCATACATCCATATTTTGAAAGATAAAGATGGCAATACTGCCGGACAATTTTCTCTTGAAATTATTGCTCCATCTTTAGGTTCAACTTTAGTTAAAATAAATTCTACTGGTTCTTCTTTTTTTGATGAAACATTTACAAGAAAAATAATGAGCCAAGTAGCGAAACCTTCTATCGCGCAATATTCAGTCGCCGGAAATAACGCTATGCGTTTTGGGGAAGGTACAGAAATTTATGGACCAATACATGTTAACGGTGGAATTCGTTTTGACGGACTAGCTCATAACATTATAACTAGCGGAGCGACGACCTACACGGATTCGGACAGTGATGCTTGCACTACCAACAATTCTTATGGCGTACACACTTGCCTATCTCCCCAAGACCCAACATCTCCAACCACCTTGCCATCCAGACCAGACGTATTTGAAGCTGGACGTTTAATAAGTCAGCCAATTATTGATTTTTCTGGATTCACCACGGACCTCGCTACATTAAAAGCGGATGCAATTGCAAGCGGATTTTACCGAGATGTGGCTGGAAGCGGGTTCGTGGGGTACCATCTCGTTTTGAAAACAAATAATACTTTTGATTTATACAAAATAAATTCTTGGGCCAGCATGAGCAATAATAATTGCTCTACCCAATCTCCAAACAATTCTAGCTGGAGCATTGGCACCCAAACCTTACAAGGAAATTACAGTTTCCCCGCAAATGGAATAATCTTCATAGAAGATCATCTTGTTGTGGATGGGCAAATAAATGGAGCTCGACTCACCATAACCGCAGCAGACCTGCCGGTGCCTTCAAACCCTGCTAATTATAAAAATATAATAATAAACAATGACATTAAGTACACTTCTTATGATGGAACAGATGCTATCGGGCTTATCGGACAAGCTGGGGTAATGGTCGGGATGATTAGTGAAGATAATTTAAAAATAGACGGCGCCTTAATTGCTCAAAATAATGTTGTGGGAAGATTTTATTATGGCGGAAGTAGTTGTGTTTATAAAAACCGTTCTCTCATTACTCTCTATGGAATGATCGCTTCTTATGGAAGATATGGATTCGCTTATACAAATGGCACTGGCTATGCTATCCGCAACATAATTTATGACGCCAATTTACTTTATGCTCCACCCCCAAATTTTCCATTAACTTCTGACCAATATGTTATTCTTTCTTGGCAAGAAATAAAATAAGGCTAATTTATACTACCCAAGATAGTATAAAGTGGCGAAATCATTGAAATAGCAAAAAAGCCGACACCAGCGCCAATAACTATCATGAGCAATGGTTCAATAATGGTGGAAAGATTTTTTGTCTTATTTTCTACCTCCTCTTCATAAAATAAAGCTATTTGAAGCAACATTTCTGATAATTTTCCAGTTTCTTCTCCCACTTGCATCATTTCAGACATCATCACGGGATAAAGTTTAATGTTTGCTTCAAAAGCTTGAGAAAAAGGCGCGCCTTTTTCTACTGCCACTTTTGCCTCTTGTAAAACTTTTTTATAATACATATTTTGCACAACTTCTTCGGTTATTTCCAATGTCCGGGTCACCGAAACCCCAGAAAGTAAAAGCGAAGAAATTGTGCGAGCGGTGCGAGCGGTATTCAACTCTTTTGCCAAAGTGCCAATAACCGGAATTCTGATAACAATAAAATCAATATATTTTTTCATAAATTTAGCGCGGAAAATTGAGTAAATACCAAAGGCTACCCCAATTATAATAAAGAAGGTCAGGATTAAATTATTTGAAAAAAAATTGCCAAAAAAGATAAGCAGGCGAGTAGAAAGAGGCAAAACGACACCCAGTTCTTTAAAAGTATTGGCGAGTGTCGGCACCACAAAAGCGAACATTAAAACACCGATCACCACCATCGCTGACATAATCACCCCCGGATAAATGAGCGCTCCTTTCACTTTTTTCGTCAAAGAATTTGCTTTTTCCAAATTTAAGCCAATATCAGAAAGAGCCCCGGCAAGGTTTCCCGACTCCTCCCCCGCCCGCGTCATAGAAACAAAAAGTTTTGAAAAAACACTGGGAAATTTTGAAAGGGCAGAAGAAAAAGTTTCACCAGAATTTATATCGGAAGAAATAGATGTTAAAATTTTATCAAGTTTAGAATTTTTTGTTTGTTTTTTTAAAACTGATAAAGCTCTGGAAAGAGAAAGCCCGGCTCTAATCATTCCACTTAAATTTTTGGTGAAAATAATCTGCTCTCCGACACTTACTTTTAAAAAAAGATCAGAGAACCCGAAAAATTTATTAAAAAAATTTTTATTTTTTTCCGTAATTGATAATGGAGTAAAACCGCGAGACCGGAGATCCCGAACGAGAGAAAAACGATCCGCCGCTTCTTGCGTATTTTCTAAAATTTCTCCTGCGTTTGTTTTTGCTCTGTAATTAAAAAGCATTTTATTTATAGTGAGTGTGTCGAACTATTCCGAAACAACCCGAAATACTTCTTCCAAGGAAGTCACCCCAAGGACCGCTTGAAAAACTCCATCTTCTATCATTGTCATCATTCCCTCTTTCTTTGCCTGAATTTCTATTTCATCCTGAGAACTATTTTTAATAATCATCTCTTTGATAGCCGGAGTGACTTTCAACACTTCATGCATCCCGATACGACCTTCGTATCCATCCTCAAACTCACTGCTCTTGACCGCTTTATAAAAAGAAACTTTTTCCCAAGAATCTTTGGCACCGATAATATTTTCAATTTTCAAAAATTCCAGAACTCTATCGAGATCAACAATTTTCTCTAGATTTTTTATTTCGGCAGATGATAAAAAATATTTTTCTTTATTAGCAGTCAGCCGACGTACCAATCTTTGCGCAATAATTGTTTTAACCGTAGCAGTTATCAAAAAAGGCTCGACTCCCATATCTATCAGTCTCGGAATCGCTCCAGCCGCCGAATTGGTGTGAATGGTAGATAAAACCAAGTGACCCGTAAGCGAAGCATTGATCGCGAGCCCCGCTGTTTCCTTGTCGCGAATCTCCCCTACCATCACAATATCCGGATCTTGACGCAAAAGTGAACGAAGCCCATTGGCAAAAGTCAAACCGATCTCGGGCTTTACTTGCGTTTGATTAACTCTCGGCATTTGATATTCGATAGGATCTTCTACCGTAGAGATATTAACTTCCGGCCTATTTAAAATATCGAGCATCGTATAGAGAGTGGTCGTCTTTCCGCTCCCGGTCGGCCCGGTGGCGAGCACCATTCCTGTTTTTTGTTTCAAAGAATTATGTATCCGCTCTAATCCTTCGCCATGAAAACCGAGCGTTTCCAAAGAAAATCCGTGTGCGTTTTCTTTTAAAATTCTAATAACTGTTTTTTCTCCGAAAAAAATCGGCAAGGTAGAAACCCGAAAAGAAATTTTCTCCCCGTTTTGCTCTATTTTAAACCTGCCGTCTTGGGGCAATCTTTTTTCATCAAGTCTCAAGTTAGATAACACTTTAATACGAGCCGTTATGCCCAATCCCGCATTTTTATCGAGCACCATCGCATCGTGCAAGATGCCATCTATGCGGTAACGCACGGTAAGTTCTTTTTCTCCGGGTT
>JAVHOH010000026.1:0-16256 GCA_036169935.1 Minisyncoccota bacterium | reverse complement strand
TAACCCTTATTTTTAATACTCTTCTATTATATATCAAGGGTTTTTTAAGGCAAGCTCGGTAGTGAGACTTTAGTAAAAGCTCTACTACCGGACAAGCCCACAAAAAATCTTCATAAATATAAACTTTTTTAGAGTACAGATTTTTTAAGCTTAAAAAATCCTGAAGTTCTCAGCTCGTCAGCCTCGAAACCCCCTAAAAATGTTATATTTAAAAAGATTTTATAGATTTTATCTGGCGTATTCGATAAAATGAGAATTTTGTCGATATCAACCTTTAATTATACTTATAAACAACCCAATGCATTTTATTATACTCTGCAGGAGAGAATTTGTCCTTAAATTGAAACAATCCACCGGTTTCTGATCCACCTAAATTTAGGAATTTATAGCCTGCCTGCTTTAATAATTTGCAAATATAAACGATAAGATATTCCGAAAGATATGGGATTTCTTGATATAAGGTTATGTTTGCAAATAAACCAACAGAATCTTTTGAAATTGGCTCGGTTGCAAAAAGTGCAACAGGTCGATTTTTGAGATATAAAACTTGAGAAAAATAAGCCTTACCATTTTTGCCGAGCGGTGAATGATAAATTATGCTGTCATAATCTGTTGGCTGAGAAATATGAAGTTCCTTGATTTCAAGATATTCAAAAAACTTTTTTACAATCCCCTTCGCATCTTCTGCGTTTACTTCAGATAAGTCTTGCGTTATTATCTCTTTTTCGTACTTAGAAACAAATCTTTGATATTTTTCCTTCAAATTTTTTTTGCCCGGTCCTTCAACACTTGTAATAACTTGATCAATATCCAAAATTTGCTCCGGAAAAGTATCATCTTCTTCAAGAGCTTGCGCGTGCCAAGGATATGTTTCAATTTGAGAAAACCCAACTTTAAGTAATTTTTCGCGCTGTTCAGTACTTATCTTTTTCACAAAAACAGGATTTCCACTGAGCTCCAGCATGCCTTTTGCCAATGTGGTAATTTTCTTTACATCGAAATTTTCTATTGGATGAATAATGTGAAAATGCCAACCACCACCAAGAGATGTACGATTAAAAATTCCGATTGAAGCAAGCATTTTTCCATCAAAAAATTTTAATCCAAGTCTTTGCTCTCCGGTACCATTAGCTGCCTGACATAGATAATAAAAACTATTACCGTAAGTTCTGATTTTTTCGGATACAAGCAAATCTCTGAAGATCTTTGTATCTTTATCAGTGGTGGATGATATCCGGCCGCCAAACCGTTTTATAATTGCTTGTTCTAAGCGTTTTCTTTCATCTTCGTAAACAGTTTTTGATGGCGGAATTTTTGCGTGTTTCCAAATAAAAAGAAATTGTTTTCGATAAGCGTCAGCTAAAACCGGATTTTGAATGATAATTACTTGCTGATACACCCCCCACACAATCATTGCAATTTTTTCTCCATAAACATAGATAGGCGTAGGATTAAAAAGATTCTCTGGTACCCATCGGTAAGTTGATTGTGCTCCGGCGAAAAAGAAGGAATCACCTTCCCGAGCTAAAAGTCTTTCATTGATTCCTGCTTTTTTTAAACGTTCAATATGGGAGGTGATTGCTTTCTTGTCAGCCTCTAGAAATTTTCTCTCATCTATACCGCTAATAAAAACTTCACCGCCAGAATCTTTTAGCGTATCATAAACATCATTTAAAATTTTCATAATGCTATCAGGACCCTCGATGGTTTTTATTAATCCTTCACTATCAGTTAGTGCCTCGATTGGTATAGCTAAAGTTCTTGCAATGCTAGTTATCACTTTAATCGACGGATTTTTGATAGCTCCAGACTCAACTTTAATAAGCGTAGTATAGGGGACACCTGTTTTTTGAGCTAAGGCTTCTTGAGTCAAACCTGCTCCAAGACGGGACTTTTTTATTTTTAAGCCTATATAGTTTTTTCCCTGTTGATTATCCATAAATTACTAGCATGATATTATACTATATCATTTCTAGTTAATCTTAGCAACTTAGGGATGTCGTATAGATCTATATCTATATAGATTTATTTTAAAGATTTTTTAACGAGCGTATTCAATTATTCTTGTTTCTCGAATCATGGTGACTTTGATTTCACCCGGATATTTGAGTTCCTGCTCTATTTTAATGGCAATATCACGAGTCATGAGTTTTGCTTCAGCGTCAGATATTTTTTCTGGCGTTACAAAGATACGGATTTCGCGTCCTGCTTGCAGAGCGTATGATTTTTCAACAGCCGGGAAGGTGTTTACCAGCGCTTCAAGTTCTTGCAGACGTTTTAGATAATTTTCGACTGAATCTCGGCGTGCCCCGGGTCTGCCTCCAGAAATTGCGTCAGCTGTTTGGACTATTATTGATTCAACTGTTTCATAAGGATAATCCTCGTGGTGGCTCTTCATCGCAGTAATAATGCGTTCATCGGCGCCAAATTTTTGCAAAATACGCATGCCTATCTCAATGTGCGTGCCTTGCACTTCATGGTCAAGCGCCTTGCCGATGTCGTGCACAAGGGCTCCGGCTTTCGCTATCGCCACATCCGCGCCGAGCTCTTCGGCAATCATTCCAGCGATATGCGCCATTTCAATAGAATGTTGGAGAACATTTTGTCCATAACTTGTGCGGAAATACAATCGTCCGAGGATTGCAATTATCCGCGGATCAAAATTAAATATTCCGCATTCATAAACCGCTTGTTCGCCTTTTTCTTTAATGATTTTATTTATTTCTTCTTTTGCTTTTTCCACCAACTCTTCAATTTTGGCTGGTTGAATGCGTCCGTCTAAAATTAAATTTTCTAATGCCAGGCGAGCGACTTGTCTGCGGATAGGATCAAAAGATGAGATGACGATTGACCCTGGGGTATCATCTACAATCAACTCTACCCCAGCGACTCTTTCAAAAGCGCGAATATTTCGGCCCTCCTTTCCAATAATTTTACCCTTGATTTCATTATTCGGGATAGATACTATTGTAGTCATCAATTCAGAGGCGGTGCTTGAAGCTAGACGCTGAATGGATGTGGCTAAAATATCTTTTGCCCGTCTATCTAGTTTTTCTTCGTTATTATTCTCGAGTTTTTGTATTTTGATTAAAATATCTTCCTCATATTTTTTTTCAACATCTTTCAAGAGTTCATCTTTGGCCTCAATTTCAGTTAGTTTTGCAACTCTTTCCAACTCTATTATTTTTTCTTCTTCTATTTTTAATACTTTTTCCTGAATCTTTTTTATTTCCTCTACTTTGAGTTTGATATTCTCTGTTTCTTTATTTACTTCAATTTGTCGCGTATCTAAAAACTCGTCTTTTTTGATAAGCCTCATATCTTTCTCCCTCCATTCTTGTTCTTTTTTCTTTTCTTCCTCTTTTAGATTTATGAGTTGTTCCTCTGATTTTTTCTTTGCTTCATCTGTAATCTTTTGCGCTTCCTCTTTCGCGCCGACCATCATTTGCTTTATATCTATCTCGATAGACCTCCTTTTTCCTAGGGCGATGATTAGACGAAGATAGTATCCTATTCCCATGCCCAAAAGGAGTACTCCGACTCCGATTAGAATTATTATTATACTCATAAGCTTTGTGCCAGCTTACAAGAACATGCCACTATATTGCCAGTTTCATTTCTGCTCTTGCGGAAACGTGCTTTAAGATTTTAGAATTTTCTCCTATAAACTTCATAATATATGGAATATTCCTATAAACCGACGTAAATTAAACGAAAAAATTTGTAAATTTCAACATTTACAGTATAACAAAAAATATGGAGCATGTCTAGCTTTCCTGTTTTGAAGAAGGATTTTTGGATTTGGTAACTATTTCATCAACTATTCCGTACTTTTTAGCTTCTTCAGCGTCCATAAAGAAATCTCTTTCAACATCTTTTTCTATTTGAGGCATAGATTTGCCAGTATTTTTAGCTAAAAGTTTATTTAAATTATCTCTCGTTTTTAAAATATGTTTCGCGGTAATGGCTATGTCTGTCGCTTGGCCTTCTACTCCGCCCATCGGTTGATGAATCATGACTTCGGCATTCGGTAAAATAAATCTTTTTCCCTTTTTACCAGCTGATAAAATAATTGCTGCACCAGAAGCGGCGAGGCCTACGCAGAAGGTGGAAATATCCGGACGAACATGGTTCATCGTGTCTACGATAGCCATCGTAGAGGTTACAGAACCTCCGGGAGAATTTACATAAAGGAAAATATCCTTTTTAGAATCTTCAGATTCAAGGAAAAGCAATTGAGCGATAACGATGTTGGCGGTATTGTCATCTATCGGTCCGCCTAAAAAGATAATGCGTTCTCGCAAAAGGCGAGAATAAATATCATAAGCTCGCTCTCCAAACTGTGATTTTTCTATAACGGTTGGTATTAACATAGATATATAATATATCTAATTATTAATCTTTTCAAGTAGGGCCATTGACGAACATGGTCGGGGGGGGGTACACTTAAGGCATTAATAATTTTTAATAAAAAAATATATGAGAAATAAGTTTGAAAATATGTCCAATAATACGAGAAAGAAGCAAAAAAAAGTCGATGAATTAAAACATCCTTTTGGAGAAAGAAATGAATTTGGTTCTGAAGGAGCAGAAGACATGAGAGAAATAGGCAATGCAATTTTTTCTATTCCTAGTCTTTTAAAAATCCGATGGTTGGAAGGGCGTATTCGTGCAGGGAAAAATAAATTAGAAAAAATTTATGCGCAAAGCCAAGAAGAAGCAATCAAGTTAAATCAACAATACGATTCTCTCATTGAAGAAGCTGCAGCGTCAGGAGACGATGCAAAAATTAAGGCATTTGAAACAAAGGAATTGGGTATGGATAAATAAATGCAAATTAAATATAAAATATTGTTGTTGGCGGGTTTCCTGTGTAATTTTGCTGAAAATCTCGTAGGGCCATTTTATGCAGTTTTTGTTCAAAAGATAGGAGGAAGTATTTCAATTATTGGATATTCGACCACTCTTTATATGATAGTAAGTGGAATTTTGATTATTCTTGTTGGTAAACTTTCTGATTCTTTAAATAAAGAGTGGGTTACTGTGTGTGGTTATGCTCTTTTTGCTGTTAACGCGCTGGGTTATATTTTTATTTCGCATCCTTGGCAATTGTTTATTTTACAAGTAATTGCCGCCCTGGCTACCGCTTGTCTTGCCTCACCGCTTACTGCTTTAATGGCTCATAATATTGATAAAAAAAATGAAGGCTTGGAGTGGGCTCTTGGAGGAGGTGGTAATAAAATCGTGACAGGTTTGGCGGTATTAGCTGGAACATTTTTAGTTAAATATTTTGGTTTTATAATTTTATTTATTACTATATCGATTATTAATATGGTCGCGATGTTAACTCAATTACAGTTAATAATGAATAAAAATAAATTCTAAAAAATAGAATGAACACAAAAAGTTCAAGATTTATTTATTGTTGAAATTATAAGTTTTTTTATGAAAAAACCCCACTTAATTTTAGTGCATTCGTTTCCCACGAATAGCATATTGTTGCATGGCTTGGAAGAATTTCTGGCGGATTTTTTTACAGTTCATTTTATCGACTTGCCCGGATTCAATAAAAATGTCCCCTCTTTCCAGGGTAGCATTACCCTTCGTAAATTTTCTCATTATTTGGAAAACAAAATTGCTGAGTTAAATGTACCAGAATATATAGTTGGCGGAGTATCTTTTGGATTTTTGGTCGCTAACAATGCTAAGCTAGATAAAAAATGTAGAGCGATTTTAGCAATGGAGCCGTTTTTGAATACTGACTGTCTAAATATTCCTTACTGGCGTCAAAAAGGATATTTTCTTATGGCTACTATGCTCAGAGCAGTTACTTTTTTAGGAATAGAGCAGTTTATTTGGCGATCGCAATGGTTTAGTAATTATCTTCAGAGAGTCGCGGATTATCCAGAAGAAAGGATAGCTATAATTATTAAAACTATAGATCCTCGCACATTTTTTACACTTGCGGCGACCTTGCTTACATATAATAAAAAGCCTAAATTTCACTCCTTGCCATACTTTTTAGTGGGCAATTTTGCAGACCAGACGATAAATTTCGAGAAGGCAGTGGAAATTTTTATGCGCTACATCTCTGAGCTTCATATCGCCTCAGAGCCGATAGACCATTATCCAAAAAATTTAACTAAAAAATATTTCAAATCCAGAATCTCAAAAGAACACATACAGCGCATCTTGGCATGCATGGAATCTCAGCAGTTTTAGTAGTCTTCCTAGGGTTCACCTAGGGAGGAGTAATCGTAATTCCTCAACACTAAAATCATCTATCATTGAATCATAATTACAAATATCTTTTTTATTTACCGGAAATGGTTCTGAATTTATTATTTTATAATTTTTCGACAAGTATTCCTGTAAACTTGAATAAGGATGCTCTGCAATAAATTTCTTTAATTGACTTAAGAAGCTTTTTGGTTGTGTTTTCCACTCTGAATTTTTTAATTTAGCTGGATTTAAATGTATATATGCATAAATATATCTTAAGTAAATATCATCATCTATATGTTGTGATTTGAAAACACCTTGAAAGAGAGGACCTACTCTGTCGTACTTTTTATTAAAATACATAGAATATCCTGTTTGAAGTTTAAGCATAAATTTTGATATACCCTTATTTACGAGGGGAGTAAGCAATAAGTGAAAATGATTTGGCATCAGAACATATGCACCTATCGCCACCAGTGGTTTGCCACGGTCTTTTTGAAAAATGTCTTCGATTGAATTGAGATCACTATAATCTTTCATATGAAAGGGCTGATCACTGTTTGTGATATAAAGTAAAGCCAAAAATCTTTTATAATCAGAAGAATTCTGAAAAATAATTCTTTTCTCAACTCCG
The DNA here is from genome assembly GCA_036169935.1 of Minisyncoccota bacterium. Classification (GTDB taxonomy): domain Bacteria; phylum Patescibacteriota; class Minisyncoccia; order Phycocordibacterales; family UBA9973; genus UBA9973. The sequence goes on along the minus strand of JAVHOH010000026.1, from coordinate 9,400 downwards.
CGATTATAGAGATGATAAAATTCTTCGATTTCAAATTTTATTTTTCGTTCCATTAAATAATTATAGCACTTTCCCTAGGGTTCACCTAGGGAGCTAAAAGTTTCTGTATTTTATTCTCTCTGGTAGTCCGGAGAGGAGTAGGGGTGAGGAGTATTTTTGTCTAACTTTGACTCTCCAAAAACTGAAAAATCTTTTCGTTCGTTAGGACACTTTCGGCATGCATGCGGGCACGCTCAGGGTCGGCATCTTTATAGTGTTTCAAAATAGCGGCTACTTCTTTTGCCACTTGCTCTTCATCTGCAATTATTTTTTCTACTTTAGCAATTTCGTTTAAAACGAGCGCAAGCTTAGCCTTTTTTTCTGCATCAGTCCTAAAATCTTTTCTTAAATCTTCCACTGTTTTATTCAGATGTTTTAAATAATCCTCAAATTTTAATCCCATTTGAGTGATATCGGATTCCATCTGGTATAGAATTTTGTTTAGTTCAATTTCAATTAAAATCTCAGGCAAATCCATCTCGCTTTCATTGATTATTTTTTCAATTATTTTTAAGCGAGTTTTTTCTTTTAATTGATTTTCCTTTTCTAATTTTATATTTTCCTTTAGTTTAATTTTAAAATCTGCTACGTTTTTAAAGGGTCCGAGGGCTTGCACAAACGCATCATCAAATTCTGGAAGATCGGGTTCGGACTTGACCTCACCCCCCGCCCCCTCTCCTTGAGAAGGAGAGGGGGTTTCCGCCATGTGTACCTTTGGCGCACGGGATTTTCGAATATCCATTATTGTATTTTCCAAGTCTTCCTCGGTTACCTCGATATTTTTTTCCGCATCAGTAATATCTTCTATTATTTTTTTAGCGCTCTTTTTGTAGTCAGAAAGTTTTATTTCCGGCAATATTGCTGTTTTTATTTTAAACCCTAAAGGATTTTTACGGGCTAGTTTTATAATAGAAATTTCTGGTCGACTGATTGCGTCTATCTTGTTTTCTTCAATTATTTTAGGATAATGTTCGTTTAAGGCTATTTCCGCCATCTCTTCTAAAATTTGGGCTTCTGGAATATTTGAAAGTAAAACACTTTCTGGTATTTTACCTTTTCGAAAACCATCTAATTTTAAATTTTTACCGATTTTCTTTAATGCTTTTGTAAAATAAGACTCAAATATTTCAGAGTCCAGTTCGCCTTCGATTTCCACTTCGCTCTTCGGCAATTTTTTAACAGTAATTTTCATAATTTATATTTATCCTATTAAGAAAGCAACCAAAAGCAAGGCAACAATGTTTAGAATTTTTATCATTGGGTTTATGGCAGGACCGGCGGTGTCTTTATAAGGATCACCGACTGTGTCACCAGTGATGGCTGCCTTGTGCGCTTCGCTTCCTTTTCCGCCGTGATTTCCTTGTTCAATATGTTTCTTGGCATTATCCCAGGCGCCTCCGCCGGAAGTCATGGAGATAGCCACAAAGAGTCCGGTGACTATAGAGCCAACGAGGAGTCCGCCCAAAACTACCAAACCATTATCTTTTCCAAAAATAATAATTACTAAAATTGGCGTAAGAACTGGTATCAAAGCTGGCAAAATCATTTGTTTGATAGCTGCACCGGTGATGATGGAGACAGCTTTAGCATAATCTGGTTTTGCAGTTCCCTCCATGATTCCTTTTATTTCTCTAAATTGTCTTCGGATTTCTTCTACCACTTTCCCGGCAGTTTTACCGACCGCTTCCAGGCAGAGCGCGCCAAAATAATACGGAAGAAGCCCTCCAATAAAGAGACCAATAATTACATATGGATTACTTAGGTCAAAAGATATACTTTTTCCAGCTTTTACAATTTCTTCTGTGTAAGATGCGAATAAAACAAGGGCGGCCAATCCGGCAGAACCGATAGCATAACCTTTGGTAACAGCTTTGGTAGTATTTCCAACTGCATCAAGAGGGTCAGTAACATTGCGAACTGATTCTGGAAGTTCGGCCATTTCGGCAATACCTCCAGCATTGTCAGTGATCGGGCCATAGGCATCTATTGCCACAATAATTCCCGTCATGGAGAGCATGGACATGGCGGCGATAGCGATTCCATAAAGTCCGCCGTAAGTGTAACTAATTAAAATTCCTAAAACGATTGTGATTAAAGGTAAAGCGGTAGATTTCATTGAAATAGCTAAACCCTGAATAACATTTGTGCCATGTCCAGAAACAGAAGCGAGAGCGATTGATTTTACTGGAGAATATTTTGTGGAAGTAAAATATTCCGTGATGACGACGAGCGCTCCGGTAACAAAAAGACCGACGAGAGAACAAATAAATAAATCTATTGTTTCATATTTGCCATTACCTGACATCAGTAATTTTGTAACAGGGTAGAACATAGCGGCTGCGATGACACCAGAAGCGATGAGGCCTTTATATAAAGCTCCCATGATGTTTGCCTTTTCTCCATTTTTGGGTTTATTCAAATGTACAAACCAAGTGCCGATGATGGATGCAAAAATTGCCATACCACCGATAACGAGAGGGTAGAAAATTGCGTTTTCAAATCCGGCAAAAAGAAGTGAGCCCAAAAGCATCGTGGCGACCGAAGTAACAGCGTAAGTTTCAAAAAGATCCGCCGCCATGCCGGCGCAGTCGCCGACGTTGTCTCCGACATTGTCCGCGATTACTCCTGGATTTCTCGGATCGTCTTCTGGTATACCGGCTTCAAGTTTGCCCACTAAATCTGCACCGACGTCTGCGGCCTTGGTAAAAATTCCTCCGCCCAGTCTGGCAAAAACAGAAATAAGGGAAGCGCCGAAACCCAAGCCCACGAGAGCGGTGACATCATGGGTAATTGCATAAAAAGCAGTCACGCCGAGCAAAGCAAGGCCGACTACCAAAAGTCCGGTGACTGTTCCGCCTCGGAAGGCTAGAGCAAGCGCACTGTCCATTCCGTTTCTGGCGGCTTCAGTCGTTCGGACGTTAGCTCTGACTGATACATTCATTCCGACATATCCTGCGAGAGCGGAAAAAACAGCTCCCACTAAAAATCCAAAAGCCATGGTCCAGCCGAGTTTCGGTATCAGACCGATAATAAAGAAAAGAACCACGGCAATCATGCCAATGGTTTTATATTGCTTATTTAAATAAGCACCCGCACCTTCTTGGATAGCTTTCGCGATTTCCTGCATTCGGGCATTTCCCGGACTCTTTTTTAATATTGATTTAGCTAAAAATAAACCGTAAACAATAGCAACAAACGAACTAACAATTGCAAACAATAAAAATGAGTTCATATGCTTAATTTAACTAATAATAATCTATTGCGACGAGTAATACATAATATGTTTTAACATTTTGCAGGCAATTTCACAAGGATACGGGGATTTCCAGCAGAGCTGAATCCCCCTTCTCGTTATTTGGGGGTTAGGGGGTTTGTTGGTATAATAAAAAAATATAATTCTTATGTTTAATAAAAAATCTTTTGAGGAAATAGAAAAGGCAAAATTTAATAGAAATAGTTTTGTAAAACCTCTTTCAGAAAGCTATTGCTTCTCAAATATATGTGATGGTATTGAAGATTTATTAATTGGGAAGACAGATTCTAAGTTGCCTAAAGATGTATTTGGAAAATTTCAAAGTAAATACAAAAATGTAGTGCTATTTATTATTGATGGTTTTGGCTGGTCATTATTTAATAAGTTATATAGTAATAATTTATTACCAAAAGAATTATTAAAAAAAAGTGTTATATCACAAATGACAACTCAATTTCCTTCAACAACTGTTGCTGAGTTGACATCTATACACACAGGTATGTCGATAGAAGAAACAGGAATTTACGAGTGGTTTTATTATGACAAAACTGTTGGTGCAATAATTTCTCCACTTCTATTTTCATTAAATACAAATAAAAACAGAAACTCTCTACTAGATAAAAATATTGATCCAAAAAAAATATTTCCCTTTTCAACATTTTATGAATATTTAAATAAAAAAAACGTTATATCTTCTGTATTTACACCACAAGCATTTAATCCTTCAGTATATAATGATACCTTGCTTCAAGGGTCAAATGCTATTTGGTATGAAAATATTGAAGATGGTTTAAATACTTTGGTAAAAAGAATTAATGAGGAAAAAAATAAGTCATATAATTTATTTTATTTCGCCGAAGTTGATTCAATTGGGCACAAAAAAGGTCCTTTGTCGAGAGAATCAATAAATGAAGTAGCAAATTTTATATCAAAAGCAAATAATTGTTTAGAACAATTAACAGCTAGAAATGAGACTCTTATTATCTTTACGGCTGATCATGGTCAAATAAAAATAAACCCCAAAAAAACTATTTATTTAAATAGATTAATGCCAAGTTTAGAAAATAAATTGCTTAAAAGTAAATTTAATAAACCTCTCATTCCTGCGGGAGGTTGTAGAGATATGTTTTTGTATGTAAAACCAGAATATCTCGATTGGTGCTATAAAAATCTTACTTTAAAACTGAATAAGATTGCTGTTGTATATAAAACTCTTGATCTGGTCAGTATGGGGTTTTGGCAAAAAAACTTAAACATCCCGCTACTCAATGAGAGGGTTGGTAATATCGTAATTATCCCTAATAAAAAAAATCTAGTGTGGTGGGACAATAAAGAAAAACAGTTTACAATAAAACATATTGGTCACCATGGAGGTCTATCAAAAGAAGAAATGCTAATCCCTTTTATTTGTTTTGAAAAATAACTATCAGTTATAGCAATATGTCACCACACGAAATTTTTGCGAATAAGGTCGGAGGTATCACCAGTCAATCTGTTGAAAATTTTTATAAATTTAAAAGCAAAATTAAGGTTATAACAGACAAAGATTTACTTATTAAGATATGCAAAGAAGAAGGAATAGTTATTGATGAACAAAATCCTGATATAAGTCTTACCGAACTTAGAAAAAAAATCTTGAATAATTATCTAAGTATTCATTTTTCAAAAGAGTCATCAAAAAGTGTGTCTGAACAAAGAGAAAAACAAGAAGCAAATATTAAAAAATTAACTGCATATTTAAAAAACAAAAACTCTAGATCCATGCTTTGGATTGGAGGTTCTTTTGGATCAACAGAAAAAACTAAAAGTACGCAAAGCGACCTTGATTTATTTTTTGCCTTGCCGAAACTTGAAGATGCTAAATCCGTTGATGAAGAATCTTCAATATTTAGGAATCTCCATGATATAGACTTTGTAATTATAGACAAAGATAAAAGCATTGAAGGGCTTGTGCAAGTATTAAAGAGTGGTCGTGGCTTGGCTAGAATTTCTGGAATGACCAAAGATGGTGTTGAATTGGATTTCCATTGTGTCGGAATCGATGATCTTCATGACATGGATAAATTGAAGCCAGGTTGGATAGAAAGGGTACCAAAAACCGAGGATTACTTTGAAAGTAGAATTTCGTTCACTGGCAATCATAAGGTGTTGCCAAAGTTGGGAGAAAGGCTTTTCAATTATCTTGATTCAGATGGTGAAATGTTTAAGGGTTTTTATCCAGATAATTTTTCAGCAGGCGCAAAATTATTTTATGATCCGATTGGGGATGGTGAAAAAATCTCTAATAATCTTTGGAGAGCAATCGTTAAAGCTTTTCTTTTTCATAATAATGCTTATAAAAGAGATGCTTCAGGAAGAATTACGAGTGTAGATAAAAATAATGCTTCCTTTGAGGGTTTTCTCAAGACACTCCATTATCAATTTCCAAATGATTACAGAGAGAGTAGGCTTAAATACTTAAAAGATAAATACAGTCAAATTTTAGAAGAAATTATGACGAAATTTCATTTAACTTAAAATTTTATTCACTCCGTATCTTGTACTAGGAGCTAAGCGGATCAAACTAAGCGGTATATAGTCTAACTAATTCTTTTATCGGGATAATTCCCGACATAAATAATACAACCGACACTTTTTGTACAAAAGAATTAAAGACAGAATTTTTATTTTAATTCTTCTACCACCTCCACTTTTTCCCCATCTGTCTTGGCGACTTCTTTTTCATCACCCTTAATATCTATTCTCCACCCGGTCAGTTTGGCGGCGAGGCGCACATTTTGTCCGCCCTTGCCGATAGCGAGGGATAATTGGTCGTTAGCCACTTCCACTGTCGCTTTATGTTCTTTTTCATCTATTTCGATTGAAATAACTTTTGCCGGAGAAAGGGAATTAGAAACAAATTGTTTTGGATCTTCGGACCAAGGGATTATATCAATTTTTTCTCCGGAAAGCTCATTGGTAATGGTATTTACTCTGGTTCCTTTTTGACCAACGCAAGATCCGACAGCGTCAATGTGTTCATCATTTGAATGAACGGCAATTTTTGAGCGCGCGCCGGCTTCGCGAGCAACTGATTTTATTTCAACTACACCGTTTTCTATTTCTGGCGCTTCTACGGAGAAAAGTTTTTCTATAAACTTTGGATGGGTGCGAGAAAGACGCAAATTGATACCTCTGGGTGAATCTTCCACACTATAAAGATAAGCTCGGACTCTTTGTCCGCGTTGCCAATATTCTCCGGGGATTTGTTCTTCGGCGGGGAGTATTCCTGTTGCTCTGTTAAAATCTACATAGACATTGCCTCGTTCCACTTTTTGCACGACGCCGGAAACAATTTCTCCTTCTTTTGTCCCATATTCATCGATAATAGAAGTGCGTTCCGCTTCGCGGATTTTTTGGATGATGACTTGTTTGGCTGTTTGCGCGGCAATGCGTCCGTAATCATCTTTGGCTTCCAATGGGAAAATAATTTCATCGTTAAGCTCTACCCCCTTTTTTATTTTTTTTGCGTCTTCGAGAAGAATGTGGTGTTCACTATTAAAATGAACGCGCTCCTCATCACTATCTTTTACAGAATATTCTTCTTCACTTTTTTCTCCATCCAAGATTGCGATACTTTCATCCACTACGATTTTTACTTGAAAAAAATCTGTCTTACCAGTTTCCATATCAAACTTTGCTCGGACAATTTGTCCTTTTTTGCCGTAATCTTTCTTATAAGCTGCCGCCATGGCCTGTTCAATAGCTTCTAATATTTTTTCCTTTGGAATTTTTTTCTCTTCTTCTAGTTGCTCCAAGGCAGACTTGAATGTTTTTATATCTAACATGATGATTTTCTTATTAAATTGTTAATTTTAAAAAAATAAAGCCCTGTTGTGACAGGACTCCATACGAGAAGCATAGCACAATCTGTATTTTTTGCAAGGGAAATGAATGTTGTGCGAATATTGATAAAATGGAGGCATAAGGTAGTCAAGAAATTTGGTCTTGAGTAAACCTTGAGGGGAGTGGGGAGACCAAAGAATGGTGGCTGACCCCAATTACCAAGAATGGTGGCTGACCCCAATTACCTGACCCCAATTACCCCTACTCCTTTACCCCCCTTTACTTTTTTGAGGTTTTATATAAACGTGATATTATATCTGCATGTCAAAATTAAATAATCTTTATAATAAAAATAATGCTTTTGATTCAACTTTTTATCTTAATTTGCAAATTAAAGCTATAAAAGATCGGATTAAAACAAATCATGCTAAAAAAGTTTATATAGAATTTGGGGGAAAAATATTTGACGACTTACATGCTTCTAGGGTTTTGCCTGGTTATTTTCCGGATATGAAATTTAGAATTATAAAGAAATTATTTAAAGAAGCTGATATTATCTTTGTTGTATCAGCAAAAGATATTCTTCGAAATAGAATTCGTGGTGACCACAAAATTACTTATGATATGGAATCCTTGCGAATGTTGAATGGTATGCAAAAAGATGGGGTTTCGATAAAGAATGTTGTAATAACTCGTATGCCGACAGATGGATCTATTCCGAAAGAAATTGAAAATTTCAAAAAAAACCTTGAGAAAAATAATCGCAAAGTTTTTTTCTTGAAAGAAGCAGTTGATCACATTGATCCAAAAAGAGATTGGTCTTTATGTGATGAGAATAATTATGTTCTAACAAAAAAAAGATATGTGATAATACTTAGTCCGGGTGGAGGAAGTGGAAAATTTGGAGTTTGTGTAAATCAACTTTTTCACGAAATGAGGAACGGAATTACTCCTTTTTATATAAAATTTGAAACTTTTCCAGTTCATAATTTGCCCGTTACTCACCCAGTAAACTTAGCCTATATGGCCGCCTCAGCTGATTTTTATGACTTAGTTATGAAAGATCCAAGAAAAAAAAACGCTAGTTCATACAATAGAGATGTCGAAAATTATGAATTATTGCATACTCTGGCGAGGTATTTCAAAAAATATGGTTCTTTACTCAAAAACATTAATAGTGCCACAAATATGGGGGTAAATGTAATTTCTAAATCCATAACTAATTGGGAAGAAGTTGAAAAAGAAGCTGCCGCTGAAATAGGAAGAAGATTAATAAGACATAAGTACGAAGTTCAAAACAGACAAGAAAAAATAGAAGTCTTAGAACGTGTCAAAAAGATTATTTCATTATTATGAAATCAAAAAATAAACTAATCGTTTTTGAGGGGATAGATGGAGTAGGAAAAACAACTATTGCACTTGAACTAAAAAAATTTTTAAAAAAGAAAAAAATCCAGATTATATTTTATGAGGAATATGAATTAAAACATCCAGGATTTGGTTTATTAAAACCACTTGTGAAAAAAATGCCTGTAAAAGGAAGTCATCTTTTTTATTTAGCTTCATCTGTTTATAAATCTCAAATAATAAAAAAATTACTTCAGACACATTGGGTTATTTGTGATAGATACTACTTTTCAACAAATGCATATCACAAAGCGAAAGGAAGCAATCTAAAAATAGAACATTTAAATGAATTATTAAAACCAGATTACGCATTTTTATTAACCCTAGAAGAAAAAATAAGACAAGAGAGAGTAAGACAAAAAACTCACATAACAAAAGCGGATCTTGTTCCTAAAAAAATGGGGGCCCTCCCTTATCGTATGGAGAATTTTTTAAAAAAGATGAATTTAATAAATATTGATAATTCTGTTTCTGTTAAAGAAACAACAGAAAAAATTATTTCAATAATGTTTCAAAAATAGAAAAGTCTTAAAATTCCTGCCTAAAATTAAGATAGATGCTGAAGCAGAAATATGTTACTGTGTTTGTCGCAACTCTGATACCGGAATTTTATTTTTTATATTAGTTAAGGCAAATTTAACATGGGGAAGGGTATTGTCGGGGAGGTTTTCTAAATCATACCAATCCACATGATCGCATTTTTGTGGCTCTTTGTTTTCTGGATTGCCTTCGAAGGAATTGGGGTCAGCCACCATTTATGATATACTAAGGACATGCCAAGAACTACAAGGACAGATGTCGGAGGAGAAATATATCATATATTAAATAGAGCGAATGCTCGTGTGCAGATTTTTGATAATAAAGGAGATTATCAAC
>JAVHOH010000025.1:0-3662 GCA_036169935.1 Minisyncoccota bacterium | reverse complement strand
AATTAAATTATGAAATAGTTGGTAAGGGTAGAGAAATTAAATTACAAAAAAAACAGGCCTCGCCTCCTGCTTCCGAGCCAATACTACCTCAACCACCAGATAAAACTAATGAGTCATCATTTAAAGTTGAAGAATCTATATCAAACCCAAGAAATGAATTGAAAATTAATATTTTTAATAAAATTAGAGTTGAAGAAGGCCATGCGGAGAAGAGCGTAGAGAAACAAAAAAGAATTACCAAGGAAAAACTTTTGGGAAAAAAGCCACCCGTACCAGAAGCTCTTATCGATTTTGCTTTAGCGCAAAAAGATTTTGCATCAAGCATCAAAGGGCTTGAACAGCTTGATTTTACAAAGAAAAAAAACTTTTTAGGAAAAATTACCACTTTTAATCAATCATTTGACCAATTAACGGAGATTTTAGACAATAAATTTGTGATAGACGCTATGAGGCAAGGGGCTTCTACGCCTGTTGATATTGGGTCAATCATGGGCTTATCAGATTATCTATTAAGCCAGGTTCATTATTACCCAAATAATCCAAAAATTAGAGATATGGCTTTTAACCTGATGCATCATATATCAGCAAATCCCCCAGATAGAATGGTTCCTGCAGAAAGACAAGAATATGTAAAAAGAGTTACAGCTTTGGTAAGTGCTTTTGCAGGGAAAAATTTAAATCGATTGGAAAGGATGGTTGTGTTTACATTTTCAGGTAATGAATGGTTCTTTAATAACCAAGAACATAAAACTGATGTGACTTTCAATGTTACAAAACTATTAATTAGCGGAAATGATTTAAGAGAAGGAGTTTTTGAAGCACTCAATGACCCAATGTCAGCCGATTTTTTACGTCGACTTTATAACGCAAACGATAGTGATCCAAACCAGGCATTTTTTTATAATATCAATAATCAAATCGAAACCTCAGGGTACCATGTTAAGGAAACTTATTTTACTAAAGAAGCTGGAGGGCCAACTTATAAATTAATAAGAAAAGATGGGGCAAAAAAATCTGCCACTCAAGTTGAAGTAGATACACCTGATAAATTATTGAAAAACAAATTAAAGATAATAAGTGAAAAATTGCCAATACAGGGTCAAAAAATTTCGGGAGAGGATTTACTAAGTTTACATAATGAAATCTATAAAATAGTTGAAGAACCACGATCTAACAAAGATTTTTATATGCTTAAAAATGAAATAAATCTTCTCCGAGAAGAGTATGGGGTTAATTATGATGAAAGATTAGGACAACTGAATCAGGCGATAGTGACTCATATTTTTGGAGATATCAGTATTGACGATCTCAGGGAACGTGAAGGTACTAAATTTATGGATGGGGTAGCCGGGCAAATAATACGAGTCATCAAAACAGTTAATCAAATTAATCAGGGTGAAGAAGTTGAAAATAAAGGTTTTTTTGCTTTTGATAAGCGATTAGAAGAAATATCACAAGAGTGGTCAAAATTATATCCCACTCTATCTGATGAAGCCAAAAAATTCCCGAAGACTTTAGAGGAATTTAAGAGTAGATATTTTGATACTTTGAAAAAAGCAAGAATAACAATCCTTCAAAAAAAGCCTACGGAGAAGAAGTATGGCAATCTACATTATTATTACCCTCAAGAAGTTACTTTTGCAGAAGAGCCAAAACCCCAACGGCTAGTCGAAGATCCGGTAAAGTCAAAAGTGCGTCCAGCAAGCGATGATACATCAGCACCTGTAACAGGGACTCCAGGAGCGCTGGCTAAAACAATTAAAAATGGTAAAGCAAGTGGGGGTGAATTGCTAAATCGGCTTGCTCCATCAGAAGATTTACGAGATTCTGATGCGGCAAATGAATTGCATAAATTAATCCAAGAAGCAACGGAAAAACTATCTATTACTGATTCTGATTCACAAGGACTTGGTAGCGCCTTAACTAATGCATTTTTTGATTTTATAGTTAATAAAAAATTCATAGCTCAAAGTTCAGAGCATTATGATCTAATTAATACTCAAACAAATAAAGCGTTTATTGGCGCATTTGATAAATTTAAAGCCCGATTTAATATTCCAAATATGGGGCCAAATCGATTTCTTTTTACGATATATGATGATCTTGGGTTGGTTGGCCTACCAGGGCTAACACAAGATGAAATTGAATCGGCAAGGAAAGAAAGCGGGGGAGATAAGGCTAAAGTTATCTAAAGAGATTTATAGAAATAAATTGAAATGCGTGGGGATTTACTTCGCCATGGTTTCAGACAGTAACCTGGCTTCGTGAAATTATCCGTTGACACTCCATACAAAAACATTATAATTGTATTTATATGAATAGAACTGTTTTACAGGTACCAATGACGATTGACTTAAAAGAGCAGGCTGAGATAGTCTCTTTTGACTACGGTTTTTCCTCACTCCAGGAGGTAGTTCGTTTTATGCTTAACAAATTAGCCAGACGTGAGCTTTCTATCACCGTTTCTGAAGTTGAGAAGATAGAGTCCTTGTCTCCCGCTTCACAAAAACGTTATCAAAAAGCCCTTTCTGACATAAAGAAAGGAAATGATATCTATCATCCGAAAAACTCGAACGAGTTTTTAAAAATGTTGAGAACATGAAAACATATTTCACAAAAACCTTCAAAAAACATTATTTAAAAAGAATTTATTCCAATAAAAATTTGGACCTTCAATTTGAAGAAAGACATGAATTATTCACAAATAATCCAAAAGATCCGATTCTTCGTGACCATGCGCTAGGTGGAAAAATGAAAGGATTTCGATCTTTTTCGATAACCGGTGATATTAGGATCGTTTATTATATTTCTGAAAATACTGCATATTTTGTCGATATTGGCTCCCATAATCAGGTTTATTGATATTCTATCTTATCCACGGCCCCACCTTCACTACTTTTAAGACTCCAAAGGATAAGAAAGTTACGGCGGGCAAGGCGTGGGGGAGATAGAAAATAGAAAAAAATGCCCTGTTGACATTGGATATACATTGTTTTACAATAAAAAAAGAATGAAAGAGATAAGGTTCAACCAGGAAAAAAATGCAAAGTTAAAATTAACAAGAGGTATTAATTTTGATGAGTTAGTCAAAATTATAAAGAAGAATGAAATAATAAAAGTCATTGACAACCCGAACAAGAAAAAATATCAGAATCAGAAGCTGTTTTTGATAAAGATAGAAAATTTAGTTATCGTTGTTCCGTTTGTTGAAGAGAAAGACTATATTTTTTTAAAAACAGCTTATCCAAGTCAAAAATATACAAAAAGACATTTTAAAAAATTATAAATTTATAAAATAAATATGAAAATAGATAAAAAAAACAAGTCAATTTACGAGCCATTGGATGATGAAGAGAGGCAGTTAATAAAAGATATCGAAAATGATGTATTTGTACCTATTCCTAATCAGAAAGAAGAAATCAAAAGATATGTTAGTTATTTTAAAAACTATGTAAAAAGTATGCCTAAAAAAAATAAAAGAATTGCACTTCGAGTGGCAAATGAGGATTTGAAAAAGATTCAAGATAAAGCCATTAAAAGCGGGATTCCTTATCAAACCCTAATTAGCTCTCTTATCAGGCAATACGCCAATGGAAGAATAAGCCTATCTGTGTAAAAGAAATAATCACTATCTTGGTGCTATCGCTACAAGATAGTGATTT
>JAVHOH010000024.1:1743-3828 GCA_036169935.1 Minisyncoccota bacterium | reverse complement strand
CCATCTGTACCATAAGGAAAATCTGGTCTTATTTTTTCAAATTTTTTTATAAAGTTTATTACTTGATTTAAATTTTTACATTTTGCTTCTTCCTCTCCTAATTTAAAACCAAGTTCACGCAAAAATTGATGTTTTTCAGAGTGAGTTTTAAAATCTTTTTCCGTCAAAACATCCCAAGCAAAAAAATCTAATTTCCTTTCGGCTGAAAGTTTGGGATCTAATTGACGTAAACTTCCAGCAGCGGCATTTCTAGTATTAGCAAAAGGGGGCTTACCTTCTTTCCCGTTAAGAAGATTGAGTTTATGTAATGTTTTTTTAGACATTACCGCTTCACCTCGAACTTCCAGATAATCAGGAACAGAATTCACCTCACCCCCCGCCCCTCTCCTTGTTAAGGAGAGGGGGATAGAATGTATTGTTTTTAAATTTTCCGTAATATCTTCACCAATAAAACCGTTTCCCCTAGTGGCACCTCGGACAAACTTTCCTTTTTCATAAATGAGTGATACCGCCAATCCATCAAATTTTATTTCACAAAAATAATTCACCCCTCCCTGACCCTCCCCAAAGGAGAGGGAAGAAGATGGTAAAAGTTTTTTAACTCTATTTTCCCAATCAAATAATTCTTCTTCACTAAAAGCATCATTGAGTGAAAGCATTCGAATCTTGTGTTTAACTTTCACAAATTTATCAAGTGGTTTACCACCGACTCTGTTTTCTCCTGCATTCATATCCTCAAATTCTGGATATTGTTTTATGAGTTCTTTTAATTCACGAGAAAGAGAATCGTAAACAGCATCAGTCACATCTGGTGCATCTTTTGTATGATACAAATCTCGCAACCTTGCGATTTCTTTTCGTAATTTTTTTACTCTACTTTTAGCTTCAGAATTATCCATACCAAAAAATTAATAAGATACTTTAATTTCACGTTCAACGAGATTTGGACTAGTTGAAACACACGAGAAATTATACCCTTTTGAAATAACCGTGGTACGATCTACAACAGTTTTATCTACAGTCACGCTTGCGCAACTTTGCCCTCCATTTCCTAATCCAGAAACATTAAAACGCCAAAATGGACGACCGGAATCTTTTGCCACATCAATCTTGCTATTATTGCAATTTATTTGTATTGGTGTCCCTAAACCAGAATCCATAAAAACATTGCTCGTAGATTTATCATTAACCAGGGCGCATTCATCTCCAATATCAGCAGCAAAAAAAGCTTCATTGGTATCTTTGGCTGAAGTGCCAAATTTTATTTCTCTAAGTGCTACATTGGAAACACCCAAGGCAATAGATAAGAGTATCGCCGCAAGAGTAACTGCAAATAGAATTACGAAACCCCCACAACGCCCTCGCTTCGTGGGACAAGCTTTATTCTTTTGTAAATTTTTTATTATCATATTACTCTACCCAATTAAATAAATTTTCAGTAAAAGTTATACTAAAATCACCTGAATTTTGTGTCCACGAAACAGTCGAGGAAATTTGCACTTCGTCAACGCTAGGCCCAACTGAGTTTATTTGAATCTTGCGTGTAAAACCAGCAAAATCAGGATCAGTAACAGGATAACTTATATTATCTTTATCTAAAAAAAATTTACTCCAGCCAGTTTGACCATCTACCGCAGAAATTACATCAGTATCCCGAATATTCCTAACATACTCTATGCCTTCTTGAGCTAAATACGAAGCGGTCATTTTATTCTTAGCATAACCAGTATTAGAAATTCCAGAGGCTAAAATAGATATCAGTCCTAGTATGGACATAGTAAAAATAGAAATAGCCACAAGGGTTTCTACTAGAGTGAATGCTTTATTATTTTGTTTAAAAAATTTCTTCATAATCTTTTATATGCCGATATCTATTAATCTCTCTGAAACTGATGTTTGTAAAGAAAAAGGCGTCTCAAAATTTGGGGTAATTATTTTCCCAACCAATTTAATAGTAACAAAAGGCTGTTTGCCATCTCCTGCCTCAGCCCCGGATACAGAAAAACTAGACTTCGTTGTGTCAATAACAACTTCATCGGGAGTCAATTGAACAAAACTGTTTGCCCCGTCAACTGATTTAAAAAT
>JAVHOH010000024.1:0-1643 GCA_036169935.1 Minisyncoccota bacterium | reverse complement strand
TATCCTGTTCTTAAATTTCTAGACATATCTTCCATCGTAAAATTTAAACTATCCATAACTGAACGCATACTTTGTGATTTTTGACGAAGCAAATTAGCATTTAAAAGAGCATCCATACCCATCATGACAATAATTATAAAAAGAGAAATAGCGATCATCGTTTCTATAATCGTATAACCCCCACAACGCCCTCGCTTCGCGGGGCAAGCTTTAATTTTTTGTTTTTTAATTTGTAATTCGTAATTCATAATTTCTAATTAATCTGTACTCTCCCTGAAGGATATATTTTTATAAAAGCAGTCGTCCCATTTGCAGATTTAATAGTAATTCGTATATAACCAGAAACACTTAAAATACCATTCGAATAAAAAATTGCACTAGAATCTGGTCTTTTAAAAGTGATAGATAATAAAGAACTACTTAAACCATGACAACTACCATTACTAGGACATTCTTCTAAAGTATTTATATAATTCCCTTTTGTTATACTAATTGTATCCAATGCTTCTCCATTTCCATAAATACCATCATTGTTTAAGTCAACAAAATAAATAAAACTTTTGTTATCTCCAAGTGGTTCGGGCCCACCTGGATTAGTATTTATATTAAAATAAATTCCATAAGAAGGCTTCCAATCTGGAATTTGACTACCAGACACTGGCAAAACACCATTCAAGGAGGACTTTTGCGCTTCCACAATTTTTGAAGCAATATCACTCCCCAAGTTTTTAATATCTACCATATTTTGAAAACTTCCATAATTATAAACTGCGACAGAAGATAGAACGGCAAAAATAGAAAGAACCACAATAAGCTCTACATAACTCATGCCCGCATTCAGCTTATAGCTAGTAGCTTTTAGTTTATAGCTTTTTAATTTTTTAAAAAAATAAATCATTTTAAATTCCAAAAAGATGCAACTCCAAAATAAACGCTAAAAACATCCCCAAAACTAAATACGGAGCAAAAGGAATTTCGCTTTTCATCCCATAATTTTTCCTAAAAATAACCAAAAATAATCCCGCAATAGCTCCAATCCAAAAAGCAAGGACTAAACCGGAGAGCGCTTGAGAAATACCTAACAACCAACCCAAACCAATTGCGAGCTTTGCATCTCCTAACCCCATCCACTTACCTTTAGACACAAGCCAAAACAAAGCAAAAGGAACTGCAATCATAAACCCTGAAGAAAATTCCAATAAAGAGGGAATGTGTATAGAAAAAATATAATCTTTAAACAAAAATAATCCGGCAAAAGCCAAAACACCAAAAATGACAGAGAGGACGTCGGGAATTATTTTATGTCGAATATCATAAGTAGCAATTACTACTAAAAGTGAAAACATAACAGCATAATAAGCATAAGAAAAACTAAACGTAAGCGTATTCAAAAAGAAAACATCTTGAAACTTTAAAAATAATCCGGCAAAAATAAAACCTGTTATGAGCTCTACTATCGGATACTGAATAGAAATTTTAGTTTTACAATTTTTACATCTCCCCTTCAAACCCAAGAAACTAAAAACAGGAATGAGTTCGAACCATTGCAATTGGTTCTGGCAAGACATGCATCCGCTCCGCCCACCGAAAGATTTTTGGGTACCGAGCCGAAAAATGACCACATTCAAGAAGCTTCCGATGAT
>JAVHOH010000023.1:0-3848 GCA_036169935.1 Minisyncoccota bacterium | reverse complement strand
GTTTTTATAAAGAAACTATTTTTTAATTTCCTCTCTAATTTTAAAAGTATCCCCGTGCGAAAGCATCCCAAAATACGAAGTTAGTGTATTCGGTTTCTGACTTTCTTTAATATTCCGAAACATTCTCTTCTTCGTCGAAGTTCTCAATACTCGATGTTTTGGAAAATGCACCCAACCGAGAAAATCTACACCAGAAAAGATTGTTTTAATAAAAACTTTATCAGGATGCATGGTTAATTTTAAATCATTTTCTAAAAACTCTTTCATTCGTTCTAAAATACTTTCAAGTTCTATTTTGTTATTTTGCAAAATCACAAAATCATCAGCATATCTTATGTAGTATTTCACTTTTAATTTATGTTTTACAAATTGGTCAAATTCATTCATATAGATATTTACGAGAAGTTGAGAAGTTAAATTACCCAGTGGTAAACCTTTTTTCATCTCAGCCATGGCGTAGATTGAATTTACCCCACAGGTCTGACCTGTGGGTTTAGTATAAAAACTATCTATCACATTTTCTAATAACCACAAAATATCTTTATCTTGAATATGTTTAGCTAAAATATTTTTTAAAATTTCATGATCAATGTTAGCAAAGAACTTTTTAATATCGCACTTCAATACCCAGCAAGGCTGAGTATTGTTTTGGCTGACTTTATAAAAATAACTTCTAAATTTATTCATAGATTTATGTGTCCCCTTCCACTTGCGACAAGAATATGAATCACTGATAAACTTTGAATCAAAGAAAAAATACATTTTTTGATAAAGAGCGTGATGCAATACCCTATCACGAACGAGAGCTTTATGAATATCACGAGGTTTTGGATCTGAAATTTTAAATGCCTGATAGCCAGAATGTCTATAATTTTTAGTTTTTAAATCTGAATGAAGTTCTAATAAGTTTTGCATTAAATTTCTTTCAAAAATTAGAACATCTTTTTTATTAGATTTTTCTTTTTTAAAATTTTTCCACGCCAAAAGGAGATTTTCTAAAGATATGATATCATTGTAAGTATGAGTAAAAATTTTTCGCATATTTCTAATATTACCCCCCCACTTTTGCCACTGTTGGCAAAAGTGAAGAGTTGTTATTTAATTTGGATTAATTTTTATCAGCTTTTACCTAAAATACATAAACATTCTCTCGGACAAAAAATCGATAATATTTTTGTTGAAATAATAGAAGCCATTTCTATTGCAAGTTTCTTATCAAAAGAAGAAAAACAACCTTGGGTTCGATTAGCGATAAGAAAAACAGACACTCTTAAAATACTTTTAATGATTCTATGGGAAACAAAATCACTGAATGATAAAAAATACATTACTTTATCTGAAAAGATTGAAGAAATTGGAAGAATGCTTGGTGGATGGAGTGGGCAACTTTTAAAATCCATTCGACCTGCTCAGAATAAACAAAACTCTCCCAAATAAATATAGAGAGAGAAATGAAGAGATTAGCGAGACCGGAAAACAAACTGATTGTTACTGTTCCACTTGTTGTCTGGATTCCCATTGTTGTTGTTGAGCCACAAATCGTCGCTATTGTGTTCCACATTGAAAATCCTAGGATTGCCATTACGGTCGGTTATGTATAAACTATCATCTATGCCACCACCCTTCGAATACTCTCTGGGTTGAAAATTATTTAGTATTTTAAATACTTCAATAGTTTATACCAAGTATCTTCATTTTTTTGAAGTGTCTGCATATACCACTCTATTTTTAACCATAATCAAAAATATTCTCGATATATGGATACTGGATTCGGT
Source organism: Minisyncoccota bacterium (assembly GCA_036169935.1). Classification (GTDB taxonomy): domain Bacteria; phylum Patescibacteriota; class Minisyncoccia; order Phycocordibacterales; family UBA9973; genus UBA9973. The sequence continues at coordinate 2,073 of JAVHOH010000023.1, read as the reverse complement.
AGTGAAAAACCTTAATCTTCCACATATTCACCTATTACCATATTTAGTTTAGCACATTTTTTAAAAAAAATTCAAAGTTCAAAAACTAAAGGGTCAAAAAGTTTTAAGTTGCAAAATACCAAGTGCTACTTGCGAGACCGGAAAACAAACAGATTGTAACTGTTCCACTTGCTGTCCGGATCCCCACTGTCGTCGACGAGCCACAAACCGTCGCTACCGTGCTCCACATCGAAAACCCCAGGACGGCCACTACGGTCGGTTATAGAATCCATAGCAATTCTTAACCATTCATCCATAGGTTGATCTTTATAATTAAGTCTAAGTTCTGGACCAACTTGTGGTGGACATAATTCCAAACCAAGTTCTTTTGCTTTTCCATATATTTCTTTTAAAGTAGCTCCATTCGGAAAACCGAGTTGTTCTACTGAAAATGACACGATATCAATTTTTTCTTTTTGTTTTAATGACTCAAGTTTATTCAACATATCCTGAGCATATTCATATATTTTAAATCCTTGTTTGGTTAATTCTTTAGTATATTCTTTAGAATTTTTAGTGGTAATTTCTATGATTTTTCTAAATATTTTCTTTTCTGGAAATTCTTCATATAGAAATTCAACATTGTCTCCAATTTTTTTAGAAATTTCTGGATTCCATTTGCCAATATATGCTTTAGTATTTTCATTTATTTCGTCTAGCCCATAAGCGATTAGTGTTGGATCGCATTCAAAAACAATCGGAGCATCTTCTTCTAGTTTTCTTTGTTTCCTTAATTCTAGAATTCTCGGGTCTTTCTGATAACCAAAACCTTCAATCGAAGAATTCATTTCATAAATGAAAATTAAATCTTCTTTAATAAATTGTTCATTTTTTTCTTGTTTTTTAACCAGCTCAGTCATTTTTTTCATATCGCTGGATTTTTTATTATATTTATCTGCTTCATTTCCAAAATCTTTTAATTTTTCTTCTAAAATTGGAGACATATTACCCTCAAGATTTTGTTGACCATCTGCCACTCCTCTAACCTCACCAATTTGATTTTGGCCATTCATCCGAACAGCAATTCTGGGAATATTTGGTTGACCACTTTTATCTAATGTATAGTAAACATAAAAATCACCACCTTGTAATTGAGTTGAGGCAGTGCCAAAACCTTTAGTACACCAAGCTGTTCCCTTATTCTGCAACGATGCCCAAAGAGCTGTCGGGTCAGTATTTTGTTGATATTTAACCCATTTCCCTCTTGTTTCTTCTCGCATTTCTGGAGTAATTTCTCCATTTAATTTGATAGCTTCAGTATATTGCTTGGCAAAAGACATTTTAGAAAATGCTTCGGATTTTTCTTTAGTTAATAACTCTCCTTCTTTTAAATTATTATTAGCAGCAACTTTTTGAGCTTCTTGTAATTTATGTAAAACTTTTTCATCTTTAGTGGCTTCAATAATATCTTCTATATAGGCTAAGGCTCCACGATCAATATCTGGAAAAAGTCCAGCACTTCCTTTTGACCTTTCTTTAAATTCTTTTTTATCTTTATCAAATTCTCCTAAATTTAAAACATTTCTAAAAACATAATAACGAAACCAAACTGGATATGGTTCATTATTATCTGACAAATATGATATCCAAACATCTAAAGATTTTTCTAAATCTTTTACAAGAATTTCTTGTCTTTCATTTCTTTGATCTTCAGTATATTCTAAATTCATACCCAAATCTCTAGCAGCTCTTTCTTCTACCCTAACGGCTCCTTCTGTCTTTTTTAGAGTATCAGAACGAACATATTTATTCATTACCATTTCTCGCAACAAGGATAATGCTCTTGGACGAGACTCACCGTTAAACATATCTTTTCTTTTTTGTTCCTTTTTAGGATCTAAAATTAACTTTTCGAGACGATCTAAATATGCCTCAATTTTTTCATTTTTTTGATATATTTTTTCTCCCGTTTGTTTAACAGCTTTTTCCACTGGTTTAGATTTATGCAAATCAGAGTATTTTTGTTCGAGGAAATTTTTCATGTTAATATAATACCATAACTTATTTATTAAGTAAGGCTTTAATTCTATCTTC
>JAVHOH010000022.1:0-3994 GCA_036169935.1 Minisyncoccota bacterium | reverse complement strand
GGAGGAATTTTCCATTTGCTCCGCTGATTTCTTTTGGCGAATTTCGGGCGGGCAATGGAAAAAAGTACAAAAGAAACAGTTTTACTTTTTTCGCAAATCTGCCCAAAGTGCCATTGCCACTAAAGCCAAGAAGATCGCGACTTCTAACCAGTTTTGTTTCTGGACAGCTTCGACAACAGCTGAGCCAAAAAGAATTACTATTACCGCTAAACTTGTGAATTTTAGGTCTTTCATATGATTATTGATTACGCTTCTGCAGTGCTAACATAGCATAGGCTATGATTGCCCCAGAAACTAGAGATATGAAAAGGATTTGGTTAATATCAAATGGTGTCCCTAACATCCAATATCCTATCGACCCAACGACAAAAATAATTATAAACTCAAGAACGAAATATTGTAAGAATTTTTTCATAAGATAATTATAACTAATTTATTATTTGGTGGCAACATTTATCATATCTCGATCTGTAATTCTAAAATCTTTTCGAGTTCCTTGTTTATTGATTCCTTTATTTCTTCAACTTTTCTGTATTTTTGCGCTATTTCTTTCTGTGCTTGCAAATCTGGCTTTCCCTCTGAATTTGTGGGGATACGAACGCTCACACCATAATTTTTAATTTTGTTAAAGTAGAGTTTTGATTGGTAGTTTGCTCCAGTTTTTAGAATTTCCTCCCTTAATTTGTATAGCAGAAATTCTAAATCAATGTTATCGCTTTTTGGCATTATGGAAGCTACGACATCAATGAAAGAATACTTGCCGTCATTCCTCAAAAAGCAATAACCCACACTTCCATCCAAATTGAACAAAACGGAGGGTTTTGTGTACAAGGTCAGATCATTCTGAATCAGATATTTTTCTGAAATATGCCCAAGTACACTATCTCTATTTTTTGAAGAAGAATAAACAGAAATAGCACCCTTGTTTTCATCAATCGTAGTTTTAGTTATTCTTTTTCCTCGCTGTAAATTAAAATAATTTTTATCGGTAATCGGTATGTTTATTGAGTCAGATTCTGCTAAATCTATTTCGACACTCAATAACTCGATTTTATCTTTATGCTCTTCAATTCTTTGTTTTATCTCTTCGATAAAAATTATTTTTTCTACAGCTTCATCTTGAGTTGGAATATCTATTTTCCCATGCGAATCAACGGGCATTGATATACTAAGACTTTCTAGCATTGACGGATATACTTTTGTAAACTCATCTTCTCCTTTTTCGCCCTTACGCCCTTTTGCAAGATTTCTAAGTACTGGCTCAAGTTTATATTTTATATATTTGATATTTAAGTTTTCTATTTTTGGTTTTAGTAAACCCCTATCTGCGTTAATAGAAAATCTACCAGATATATTTTTGATGTATCCGGCAAACCCATTCGCTGCCCAAGTTAAATAATCACCATCAAAATCAAAAGAATCGATATGGGTTAGTGGAGCATTGTTTGAAGCAGAGAAAACAGGATATTCTCCTTTGTGCAAGTTTCCGTATCTCTTGGTATATTTTGATAATCCGCGTTCAATGTCGAATAGTTGGCTTAGCGGAAAATCCTTATGTGTGATTTTTAACTTTTTTTTTTCGGAAAGTTCTTTTACTTCCCCTTGAAACTCCTGAATTGAACCTGCAACATCTTCAATAATTGACGCAAATTCTAGCAAAGTAACTTTTTCACTTTTTTCGGTTACACCAAGTTCTATTTTTTCCTGTTCAGACCACCATTTATCTATAACCCAATCTTTTTCAATTTGCTCGATAAACCTTTCAATCGGTTGAATCTTACATCGCTTATCAGTATTCATTTTCCCAAACTCACTTTTGTTTCCTTTGAAAAAGGAGTACAGAGTAACTGCTTCGTGTAAGTCATTTTGCTCAATGTCAAAACGATAGATATTTCTCGATTCGCCAATCTCACTGACTAGGTAAGTAAACACGGGAGATGTTTGCACTTTCTGCTTATTTTCTTTTTTAGTTAGACAAAGAATATAAGTCTTTTTATTTGTGGTGAAAAATGTGTTTAGAGGAAGCGAGATAAGTCCGTCGATGTTGCACTCATCTAAAATAAATTTCCTCAAATTCTTATCATTCTGGCGGTTCAAAATACCGTCAGGCACAACTACAAAAGCTTTTCCGCCCGGCTTGAGTGCTCTGATGATCCATTCCATAAACAAACCCTCAACTCCCATGGCGTTAATTTTGTAGTAGTTTATTAAGTCGCCGTCTTTCTTTATTTCATCTTTCAAATTTCCACTTCCGCTCGTTACATAAGGTGGATTTGTCAAAATAAGGTCGTACTCATTTTCTACCGGATCAGATAATGTCCCAAGGATAGAATTTGTTTTGAGGGTAAAACTATCATTAAACAACTGAGCAAATTCTTTTGTAAGACCAGGATTATCTTTTATGAGATCAGAAAAATAAATAAGCATGTTGGCTTTCGCCAAAATGATCGTCTTCTGCTCGTCTTTATCAAAACCCTTATCAAATCCATGTATTGTAACTTTTCTAGTTATTCCGCTCTTTCCAACATCGTAATAATGATCTAGTTTTGTTACCAATGGTTCTAAAAGGAATTTTCCTACGCCACATGCTGGGTCGCATATTTTTGCTCCGTCTTTTATTTCGTCCTTTGCCATTTCTACGATAGATCGAACAACCTTTAGGGGGGTGAAAAACTGTCCCCAGTTTTTCTTACTGATACTTTCTTTCAAGAAGCTCTCAAAAAGCTGGCTCTTGAAATCTTTGTCAATGTGTTCAAGTTTTCCGTACTTATTGAATTTGTCCAAAACCGTCTTAAATGTTGTGCTATATCCCGCAACTGCTTTTTGATCCTTACTAACAAAAATTGTTCCATTGATAATGGTTGTTTTGTCAGCAGGATTTTCAGGAAATAATTCTTTAATTTTCTTTCTGATAGTATCTGCATAGTGTTCCAATACTTCATCCTCTGTGTTTGCTTCATACATTCCCATGAGGGTATAAAAATTGTGAGTTCCTTTCAAAACTTCCAAATCGCTTAGATATTTGAAAATGAAAAGCTCAACAAATGTATACAAACAATTTTCCGGAGTAGCACCACTTACCGACCAAATATCTTGCCAAATACTTTTAGCAAGGTCTGTCGGATTTATGAGCTGTCTCGGTTTTATATTATCGTTTTGCTCATTTATTGAATCGTGTATTTTTTCAATAAGTTCTGCAACTTTTTCCGATTTTGGATCAAACTGAGTTTTGATCTCGTTTCCGTCCCAATCTCTAATCCTTTTTTCCGTGAGAGCATTTACCCAGACAGTTTCTTTTGTATCTGTTGCAATAAAAATTTTTGCTCCGAGTTTTTGAGCGACTTCAATTTCTTGCTTTATTGCTTTTCCTTTTTGTTCTGCCGTCTTGAATTCTGAAGGTTTCTTGTATTCTATAACTGCAATAACATTCTTTTTTTGAACAATTAAACCATCAACTTTCTTTTTTTCAACATCCCCATAATTAACATTGCGAATTATCCCGTATTCCTTGAGAGCCTTAACGGTTGTTGCTCCAATATTATAAAAATCCCACCTGCCGATTTTTTCGGGATTTTTCACAAGATTTCTTTGTAGTAATTCTTCGCTCATATTATTTGCCGTTCAATAAGTTATCCACAGTTACATCAAGTGCTTTTGCAACCAAACGCAAAGTATCCACCCTCGGGTTAAGAGTAGCACCAGATTCAATTTTAATCATTGTATTGTATGTAATTCCCGCCAGTTTAGAAAGCTTGTCTTGCGAGATACCCTTTTTCTTACGATATTTTTTGATATTTTGGGCAATCATAATAAAATTTAGCTGTGGATATAGTAATCATTTACTACTACTTTATGGTATACTATAATATAAATATGTTATCCACGCCTACATCAATAATAGCACATCTGAAAAGATTAAAGAAAGGGCATCTCTTAGTTTTGCCCGCCCGAAATTCGCCAAAAGAAATCAGCGGAGCAAATGGAAAATTCCTCC
>JAVHOH010000021.1:0-17829 GCA_036169935.1 Minisyncoccota bacterium | reverse complement strand
AAGATTTTTGGGTACCGAGCCGAAAAATGACCACATTCAAGAAGCTTCCGATGATAAGTCCTAAAATGAAGAAGATTGTTGTAAGAATTGTTGCCATGTTTATTCTTTTAAACTAACTAAATGCAAGCATAAGTTGTAGCAGTAGTAAGGGAATTCACTGTTTCCTGTTTCGCCTTTCCTGTACTATCTACACACCACATTTTAGGTACCGCAACAGTACTTCCTTGTAATGGAACTTGGGCAGCCCAAGCTCCGGTACTATTGTTACAGGTTGCCGTTATTGCTGTACCAATAGCGTTGATTCCATAAACAGACAATCCAGTAGCTTTAGTGGCAGCTAACACCAATTCTCCAACTCCTTTAACAGTAGTTTCACCAGTCACTACACCATTAATACAAGCATTTGTATAACTATTTATATTTGCAATTCTAGTATTATAGAGAATCTCTCCTTGAGTTACAGCATTTTTTAAATTTGACTTTACTGCTGCATCATTACCTTTTTGCCTCGCATTATTTAAACTAGCTAAAACCACAGATGCCAAAATACCGATGATGGCGACAACAACCAATAATTCAATCAATGTAAAACCAGACTTAAAACCTTTGCTTAAATTCTTCATAAAAAATTCTAAACTTATTAATAAAATAAAGGCCGGCCTTTTAATTCTTTTATTATATCACACATCAAAATACAAAAACCACCCTGAGATACCTCAATGGGTGGTTTTTGTTATTTAAATAAGATAACCCTTATTTAAATTAATTAAATACAAACACCAGTTGATGCAACTTTCCCAGAAATAGAAGCACCAGTAGAGTCAACACACCAAGTACTTGGAGTACCTGATTTTGTAACAGCAGACATTGCCCATCCACTTGCCTTTGAACCGTTTGTTCCACTAACAGCACAAATAGGAGGCGTTCCGGCAGAAGCGGTAATTCCAGCAATTGCAGATACAAAAGTAGTATCTAAGAACAGTGTCGTTGCAGCTGTACATCCAACAGCAGGAAATGTAGCTATTGCAGCAGAACTATATCCAGAATTAGTATCATAATACAATTCAGCTTGGGCACGCATATTTGCCAAACCTGCTTTCGTTGCTGCATCAGCGCCTTTTGCACGAGCAGTATTGAGTGATGCCAACACAACTGAAGCCAAAATACCAATGATAGCGACAACGACCAACAATTCAATCAACGTAAAACCTTTTTTAAAATTCTTCATAATAAATTTTAATTATTAATAATAACTTATAATAAATTTTCGACTGATTTTTAATGCTCTTATTATATCATAAGGATAAAAATATATATGCAACAAAGTTATCCACAGTTACCACCTCGCCCTTTGGGCACTCCTCCTTCATAAGGAGGAGAGGATTCCTCCCCTCCTTGTTGAGGAGGGGCAAGGGGTGGTGATTTTAGCTGATACTCCCCGCCATATTATAAATCGGCATTAAAACGGAAACAAGAAGAATTCCTACCCCAAGACCTAAAACCACAATCATCACTGGCTCTATCAGACCCACTAATGTATCCACCGCATCATCTACTTCCCGTTTATAAAAATCAGTTAAAGTTTTTAAAATAGAACCGAGAGACCCCGTCTCTTCACCTACTTGCACCATTTGCACCATAATTCCGGGTATTTGTTCACTATGTTTTTCAAATGCCACAGATAGAGCCAATCCCGACTTTACTCCGTCCGCCACTTCCCCTAAAAGACTCTTGTATACACGGCTCCCTACCACCTCTGCAGTAATATCTATCGAACGAATGATAGGAACACCTGAAGAAAGCATGGTATTTAAATTGTCTGTTATTCTGGAAAGATAAAGTTTTTTGTATAAATTACCTATGCCGGGTGTTGATAATTTTAATGAATCAAGATATTCTTTTCCTTTATCGGTGGAAGATAATCGCCAAATCCAAATTCCCAAAAGCACTAAGAAGATTAGGCCAAAAAACCCATAGTGAACAAAAAGATTTGAAATTCCAATAACTATTTTAGTAAAAAATGGCACTTCTTGGCCAGAATCTAAAATAATTGAAGAAAGTTTTGGAATTACCACTACAAACATCAAAGTCATAACAACAAAAAAAGTAATAACAACAAAAATAGGATAAATAAGAGCGTTTTTGGTTTTAGAAGTAAGCGCATATTGACGATCTAAATATTCCGCCAAATGCAAAAATGTCTGATTGAGCTTGCCCGTCTCTTCACCCATTTTAACCATATTTACATAAAAATCGGAAAACACATCTGGATGACGAGAAAGAGCGCCCGAAATAGAAACTCCCGCCTGTAGATCATCGCTAATTTGAACAAGTTTGCGCCCGAGAAGTTTATTTTCAGTATTGGTTGAAAGCATCGTAAAAGCTTTCAGGGCAGAAACTTGCGCTTCAAACAAAGTCGCAATCTGGCGGGAAAGAATCACCACATCTTTTGGTTTTACTCTTTCAAAAAAAGAAATTTTTAAAAATGATTTATCCTCCCCTTCTTCTTTGACAGAAACAACAACAAAACCTCTGCGCTGAAGTCCGTTTATCGCCATATCGCGATTAGGCGCATCAATATCCCCTTCTTTATTTACCCCACTATCATCTATTGCTTTATATTTGAATAACATAATATTGTGTGGCGTTAAGCTCGTAGTTAAATTAAGCGTTCGAGCCCTTTAGGATTAAGCGAATATTGATAAGCGTTCTCAATGGAAATTTCTCCGGCACGGACTAGTTCAATCAAGGAATGATTTAAATCCACCATCCCTGATTCTGACCCAGTTTCTATTACTACATCTATCTCATGGGTGCGTTTTTCACGGATTAAATTTGCTACAGCATTATTATTTAAAAGAAGTTCGTAAGCCGGAATAAGCCCGCCTGCTATTCTGGGAATGAGTCTTTGAGAAAAAATACCAAGCAAAGAAGCTGCCAGCTGAGCGCGGATTTGATCTTGTTGATCACCGGGGAAAGAATCAATTATTCTATCAATGGTCTGAGAAGCATTATTAGTGTGAAGGGTCGACAAGACGAGGTGTCCTGTCTCGGCTGCCGTCACCGCGGTGGAAATAGTTTCCGGCGTACGCATTTCACCAACCATTATTACGTTTACATCTTCCCGAAAAACTTCCTTCAGTGCCACATGAAAATCTTTAGTATCAATACCGACTTCCCGCTGATTAATTATTGATTTATTGGGTATATAGACATGCTCAATCGGATCTTCAATAGTTATTATGTGACGAGCCTGCTCGTTATTGATTACATTAATCATCGATGACAAGGTGGTTGACTTGCCTTGCCCAACAGGACCAACACAAAGAAAAAATCCTTGTTTTTTGCGAGCCAAATCAGCTAGAATTGGAGGTAAATGCAATTCCGTCATAGTTTGGACCTTAGGAACTAATCTAAAAACCATATTAACTAAGCCTTTTTGAAAAAAAGCATTACCCCGCAGTCTCGCTTCTCCGTGAAAATCATAAGAAAAATCCGCTTCTTGGTTTTCTTTAAATTTTTCAATTTTTGTTTTATCCAATATTTCACCCAAAAATCCAAACATATCTTCTTCTGTTAAAACTGGACGTTTCGTAAGAAAAATAAGCTCTCCTGACACCCGAATGGCCGGCACCCGCAAAGCCCCCAGATGTAAATCTGAACCATCCTCGTGAATAACATTTAAAATAAGTTCTTCTAATTCTTTTTTATAATCCATGGCGTTTAATTATTAATTGTTTTTAAAACTTTTTTTTCTAAAATTTTTACCACTTGATCAATTACTTCCGCCGGAGTGGAATTCGCTTTCACAATATAGCCCGCTACTCCCAGCCTGTGCCCTTCATCAATGTCTTTTTGTTCACTCTTGTTAGACAAAATTATTTTTATGCAGTCAGGACACAATCTTTGCGTGTTTATCTGCTCCAGTACCTCAAAACCATTCATCTCCGGCATAATTACGTCAAGCAACATAACGTCCGGACAAAGACCGCTCTTAAATTTTTCAAAAGCATGCGTGCCACTCTCTGCCGTATAAACTTCAAAATTATTTTGGCTAAATTTAAGTGCATACATATCCAAAAGAAAATTATCATCATCCACTATTAAAATTTTCTTTTTTTTTCCTTCCATGGCAAGTTAATTATACCATAAACTATTCACTCTGATTATTAAAGTTATAAACTTCAGTAAAAGGAATTATTCCTTTTAGGGACTTAAACATGGCATCTTCTATCATCATCAACATTCCCTTGCTACGCGCTAATTTATAAATAGCCGCCTCAGTAGGATCTTTTAGTATTACCGCTTGCATTTCTTTATCAATTTTAAACATTTCAAAAACAGCAATACGGCCCCGGGTTCCAGAAGGACATTCGGGAGATGGCACAGTGTTATACATCTTATCTCCTATCTTTGGCCTAAATGAAACTGGCAGGTCTTTCATTTGTTCTTCAATTTGAGTTCTAACGCTCTCCTCTATCGGCACTTCTTGACGAGAAGATGGAAAAGTCATTCGGGCCAAACGTTGAGCGATAGAAACAATCAGGGTCGGAGCAATCAGATAAGGATCGACGCCCATATCCACCAGACGAGGAATTGCGCCGATGGCATTGTTGGTGTGTAAAGTAGAAAGAACAAGATGTCCAGTCAGAGCCGCCTGGATCGCGAGTTGCGCTGTTTCTTTATCACGAATTTCTCCGACCATTATTATATCTGGGTCCTGACGCAGAATTGAACGGAGTCCCGAAGCAAAGGTGTACCCTATCTCCGGCATCATTTGGGATTGATTGATGTCGGGCATATGATATTCCACCGGATCTTCCAAAGACACAATATTACTTTTTTCTTTATCCAATTCATTCATCATTGAATACAAAGTGGTTGATTTTCCAGACCCCGTCGGACCAGTAATTAAAATAAGTCCATAAGGTTTTTTTATTGCCTCTCGAATTATCTTTAAATTTACTTCAGACAACCCTAGTTGATCAAGCGGTTTGACTCCTTTTTCAGAATCTAATATACGCATAACAATTTTTTCTCCATAATACGCCGGCATGGTGGAAACCCGAAAATCTATTTTGCGATTGTCAATTTTTGCGCTAAAAGACCCATCTTGAGGTTTTCTTTTCTCGTCCAATCTCAATTTAGCCAGAATTTTTATACGCGCTACAATCCCGCTATAAATATTTGGCGGTAATATTATTGTGGTATGAAGTACCCCATCTATGCGAAAACGCACTTTGACTTTTTCTCCTGTATATTCAATGTGGATATCAGAAGCACCCCCCTCTATGGCATTACGCAAGATAACAGCTACAATTTTTATCACTGGCGCATCTTCCACAATCTTTGCCTCTTCGTTTGGTTTAATATTTTTGATCTCCTTGCTTAAATTTTCCTCGCTTATCTCTTTTGTCTCTATCTCGTCTTTATTTAATTCATCTAAAGCTTCTTCAACTTGGCTTCCTATTCCTTTGTAAGTCTGCATGACACTTTCGTAATCGCTTTTAGAAATAAGAAAAATTTTAAAAGGAATGCCTATCTTGGTCGAAATAAACTGGAGTGCATCCATGGCTTGGATGTTTTCCGGGTCTATCACCCCTACTTCTAGCACTTCATCTTTTAATTCAATTGGAACAAAATGGTAATGCGAGGCTGAATCTTCAGAAATATACCGAAGAACACTAAAAGACATTTTTTGAATATCTACTTTTTTTACTGGTATATCAAAATATTCTCCTTTTATTTCAAGAATTTGTTCTTCGGTAATGCCAGATTCAATAAGAGTTTCTTCAATATTTCCATCGTGCTCTTGTTTTGCGCGACTCTTAATTTCACCTATTTGGCTTTCGTTAATTAAACCTCTTTTAGCTAATTCTTCTAAAAAACTCATAATTTAATTAATTTAAGGGAGCTGGATTAACACAAGTATTGGTCGAAGTATTTAAAATTTTTGGCAACTTGCATGTTGGCGGAGGTGGAGCAATACAAGTATTTGTTAAAACATCTAAAACTTGTGGCAATACGCAAGTCGCTGGAATTATTGCAACCGCATCGTTGCCAAATTGAGCAAATGGGTTTGGTCTTCCTTCTGTCCCATCTGGGATAAGCGTAATTGTAGAATCATGCAAACCATTAAAACTTGGATCGGATAAAATAGCATCATTTAATTTTATATTTTTAACATTTAACAGTAATGCAAGAAAATCTTTTGCAACCAAAGAATTTACATTCATTGCGCTTGGATCGGAAGAAGAATTGTCAATGTTCGGCAGTAAGGTATTAGGAGCTGATATCAAATTGTCTTGCGAAGGCTTTGGTTTTATAAAAAAAATATAAATTAAAATAAAAACTGTCGCAATTATTACAAAGATTATTATGTTTTTAATTTTTGAAGCCATTTTAATTTTTTAACCAATAAGTTTTAATTTTAAAATCATATTTATAAATTTCAGAAGAAGAAGAAGAGGGTGTTTTTGTGTTGACTCCAGTTCCAGTTGCGGTACCATCAGATGAAAAAGAGATAGAAGATATATCTACAATCCTGAGGTTGCTCTCCAAATCTTTGGTAAAATTAATAAAGTTATTGTAACTTCCCGAAGTAGAAAACTCCAAATCAAAAATTCCGTAATCTTTAGGGGTCTTGAGAGCTCCTCCGCCCCCTTGCACCACTGGTCCTGTAGTGGTCGAGGCGACATTTTTATCAGTAGCATTATATTTTACATCTTTTAAAACCATGCCGTAAGGAGACGCTATTTGTTCTATCTCTAAAATTAAACGAATATTATCAACATTCTCGGGTAAAAGTTTTTGAAGTTTTATTAAATTGTCCGGATTGATGGCATTATATTTTGCGGTCAATTTATCCCGTTCGTTTTCCAGCGCCTTAGAATTATCAAGCGCGGCATTATAAGATGCAACTTCTGCTTTTAGTGTTGAGATATCGTTGTAAAGAGGATTAGTAAACACAAAAAAGAGAGAAGCGGATATTCCTATTAAAACAATTGGCATAATAAATCTCATCATAAAAATTTAGCTCTTTTTAATTTTGGGTTAAAAGTGTTTGTTTATAATTAACAAAACTCGGATCGACCAAAAAGTCTAAATCAAAAAGAACGTTACCGCTATTATCAAGCGTCAGATTAGAAAAAATGGGGTCGATCAAATTTTTATTTTTAGCAAACAAATCAGACTGAAGCGCGATAGAACGATAGCCGATTGCTTGTCCGGAAATCTTAATATCTATTTTAGGATTTTCAGTCGTTCCGAGAGTATAAGTAAATTTAGTGAAACGAACAGTTTTCATGGTAAGTTGTTCGAGTGCGCTAAAAACAGGGGTAATGGCTATATGCTTGGATAAAATTTCCGTTGATGCGTTTAAGCGCTTATCCAATACCTGAAGTTCCGCTATTTTGGAAGGTTCAAAACGATTTTTAGCTAAATTTAAAGTGTTCTCCATGCCCGTAATATTTTTTGCAGCAATTCCTTTATAAAAATAAAGACCACCTGTCGCTACAAGCACGGTGAATAAAATAAATAAAGAAGCAATCAAAAAAATACTAACGGGCCGTGAAGAAACGGAAGACTCCTTAATCATCGGTTTTTTAGGTATAAATGATGTTTGAAAATTTTGTTCCATTTTCCTTATTCTATTATCTCACTTATTGTAATTTTCGCAATGCTAAACCAAGCGCAACAGCAAATTCAGGGCCCATCGTCAAAAGAACTTTATCTAAAAATACCGGTGCGGAAACTTTGGAAAACGGATGACCCGTTTCTATCTCTGCTCGGAAATTATTTATTGCAACTTCATTCAACCCTTTCAAAAGAGACCCACCGCCGGTAAATATTACCTTGCTAATAATTCGATTATACTTCTTTTCATATCCTAATAATACATTATTCGTCTCAGAAAAGATATAATCAATATGAACTTTAATGATGTCCGCCAAACTTTTCTCTGCAGGATTTCCAAAAAGACCGAATTCTTTTTTCATTTTTTCTGCTTCTCCGAAAGAAATACTCAAAGATTTGGAAATAGAATTAGAAATATCTGCCCCTCCGCGGTCTATCGTGTGATAATTCTTGACTGTCCCAAATTCAACAATAGAAAGCTTTGTGCGTGATGCGCCAAAATCAATTAATAAAACGGGGGAAAGCTCGTGTTCAAAATTTGCCCGAATAGAAGAAAATATTTCAATTTCAAAAAAAGAAGCCTCGAGATTGCACTGCGAAACAATTGAACGATATCTGGCGACCGCGTCATTTTGCGTCGCAACGACCAATACATTTATTTTATCTGACCCGCTCTGGGACAAATCACCACTATTCATTTCTTCAAAAGAAGCTTCTTTCTTGGGTAAAATAAAATGATCTATCGAAACCTCTGTCATTGGGACTGGAATATATTTGCGCGCTTCAGTAGAAACAATGGAAGAGATATCAGTGTCTTTTATTTGATTCGGAAGTTCAATTGTAAAAATCAAACTTGATTGAATTGGAATTGAAAGAGCCAAAGAAGTGTTTGTAACATCAGACTGTTTTAAAACTTCTTTAAGAGCGAGTGCTATTTTATCAACCGGAAGATTGGTAACACGGCCAGCGTCTAAATCAGCATAAGGACCAAGCGCTATCGCCCCGTAAGTTTCTAGCACAGCCTTGCCTCCTTTTTTTTTAATTTCAACCACTTTGATTGCGCTTGAACCTATATCAACACCAATAGCGCTTTTCTCATCTCCACCCCCAATTTTGCTAAGTCCAGAAAAAAAATTTTTCAATAAATTACTCATTATAATTATGATTTATGCTAAAATACCTTTTAAGTATAACATATGCATTTTTTAAACACTATATTAGACATAGTTTTCCCCGTAAGATGCTTATCTTGTGGTAAATCTGGAGCAGACTTATGCCTAGAATGCCTTAAAGACGCACCAGTGGCGGAACGCGAAAGCGCAGAATGGATTTTCCCCCTTTATGACTATCGTCACCCAATTATTAAAAGATCTCTACATCTTCTAAAATATAAAGGTAAAAAGAGATTGGCTAATGTCTTCGCAAAAATTATTTATGAAAAAATTTTGGAAGAACTCTCGGAACTTTCAATAATGGAAAATTATACCAAGCCTATTTTGATTCCCATTCCCCTCTCCGCCAAAAGATACAGAGAACGCGGATTTAACCAAGCAGAATTGATTTGCAAAGAACTGATAAAAATAAACAATCTACGCCATAGCGTAGATATACAATTAGAAACTAATATTTTAATAAAACCAAGAGAAACCGAACATCAAGCACGCATCAAAGATAAACGGAAAAGATTAAAAAATATTTCCGGTTCATTTATAATAAAAAATGAAAAAGTAAATTTAATAAAAAATAGAAATATAATTCTAATAGATGATATCCTGACTACCGGCGCGACTTTGACTGAAGCCAAAAAGACCTTGAAGCGCGCCGGCGCGCGAAAAGTCATCGCTTTCACCGTGGCGCATTAAAAATTTAATTTGAAAGTGTTATAATAACTAAATGTTCGGCATTTTAATATCATGGATTGAATCTTCAAAATATGTTTTGCTTTTTATTGGTTGCATCTTTGAAGGGCCTATTGTTATGATGGCAAGTGGTTTTCTTTTTAAACTTGGACAATTTAATTTATTACCCATGTATACATCTTTAGTATTAGGTGATTTTACTGCTGATATTTTATGGTATTGTCTTGGAAGATTCGGTACACGAAGTGCTATTTTTAAATATGGCTATATTATAAACTTAACTCCCAAAATATTGGAAAAGGTAGAAGATAATTTTTTGAAATACCACGAGAAAATTTTAATTATTTCTAAATTAACTATGGGCTTGAGTTTTGCTATGGCAGTATTGGTAGTGGCTGGAATATTTAAAGTTCCATTCAAAAATTACGCTGTTTTGAATTTACTTGGTGGTTTTATATGGACAGCATTCCTTATCACTGTTGGATATTTTTTCGGAAATATTTATACAGCTATTCCAGAATCAGCAAAAATAATTTTTACCGTTAGTTCCCTTATTTTGATTATCTTGGGTCTGCGTTTTGCAAACAATTATTTAAAAACAGTAGAAATATAATAATCACTTTATTTTTATGATATCCTTCATCATCCCAACCTTAAACGAAGAAAAAACCATTGAAAGAACTCTTCAATCTATAAAAAAATTACGTGATTATGATTATGAAGTAATCATTTCTGATGGTAAAAGTAAAGATAGGACAATTGAAATTGCTAAAAATTGCGGTGCAGAAGTTATAGTTTACGAAGGTACTATACGCCAGACAATCAGTAGTGGTAGAAATCTTGGAGCCTCTATTGCTTCTGGCAAACTTTTTGTTTTTATGGACGCAGATGTGGTAATTCCAGATATCAACATTTTTTTTAAAAAAGCTCTGAATATTTTTGAAAATCAAAAAAAATTAGTCGGATTAACTGTTTCTATTAAGGTTCTCCCGGAGTTAGAAACATTAGCTGATAAAATCATTTTTAAAATAATAAATTATTATTTTCTACTTTCAAATAATGTGTTTAATTCTGGCGGAGCTAGTGGTGAATTTCAAATCATAAAAGCCTCCATTTTCAATAAGCTCAAAGGATATGATGAAAGAATAACAGTTGCGGAAGACATCGAAATGTTTAGACGTCTAGCAAGAGAGGGAAAAACAAAAATTGAAATGTCGCTCATCGTCATGCATACTGGAAGAAGAGCTCACAAGGTCGGATGGCCAAAATTACTATTATCCTGGTGGACAAACTGGTTGTCGGTTTTTGTTTTTGGTCGTTCTTTTAGTACTGTTTGGGAAGAAATACGTTAATTTTTTAAAAAATGAAAATTAGTCTTGTCATCTGCGCATATAATGAAGAAAAGTATATTGGAGAATGCTTGGATAGTGTTATAAAAAATTCTTCCGGTAAGTTTCATGAAATTATCGTGGTTGATAATATCAGCACGGACCACACCAAAGAAATAGCGGAAAAAATACCGGGAATTAAAATTGTGCAAGAATCTAAAAAAGGTCCTAATTACGCCCGACAAAAAGGTTTTGAAATCACGACCGGAGATGTTTTGGCGTTTATTGACGCCGATACTCGTATGCCCGTCGGATGGGTAAATATGTTAATTAATGAATTTCAAAATAACCCAAACCTTGTTTGTCTAAGTGGTCCGTTTTTATATTATGATTTTCCGAAATGGAAAAACTTTTTGTCGTTGGCGTTCTGGTATACCGCCTACCCTATTTATGTCTTTCTGGGATATATGGCAATTTGGGGAAATTTTGTGATAAAGAAAGAAACACTGCAAAATATAGGTGGGGTTGATACATCCATTGAATTCTATGGTGATGATACAAATATAGCTTACCGTGCCAGCAAATTGGGAAAAGCGAAATTTAAATTAAATTTTATTATGTATTCTTCCGCCAGGAGATTAAAAAATCAAGGGATGTTAAAAGCAACTTTTATTTATATTTTAAATTTTTTTTCTCAGGTCTTTGCAAAAAAGTCTGTTACTAGGTCATATATGGATATAAGATAGAAAAAATTAAAATGAAAGAATATTATTTCGAAAAAAAAATTTATATTATAAAACAAATAATTTTGAGCAAAACCGATCGACTTTGGTATTCATTCATGGACTTTCTGGTTCATCTTCTGCGTGGCTTCCATATGAAAAAATATTTGAAGATAGGTATAATATATTAATTTTTGATATCCGTGAACACGGTAAATCAAAAAAATCCCCCAGCTATTCAGACTATGAAATAAAAAAATTTGCTGATGATCTCAATGATTTAGCGCTATATCTTAAAATCCCCAAATTCGTTTTAATTAGCCACTCTTTTGCAACCCTTATCGCTTTAGAATATTTAAAATATTACGAGAAAAACGTTTTTGCTAATATTTTATTTTCTCCAATTATAGATTGGAATAAGAGTTTTTTAGCTAAGATTCTACGGCCTCTTCTGGCGTTGTCAAAAATTTTTAGCCTACTTTCCTCAAATTTAAAACCAGGATATCACCTTGATTACACCATGTATCCAAATACAACTGATTGGAGCATAAAAAGAATATACCCGGATGTTCGTAACACAACGTTGCGTGTTTATTTATATTGTTTAAGACAAGCCTTGGCACTAAAAAATGAATATCCGCTAGAAGAAATAAAAGTCCCCACACTCATCGTGCATGGGATAAAAGATACCATGATCAGAGCAAAAAATTCAATTATTTTATCAAAAAAAATACCAAATTCCGAGCTCGTGCTTATACCAAATACTAATCATTTTTTTGTGTTAAATGATATAAAAAAGACGTCAGGAATAATAGAAGCTTCTTTAGAAAAAATAAAAATCTGATATACTAATCTCATGCAACATTACAAAACCTATTTTACTGATAAAAATTTCCTAATATCTTTCTTCAGTAGTTTGTTTCTGCTGGGAATAAGTCTGGTCACGCAATTTTTCGTAAACGGATATGTCAATCATTCGGCTAGCGAACCCGTTACCGACATCATCCTTAGCAACACCAGAGTTTATGATGTAGATATGATCTTTGTCTGGGGGGCAATATTACTGACCGGCGTAGGAATTTTTGTAGTACTTAAAAAACTAAACTATGCGCCGTTTGTTATAAAAAGTGTTGCTCTTTTTACTTTAATAAGATCCGTCTTCATCAGCCTCACTCACATCAGCCCATTCCCAACCCATGTGCTGATAACCTCAACATTTTTTAATAAAGAAGTTTTCAACGGCATTTTTACCGGTAACGATCTTTTCTTTTCTGGGCACACAGGCATCCCGTTCCTCCTGGCCTTAATTTTTTGGGAAAATAAAACTCTTAGAATAATTTTCCTAAGTTTTTCCATTCTTTTTGCAATAGTTGTGCTTCTGGGACACTTGCACTATTCCATAGACGTTCTATCGGCCTTCTTCATAACTTATAGCATTTTCCATATTTGCAAAGTTTTCTTTAAGAAAGATTGGGAGCTCTTCTTGAAAAAATAATTTTATTTCTGTTATACTGTCATCATGAGACATTGTAAAGATTGCGAACCAGCTCAGGAAATACATATTATAGCTTATTTATCTGTAGTTTAATGAAGAAAAAGTTTTTAAAAGAAGGTTTCCCGGTGGCGAATGGCGGAGTCGCTTTTACCAAAAGGACCGCTTTTAAAATTTTCAATAAGATAACAAAAATTCTGCCAAGGTCTTCCCGGGCGCTAGCCAGCCAAGATGATATTTCTGTCTCCTTTTCTTGTGCCAAACAATCCCAATCTTTAAAAGAGCTTTGCGAAGTGGTAGAAAAAAACTATAAAAAAAGTCCCAAATTTTCTGCTTAATTTCATCGGTAAAAGTCATGGAAATACTATAACATAATCCTATTAATATCTGTTAAAAATACATCAACCAAACTAATTGGATTATATAGTATTTTTATAAAAATCAACAACTTTCCATTGATTATTGACATATTCGACTTTGACTTGAACATTTTGGTTAGCTGAGTCAAAAGGAATGACAAAAGTTATTGTGTAACTTGAATAAGTATCACCGACTTTTATATCAATGTCTATGGCTGAATATTTTTCATAATCCGCCAAATGCTTTTTTAATTCATCGGTCGCGATTCTAACAATTTTTTTCTTAAATTCTAAATTTTTTAAATTGTCTACCAAAAAAACTCCTTCATAATCAGACTTTTCAATTTTTCTAGTTGTAATTGGATATGGATTTAAAGAAACTAAATACATCTTATATTGATCAATAGAAATAATATTTCCTGAACCAAATGTTTTATCCCGTTCTTCGGGAGGACTCAAAACATCTGAATTTCCACCCCTTATATAAATCTCTTTTTTTTCTACAATTCCGTTGTAGCTTGCTTCCACTAAAACTGTTGCCCATCCAGAATGAAAACAACTTACATTTGCAGGACAACGTTCATCTTTTAATACATCCACTAATTTTATTTTTAACGCGGGAGTTTGAGCAAATGATTTTTCTTCTCCGATCTTTACATAATTTGAAACAAGATTAATATATTCAGTTGAAAAATTAAGAATTTTTTTGTCTTTTTGCATAGTTTTATTTTCTTTATTCAAAATAGTTTTTTCAATAATTTTATCATTTTGCCACCAGCTTTTAACTAAAATTATCCCTACCCCAACTATGATTATAACAATTATTAAAGTTAATTTATTCATATTTATTTTGGCGGAGAGAGAGGGATTCGAACCCTCGGTCCTTTTAAAGGGACGACAGTTTAGTAAACTGTTGGTTTAAACCACTCACCCATCTCTCCTAGACTTGGTAGAAGTATAGCAGAAAAAATGGAAAAACAGCAATAATATGTTAAAGTAATTAAGTTATTTGAATAGTGCAAAGGAGCCGTGTCAGAGTGGCCTAACGTACCTCTTTGCTAAAGAGGCAGGGGCTTCAAAACCCCTCGACGGTTCGAATCCGTCCGGCTCCGCAACAAAACAAAAGCCATGCGAATGTCTATTGCATATTTAAGAAGCAAAATTCGGCGGAAAAAGTGATATAATAAAATAGATCGAATAAAGAAATTAACTAACAAAAAATATATGCTTAAAGAATTTAAACAATTTTTACTCCGAGGAAATGTGGTTGACTTGGCCGTCGGCGTTGTAGTCGGCGCTGCTTTTGGAACAATCGTCAGCGCATTAGTAGCAGATCTCCTAACCCCGTTAATCGCGGCTATTGCCAAAATGCCCGATTTTAACGGATTAATGTTTACAATCAATAATAGCAAATTCATGTATGGCCATTTTATCAACGCCCTTATTTCATTCATTCTTGTGGCGGTAGCTGTTTTCTTTTGTGTAGTAAAACCAATCAATGCCCTTATCGCTAAATCCAAAAAAGAACCCTTGGCTGACCCGACGACTAAGAAATGTCCGGAGTGCTTGAGTGAAATTCCGCTTGAAGCAAAACGCTGTGCTCATTGTGTACAGGTTGTTTCTTAGAATTTGTTAATCTTAAGCGACACGCCAGTTTTCAACTGACACGAAATTCGGAAGCGAAAAAGGAAAATTTCAAAAACCAGCCCGCATTCCTCCCCAGACCCCTCCTGCGGGCGGGTTTCGGACTGGGGGTTTTCGGAAATTTCAAAAATTCGCGGCCATAAAATAATGTTGAATGATTGCTATCCATAGACCAATCATACAACATTTGCTAAAATTATTGCAAGTGTGGATAAATCCCCTTATGAAAAACGAAGTAATACAATTTGGCAAAAAACTAAGAGAAGTGCGCTTAAAAAAGAATTTATCGCAAGGCAATATAGCAAGAATTTTAGGCGTTCACAGGTCGTACATTAGTGGTTTAGAGCGCGGTAGGAGAAATCCATCACTTTTGACGGTTCAAAAAGTTGCTAAAGCTCTTGGCGTAAACGCCAAGGAACTTTTATAAAATATATGACAGAAATTAAACAACAACATTCCACAGATGTAAAAAATATCCAAGAGCAAATGAAAAATTTCTTTGCGCGAGGACAAAAGGTGAAAATTTACCACGGCAGTACCAATTCTACTCGCGCTCAGAAATTTGAAAAGGACAAGTTTGTCGATGTAAGTCGTCTCAATCGTGTTATTGAGATAAATACTAACGAGCAATATATTTTAGTCGAGCCGAATGTTCCAATGGACAAACTTGCCGAAGCAACTTTGAAATACCACCTTGTGCCTCCAGTGGTTATGGAATTTCCTGGAATAACTGTTGGCGGTGGCATTCAAGGCGGTGCTGGAGAAAGTAGTTCATTCAAGCATGGACTTTTTCACGATACTTGTTTGGAATATGAGATGGTGCTTGGCAACGGAGAATTGATAACCACTTCGCCGACACAAAACTCTGATTTGTTTTATGGCACGGCGTGTTCGTATGGTTCGCTTGGTATTATTACACTTGTAAAAATGCGACTTATCCCGGCAAAAGATTTCGTTCAGCTTAAATATCAGTTAGTTAAAAGTTTTGAGGAGGCGGTAAATTTGACCGAGAAAAAAGTTGGCGAAGCAGTAAATTTTGTAGACGGAATTATTTTTGCTAAAAATCGTAGCGTTATAATGACTGGAAATTTTGTTGATAAAAACGATTTACCAATAACAACTTTTAGTAAAAGAATAGACGAATGGTTTTATATCCACGCCGACAAAATTTCTAAACGCCACGAAACATACGAAGAAATAATTCCGATAAGAGACTATTTGTTCCGCTATGACAGAGGCGCATTTTGGATGGGATATTATTTTTTTAATTATTTCAAAATACCTTTTACGAAAATCACACGATATCTTTTGGATAGAATTTCTAAAACGCGGACTCTCTATCACTTGGCACACGCAACCAATATGTCTCAGCAATATTTTGTACAGGATTTGAGTATGCCACGAGAAAGCGTTTTTGAATTCATGCAATTCGTTGATAACGAATTGCATATTTATCCACTTTGGATTTGTCCTTTGCGGCCAGGCAAAGACGATAAGTTTTCGCCAAATTCCATAAAAACTGACTTGGTTATAAATGTTGGTGTTTGGGGCGAGGCGAGCGGTGGGTACGACAATTTTATTCGTGTAAATAGAGACGTCGAAAACAAAGTACAAGAATTGGGTGGCCGCAAAGTCCTCTACGCTCATGCGTATTATCCAAAAAACGAATTTTGGAAAGTTTATGATCATGCGTGGTATAATGCACTTAGGGAAAGGTATTTTGCGACATCGGTTTTTCCAGATATTTACGACAAGACAAAGGTTTCGGAAAAATACAAGCCATCAATTTTTCTCGGTATCCCAAAAGCTCTCCGTTCTCGCAAAATTCCTGTTTCTTAATGGTTGGCCGCGAATTTTTGAAATTTCCGAAAAACCCCAGTCCGAAACCCGCCCGCATTCCTCCCCACACTCCCCTTCCGCCCGTCCGCAGAAACGACCCTTTTGGATTGAAAAACTGCCAAAGAACCTGAAAAAATATCGGCTCAAACTTCATTTTGGGCCAAAAGCGGGCTTCTCTCATTTTTAATTGACCACTCTCGTATTATTTGTTATCATATTTATGAAGGGTTAAATAAGCACCCATACTAATGCTATTATACTTAGGAAACTATGAGTTGACCAAAATTGAAACAAATGTTATCACCAAGCCCTCAATTCAAACGGTTATGAAAATTGCTAAAGGGTTAGGTGTTTCTATTAAAGATTTGATACAATAAAAAGGTCGAATAAATTAAAGTAAGGAGGTGAAATATAAATATGAAGAATAAACTTATTTACGCTATTGTCACAGTTGCAGTTTTAGTTGCCGTTGGCGGTGGTCTGTTGTTGAATAAAAATAATACCGCTAAAAAAGCAGTCCCGACCTCAACAAGCCAAACAACTTCTGTCCCAGGCAATACTAATTCAGGACAGACAACAAACGGTAATGCCGAACAAGCTTATGTCGAAATAGCTGCCCAGAGCGCTTATCTTGAAAAGAAAATGGGTTCTGAAGAGTATGCTATTTGGGCTAAGGAAAATTACAAGAATTTGTTGACGAAATATGGTCACGGTGTCACCGAGGCGGAATTAGCTGGTGTTGCAATCCAAGCGGCGCAAGATAAAGCTTATATGCAAGCAGTTACGCAAAAGATAACGCAGCGACTAGAGGAATTGCAGAAAACCGGAAATTAGCTCGAAAATATTAACTATCAATGCTAATTGAAACATTGTTGTTTTGATGTAAGACGCCAAAGAAAAACTTGAAATCGTCCAATCCGAAAGGGTCGCTTCTCCCACTTCGCCAAGGCT
>JAVHOH010000020.1:0-18113 GCA_036169935.1 Minisyncoccota bacterium | reverse complement strand
CCACCGGAATTGCCCGTTTTTGGGAAAGTTAATCCCGAAGATGCTTCTTTTATCGGGCGGACGAATTACGTGGCTTCTCTCGAAGAGAAAAAATTTATTTTTGGTATTAAAAGAGTGGATCGCCGGAGACACCTCTATATCATCGGAAAATCCGGCGTCGGCAAAAGCAAATTGCTGGAGCTTTTTATGCGCCAAGACATTACTTATGGTCACGGAATCTGCCTGATTGACCCCCACGGAGACGAGATAAATGCGATTCTGGATTATATACCGAAGGAACGCATAGATGATGTCTGCATTATTGACCCGACAGATTTAGACTTTCCAGCTTCTTTTAATCCTCTAGCGAACGTTGACCCATTATTTAAATTTCAATTGACGCAGGGATTGATTGAAGTTTTCCAAAAGCAATTCGGAGCGAACTGGACGCCCCGCCTGGAGCACGTTTTCCGTTTTACTTGTTTAGCGCTCTTGGACTATCCGCATGCTACCATGCGCGGAATGATCTCAATGCTGACGGACAGAAATTACAGGCAGAAAGTAGTGGAATATATTACGGACGACATGGTAAAAAGATTCTTCGCTATTGAATTCGCCGACTGGTCGGAGAAATTTGATACGGATGCCATCATCCCGCTTGTAAATAAGCTTGGGCAATTTCTATCCGATCCGTTGCTACGAAATATTTTCGGACAGAAACAAAATAAAATAGATATCAGCGAGTTGATGAATCAGGAGAAGATAATTTTAATAAATCTTTCCAAGGGACGGCTTGGAGAAGAGAACTCTTCTTTCTTTGGCTCAATGTTTTTAACAAAAATAAAACAAGCTGGTATGGAGCGCGCAGCTATCCCGGAAAAAGACCGTAAAGATTTTTATTTATACGTAGATGAGTTTCAAAATGTCGTTACGCAAACTTTTGAAAATATTTTATCGGAAGCTAGAAAATATGCCCTAAATCTGACAATTGCTCATCAGTATGTGGGGCAAATATTACCTAAAGTCCATCAGGCAGTGCTGGGTAATTGCGGTAGTGTCATTTGTTTTCGTGTTGGCGGAGAAGACGCGGTAAAAATGAAACCAGAATTTGCGCCAGTATTTGATGTTAAAGATATGATCAACCTGGCAGTCGGAGAATTTTATATAAAAATGACCATTGATGGGGAATCTTATGATCCATTTTCGGCGGAGACCTTGCGGGTTCTTCCGCCGACCCACCCATCATATAGAAACGAAGTTATAGAAGCATCTCGTAAAAAATATTCAATATCAAAGGGTGACGCGGCAAAACTCATTGCCGAAGAAGAAGCGACAATCATCCGAAGCGCGGAAGAAAAAGCGATAATTGAGGGAAGGGCTAAAAGAAAAGAAAAAGAAAAAGAAGAAACTGTAAAAGCTAAGTCTTCACAAGAAGGGGAGCCTATGATATAATACTCTTATGGCGAAAGACTATTATGAAACATTGGGCGTAAATAAAAATGCTTCCAAAGAGGAAATTAAAAAGGCTTTTTATAAGTTGGCGCACAAACACCATCCTGATAAAAAAGGGGGGGATGAGACGAAATTCAAAGAAGCAAATGAGGCTTATCAAGTGCTTTCAGATGACGTTAAGCGTTCAAAATATGATCAATTCGGATCTGGTTTTGAAAACATGGGTGCTGGTGGCGGGTATGGAGGAGGTAGTGCTCAGAGTGGTTTTGGAGGATTTGATTTTTCTGGTTTCCAAAATGGTGGTGTAGACTTTGATTTTGGTAATCTTAATGATATTTTTAGTGATTTTTTTGGAGGAGGAATGGGTAGAGGGAGACAGCAAGCAAGACGGGGTCGGGACATCTCTACAGAAATTGAAATTTCTTTTTCCGATTCCATTTTTGGCGTCAATAGAAAAATTTTAATTACTAAAACTTCAAAATGTTTAACTTGTAATGGCTCTGGCGCAAAAATTGGTTCTAAGATGGAAATTTGTAAACATTGCAACGGACAAGGCAAGATTCGCGAACAAAAAAGAACGATTTTTGGAACTATTGCTAATACAAAAATTTGCGAAGCTTGTTTGGGAACAGGAGAAGTTTCGCATGAATTATGCGATAAATGTAAAGGCAAAGGGATACTTCGTCGGGAAGAAGAAATTTCAATCGTTATTCCGGCAGGTATTCGCGACGGAGAGATGGTTCGCATGACGGGTCATGGGGAAGCAGTTTCTCAAGGCACAGCTGGGGATCTTTATATAAAAATAAATGTAACACCACATCATATGTTTAAGCGGGAAGGTAATGATTTAGTAATGAATTTAAATTTAAAACTTTCCGATGCCTTATTGGGGACCAAATATCCTATTCAAACTCTAGATGGAGAGATTGAGGTTACAATTCCTGAAGGGGTGTCTATAAACGAAATTCTCCGTGTGAGAGGCAAAGGTGTGCCCTTTGGGAAAGGCAAGCGTGGCGATCTTCTCATCAAGCTCAACATAAAACTTCCCTCAAAACTTTCTCACAAAGCACGCGAAACAATAGAAGAACTCAAAAAAGAGGGAATCTAAAATAAAATAAGAAAACAAAACAAGGTCGAACCTTGTTTTGTTTTCTTATTATTGGTAGATTATATTGATGAGTAGAAACATAAAATTTTCTATTGGCGAATTTTATCACATTTACAATAGAGGAACTGATAAAAGAATTATTTTTGCTAGGACAGATGACTACTATAGATTTTTAGTTCTTTTATATTTATGCAACAGCAAACAGAGTGTGGATATAGGAGATTACTTGAGACAAGGTTCGACCTTGTCAGAACTTTTATATCTAGAGAGGAGTGAAACATTGATTGAAATTGGTGCTTATTGTTTGATGCCAAACCATTTTCATATTTTAGTTAAAGAAAAAAGTGAAGGTGGAATTAGTTTGTTTATGCAAAAATTAACGACTGCCTATACTATGTATTTTAATAAAAAATATAACAGAAGTGGTACTCTCCTTCAAGGTAAATTTAAAGGTAGCCATATTCAAAACGATAACCATTTAAAATATTTATTTGCATATATTGGATTAAATCCGGTAAAATTAATAGAAAAAAATTGGAAAGAGGAAGGTATAAGAGATTCGATTTCGGTCAAAAAGTTTTTAATAAATTATAAATTTTCAAGTTTTTTGGATCATTATGATTTTAACAGAAATGAAAAATCCATTTTGTCCATGAAAGGTTTTCCTCAATATTTTAAACTACATAAAGAATTTGAAAATTTTATAGATGATTGGTTAAATTTTAAAGATGAATTTTAACAAGGTCGAACCTTGTTTTGTTGTTAATATGATACAATTCCATAATGCTTCCGGAAAAAATAATTTATATTGGAGTAATTATAGATCTTATAGGGTCCATTCTTTACTTAAAAAGTATTATTTATGGAACAACAAAGCCAAATTTAGTTTCTTGGTTTATTTGGATGCTGGCACCATTTATTGGAGTGTTTTTTCAACTTAAAGCAGGCGCAGGTCTTTCTGTAATTGCTGTATTTATGTCTGGTCTCGGTCCTTTTTTTGTAATTATTCTTTCTATTTTTAAGAAAAATGCATATTGGAAATTAAATAGTTTTGATTTAACTTGTGGTATGTTTTCTGTTGTTGCTCTAATATTGTATGGTTTTACTCATAATTTAAGTATATCAATACTGTTTGCGATGGTCAGTGATGGCTTAGCGTATATTCCAACTGTCGCTAAATCGTGGAAATTTCCAGATACAGAAACAGGGTCAATTTATGCTGCGGGAATTTTTATAAATATTTTAGGTCTATTAACTATAAAGGCTTGGTTATTTCCTATATATTCTTTCAGTATTTCTATTATAGTTTTAAATAGTCTTGTCTTGTTTTGTTTATATCGCAAAAAGATTTCAAGTATGCTATATTTCAGAAATGCCAAAGAAAATGAAAAATAAATTTGTCACAATTGCTGGAATCCAAACAAGCGTGTCTTCGGACTTGAATACCAATTTAGCAAAGACTGTTAAATTAGTGGAACAAGCGGTTAAAAAAGGCGCGCAGATTATTTGTCTGCAAGAGCTCTATAGGACAATATATTTTCCGCAGTACAAAAACGTGAAGAAGAATGATTTTTCAGAAACGATTCCGGGTGAGTCTACTAAAGTCTTTTCTGTAATTGCAAAAAAATATAAAGCAGTAATTATTGTGCCAATTTTTGAAAAAGATAAAAATGGATATTTCCACAATTCAGCCGTCGTGATAAATACTGATGGGAAGTTAATGCCGACTTATAGGAAAGTTCACATACCTCAAGACCCGGGTTTTTATGAAAAAGATTATTTTGAAGACGGTAATGAGGGATATAAAATATACAAGACGAAATATACCACCTTCGCAGTTTTAATTTGTTATGACCAATGGTTTCCGGAAGCGGCTCGCGCAGTAAAACTTGCCGGAGCAGATGTCGTGTTTTACCCGACTGCTATAGGAACTATCATGGGAGAAAAACAAAAAGAAGGTGACTGGCACAATGCTTGGGAGACAATTATGCGCGGGCATGCTATCGCCAACAGTTTGCACGTCGTGGCTGTAAATCGCGTGGGGAGAGAAGACAAATTGAATTTCTGGGGGCAATCCTTTATCTGTGACGCCTTCGGTAAAATAATTAAAAAGGCGGGCAAGGCAAAAGATGAGATTTTAATTTCTAAAGTTGATTTGAGCAGTAATAAAATTATCGAAGAAGAGTGGGGTTTTATGAGAAATCGTCGAGCGGATACCTACAACTCTCTTATCTAAAAATGCAAAATAAAACACGAGCAGAAAATGATTTTATAATGCCTGCGGAATGGGAACAGCATTCTGCTACTTGGCTTGCTTGGCCTAATGATGAGACCACTTTTCCAGGTCGTATTTTTATAGTTGAAAAAAGATATTGTGAAATAATACAAGCACTGGTGGGTGGAGAAAAAATAGAACTGTTAGTTCTAAATGAAAAAATGAAATCAAAAGTTAAGACTTTGCTTTCAGATTTAAAAATCGATTTGAATCAAGTAAATTTTCACATTGTAGAATATGCTGATGTTTGGATTCGAGATTATGGACCCATATTTATCTCTCAAGATTCATGGGTGAAAACAAAATACAACGCTTACGGCAAGGGTGACGATCCATACTACACCCCGCTTCTTAAAGATAATGAAGTTTTTAATTCTATGCCGGTTTTTGGAAAAAAAATAAACTTAGAAATGGTTTTAGAGGGCGGTTCCATTGAGGTGGACGGGCAGGGGAATTTAATTACCACCGAACAATGCTTGCTTAATCCTAATCGCAATCCAAATTTAACCAAAGAACAGATTGAAGAAAATCTTAAAGAATATATGGGAGTGAAAAATATAATTTGGCTGAAACGCGGATTGGTCAACGATCACACTGACGGGCATGTGGATGACATCACTCGTTTTGTGGCACCAAACAAAGTTTTAACTTGCTATGAAGATGATACTGCCGACGAGAACTATGAAATATTAAAAGAAAATTATGAAATCCTAACGAAACTAAATTTTGAAATAATTAAATTACCGATGCCTCACATGAAATATAATGATGGCACGAAAGCCCCTGTATCTTACGCAAATTTTTATATCGGAAATAAGGCGGTCTTAGTTCCTAAATTTAATGATCTAAACGATGCAAGAGCACTAGAAATAATAAAATCTTGTTTTCCAGATCAAAATATTGTCGGCATAGATTGCACAGATATTATTTACGGCGGGGGAGCATTACATTGCATTACTCAGCAACAGCCTGTTTAAATTTTATTTATTTTATACTCTCCATTTGAGTCTTTAATTTTGTATCCCAGAGAATTTATTTTATCCCGTAGTTCGTCGGACTTTTTGAAATCTTTATTTTTACGAGCTTGCTTGCGTTCTTCGGCCAAATTTATTATTTCCTCCGGAATTTTTTCTTCTTTTAAATTATTAAAACCAAGTCCCAGCACTTTATCAAAATCTAAAATGGTGGCTTTCTTGTTGGCATTTGTCATATTTTCATCCTTCATGACATCCCATAAAAGGGAAAGGGCTCGAGGGGTATCCAGGTCGTCTTCTATGAATTCTTTGAATTTATTCTGATACTCTTGGTGAACTAGTCCTATGTCGTTTCCAAGCCTTAAATATAGCCCATAAAGGCGTTTTAAAGCAGTTTCTGCTCCTTCTAGGGCTGAGTAGTTAAAGTTCATTTTGGTCCTGTAGTGGCCCATTAAAAGCCAAAAACGGTAAGCAAGTGGGTTAATGCCTTTTTCTATGAGAGTGTGCAAAGTAATGAATTCATCTCCCGATTTTGCCATTTTTGTGCCACCCATATCTATATGTTCATTGTGCATCCAATATTTTACAAATGGTTTTTTGCCAGTGGCACATTCTGATTGAGCAATTTCATTTGTGTGGTGTACGGGAATATGATCAATACCCCCAGTGTGAATATCAAATTGTTCACCCAAATATTTTATACTCATCGCTGAACATTCAATGTGCCAGCCCGGAAATCCTTTGCCAAGTTTTGTCTCAAAGCCCAAACCGTCTTTGTTGGAAAATTTCCAAAGAGAAAAGTCTGCTTGATTTTTCTTTTCTTTATTTTCGCCAATTCTTGATTCAGTATTTTCTTCAGAACCTTTTTTCCTTCCTGATAAATTCGAATAATCTGGAAATTTTGCTATTTCAAAATAAATTCCATCGCTGGTTTTATAAGCAAAACCTTTGTCTAAAAGTTTTTGTATTATTTCTACGTCTTCTTTAATGTGATCGCTCGCAAAGGCAACAATATCCGGATTTTTAATATTCATCTCCGCCACATCTTCCATAAATTTATCTTTATAAAAAATTGCCAGCTCTTTCATACCCTCCAGGGTAAATGGCTTGCCTTCGCGTTTCAAACCCTTAACCATTTTATCTTCTCCTTCATCCGAATCACTCGTGAGGTGCCCTACGTCGGTAATATTCATTACGCGCTTAACTTTGTATCCACAGTATTCTAAAGTTTTCTGTAAAATATCAGCAAAAACATAAGCTCTTAGGTTTCCAATATGAGCATAGTTGTACACCGTCGGTCCGCAGGAATAAAAACCTACATTGGGTGGATTAATCGGAGTAAAGATTTCTTTTTCTCTCGTTAATGTGTTGTAAAATTTTAAAGCCATTTTATTTAAATTCGTTTTGATATATATCAGTCAAGGTGTAGAGCAGGCTTACGGTGAGCGGGCCCATCAGAACACCTACGGGGCCCAAAAGAGAAATGCCTCCCAACACGGAAAAGAGAATTAAGAAAGGAGGAATATTTATCTTGCTCCCGATAACATACGGGGTGAGAAAATTATCAATTGTTCCAACGACTATGGTTGACCAGATTGTAAGACCAATAGCAGAAACGATATGACCAGTGGCAAAAAGGAAAATAATTGCCGGAACAGATACCATTGCCGTGCCCACAGATGGAATAAGAGATGTTATGGCTGCAACCACGCCCCAAATTGCCGCATTTTGTACTCCGAATAAAGTGAGGCCGATACCCATCAAGACGCCCTGCACCAAGGCAATGAAAAGGGTTCCCCTCATTACTCCATTGATGGTCTGCAAAAGTTTGTTGATGATTTTTTCATCGTCAACATCTGAAAGAGGGCTCAGTCCAAGCAAAGTTTTTCTCCACTCTTTTCCATCTTTTAAAAAATAAAAGATAGCTAAAAGTAATAATATAAATGAAAACAAAGCAGAGACAGTGGCTGTGAATATATTTGTTATATTATTTGTTAAGAAAGAAATAAAGTCTGAAATTTTATCATTTATATTGAAAGATACGCCGTTTGGCAATATCTGGTTAATTTTATTTCCAACTGAATTTATAAATGGGGAAATAGTTCCATTGTTTATAACAGAATAATAAAGGCTTTGGGATTGATCAAATACTATAGTTCCCAGAACAAAAAGCGGGACGCAAAGTACCACAATAAAAAATAATAAGGTGAAGAGGGAAGCGAACCAGCTGGGTAAGCGCTTTTTTGTAAACCATTCATAGATAGGGAAAAGCATTACGGAAAAAGAAGCTCCTAGCACAAGCACAATCCAAAATGGTTGGAAAATAAAAAAAGTAAAGACGAAGGTGACGAACAACAATCCAAAGAAAAAATATTTCTCTATAATTTTTGGTTGCATATGGGTATAAGTATAGCAAAAGCTTGCCTTTTTGTAAAATATCGTATAATATATTCTGATATGAAGAAAGAAGAATTTGCAGTAATATTTACAGGCGGGAAGCAGTACAAAGTCTCTGAAGGGAGTTTTGTTTCTATTGAGAAAATAAAGACTACGGGTGTTGAATACAAAAAGGGGGACAAGCTTTCTTTCGATAAAGTTCTCTTGGTAGATGACGGCAAAGATACGACTATCGGCACTCCTTATATCAAAGGCGCGAAAGTTGAGGGAGAATTGGTAGAAATAGGCAGATCTCGCAAGGTCATGGTGGTAAAATACAAGCAAAAATCTCGTTATCTAAAGCGCAACGGCCACCGCCAGCCATTCTTCAAAGTAAAAATCACTGCAATAAAATAACCCTGTCGCTCGCGAGTGATGGGGTTATTGCCTATTCTTTAACGCATTTTTGAGAGTGTCATTGTCGGAATATTCCAGCTCGGTGCCAGTAGAGAGGCCTTTACCGAGGGAAGAAATTTTTATGCCTGTCCTGAGCGTAGTCGAAGGGTTTTGTTTTTCACAAATTTCTCTGAGCTGTTCTCGAACATATTGGTCTGTATGGTCGCCTTGGGGGCTGATGGAAAAAGCGAGAATAATTTCCTTAAGATTTTTACTAGAAGAAACTTTCTTTTTTAATTCTTCAATGCGTACCCGGCTCTTGGTATTTTTTTCCACAATCGGCACTAATCCGCCCAAAATAAAATATTTGCCATGATATACTCTGCTTTTATTTATGCTTTCCAAATCGGAATCTTTTTCCACGATCATTAAAATAGAGGAATCAGTATTTGCATTTGCGCAAATCTCACAGAGCTTTTCTTTTTTTGAATTTAGAATAAAAAATCTAAAACACTCTCTGCATTGCGCTACTTCTTTTTTTAAATCTGAAATAAGGCCTACTAGATTTTCACTATAAGCCGGAGTTCTAGCCATCAAAAAATATACAAAACGCTTGGCTTGCCGTTCACCAATGCCAGGAAATTCTTTAAAAACTTCAGTTAATTTTTCTATAATGTCCATTCGTAATTCGTAATTGTTAATTCGTAATTGATTTTAAAACTCATCTAAATCACCACTTACTTTCGGAGCGAATTCGTTGATATTACTCTTTTCAAGGTTTAAGAATGTCGTAGTTTTTTCATCAAAATATAGTTCAATTTTTCCGGTTGGGCCATTTCTGTGTTTTTCAATTAAAATTTCTGCGATGTTTGTCTTTTCAGATTCATCTTTACCTTTATCTTCTCGGTGAATGAACATTACCACATCCGCATCCTGCTCAATGGAACCGGAATCTCGAAGATCAGATAAACGAGGCTTGCCACCGCGGGATTCCACGGCACGATTAAGCTGAGAGAGCGCGAGTACTGGTACATCCAATTCTTTAGCCAGAGCCTTCAGAGATCTTGAAATTTCGGTTACTTGGTTCACCATGGAGTCATAGTTTTTTGACGTAGTCATTAACTGTAAATAATCTA
Organism: Minisyncoccota bacterium; assembly: GCA_036169935.1. GTDB lineage: Bacteria > Patescibacteriota > Minisyncoccia > Phycocordibacterales > UBA9973 > UBA9973. The sequence goes on along the minus strand of JAVHOH010000020.1, from coordinate 8,417 downwards.
CCACAATAAGGTCTAGTCCTTTTTCTGATTTCAATCTACGGGAGAGGGCTTTCATCCTAACTATTGAATTTCCCGGTGTGTCGTCAATAAAAATTTGTGCTTTTGCGAGTTTATCTAGGGAATCTCGGAGTTGTGAGAATTCTCGATCAGAAGACAAGCGTCCCGTACGCAAATTCCAAGCGTTGACACGTGACTCAGCCGAGAGCATTCTGTCCACCAATTGCTGTGAAGACATTTCTAGAGAAAATATCAAGACTGATTTTTCATGTAACACTCCGGACATGCGCGCGATATCAAGAGCGAGGGTGGTCTTACCCATAGACGGCCTAGCGGCTAAAATAATTAAATCGGATTTTTGTAAACCAGAGAGCATTATATCTAAATCTTTAAATCCAGTCGGAAGTCCACGGAGCATACCCTTGTTCTCATGCAATTTTTCTAGACGCTCGTAAGCTTCAGGTAGAGCATCTTTTAAGTTTATAAATTTTTGATTTTTCGGAGACGAAACGACGCTGAATATTTTCTTCTCTGCCATGTCCAAAATGTCATCCATGTGGTCATCGCCTTCTTCAAAAGCCAGTTCAGAGACATAATCCGCTGCCTCTATCAAACTTCGCAGTACGTATTTCTTCTGGACGATGTCGGCATAGTGTTTTACATTAGTTGAAGATGGAACAACATTTACAATTTCCGCTAGATATTGATTTCCTCCAATTGATTCTAAAAATTTTTGTTCGCTCAATTTTGTGGAAAGCGAGAGCATATCTATCGGTTCATTTTTTACTGAAAGGTCCAGCATCGCTTGAAAAATCTTTTTATGTTTTTCTACGTAAAAAGAATCTGAAGTGATTATGTCTTCAACTTCATGCATTGCGTCCTTGCGGAGCATAATGGAACCCAAAACGGCTTGTTCAGAGGGGATACTTTGCGGGGGAATGCGCAGGTTAGTATTTTTATTATTAATTTTTCTGGCTTGTACCATGGGGTCATTCTAGCACAGTAGAAAAATTGTCAAAGCCGAAAAGTGGGTTAAGGTGTTACTAAAATGTGGACAAAACCTCACCCTTCGCCTTCTCCTGATAGGAGAGGGTTGGGGAGAGGTGTATTTTGTGTTAGAATACTTGATATGTCTAAAAAAGTATTTTCCAAAGTATTTCTTTCTGGGGTTCAGCCCTCGGGAAAACCCCATATTGGTAATTATTTTGGAGCTATGAAGCAATTTGTGGATTTACAAAAAGATCACGAAGGATATGTTTTTATAGCTGATTATCACGCTTTACACTCTCTTAGAAATCCGAAAGAAATGAATGAAAACATAAAAAGTGTTTTGCTTGACTATTTAGCAATCGGGCTTGATCCCAAAAAAGTGATTTTTTTTAAACAAAGCGACATCTCTGAGCACACCGAACTTGCTTGGATTTTTGATACTATTACTACTATGCCGTTTTTGATGCGTGCACATGCTTTCAAAGATGCGCAGGCAAAAAATAAAGAAATTGATGTTGGTACTTTTAATTATCCAGTCTTGATGGCGGCCGATATCCTTATGTATGGTCCGGATATGGTGCCGGTGGGAGCCGATCAAAAACAACATGTGGAAATAGCCCGAGATATAGCGGAAAAGTTTAATAATGTTTTTGGAGAAACTTTTAAATTACCAGAACCGATGATTTTAAAAGAGGTAGCAATAGTACCCGGCACCGATGGCAGAAAGATGAGCAAGAGTTATAACAACACCATTCCGCTTTTTGCCGAATATGAAGAAATAAAAAAATGCGTAATGGGCATAGTCACGGATTCCAGTGGTGAAATCCCTATGAATGTTTTTGCTATTCATAAGCTTGTTCATAATGAAGATGAATTAAAGAAAATTTATGTAGAAAAAGCAGGAAAGTATAAAGAATTAAAAGAATTACTGATAGAAGATCTAGAAAAATTTATCGCGCCACTGCGTGAACGCCGAAAAGAATTTGAAAAAGATATTCCAGCCGCACTCGCGATGTTGAAAGCCGGTGGTGAGAAAGCCAAAAAAGTTGCTTCCCAAAAAATGGAAGAAGTGAGAGAAAAAATTGGGGTAAAGGTTTACTAATAGCTAGCTCTTATGGCAGCTTGTGTGGACTCTGACTCCCACCATGATCGTGTTATAGCGACCGCCCATCTGAGTCGGTCGCCAATTTTTTTTGTTTATGTTAATATTTTAGAATATGCAAAACAGAATATATATTAAAGATTTAAAGGAAAATATTGGAAAGGAGGTTATCATTGCCGGGTGGGTAGACGTCAGGCGAGATCAAGGCAAAATGGTATTTTTTGATATGCGAGACATGACAGGCAAAGTGCAAGCGGTAGCCTTGCCAAGCAGAACAGAAGTGATAGAAAAAGCAAAAGAAGTGAGGCTTGAATGGGTATTGAAAATGACAGGAATGGTAAATAAACGACCGGAAAAGAATGTTAAGACTGGAGTTTTGAACGGAGAAATAGAACTTGAAATTTTAAATATAGAAGTATTAAGTGAAGCTCTTCCACTTCCTTTTGATATGTCCATGGATGGATATAATCTTGAATTAACTACCGAGCTTGATAACAGAGCACTGGTTTTGAGACAGCCGAAAGTGCAAGCGGTTTTCAAGGTACAAGAAACAGTAATTGATTCTTTTAGAGAATTTATGAAAAAGAATTTATTTTTTGAATTTCAGGCGCCGGCGATTACTCCTGCCACGGCAGAGGGTGGAGCTGAAGTTTTTAAAATTGATTATTTTAATAAGAAAGCATATTTGACCCAATCACCTCAACTTTATAAACAAATAGTCATGTCAGCTTTTGAAAGATGTTTTTCTGTAAACAAAGTTTTTCGAGCGGAGCCGTCTTCCACTACGAGGCACTTGACGGAGATAGTATCTCTCGATGCGGAAATGGCTTTTATCGATTCATGGACCGATGTTCGCGATATGGCGGAAGAAACAGTCAGATTTATACTTCAACAAGTAAAAATAAAAAATACTGAACATTTGAAAATTTTAGATGCCACTCTTCCGGTGATGATAGATAAAACTCCGACACTATCTCTCCGAGAAGTTCAACAAAAGATCTTTGATAAATTCGGACGCGATGTTCGCGGAGAGAAAGATACCAACTCAGAAGACGAGAGACAGATTTGCGAAATAATTAAAGCAGAAACCAATTCTGATTTCGTATTTATTTTTGGTTATCCAACTCGCAAAAAACCGTTTTATGTTTATCCCAATCCGGAAGAGCCGGAATATAACGAAGGTATGGACCTATTGTGTAGAGGGGTTGAATGGCTCTCTGGCGGACGAAGAGTTAATGATTACAATCAGCTTATAAAACATGTGGAAATTTGGAAAATGGATCCAGAGAAAGTAAAAATGTTTCTTGAAGCATTTAAATATGGAGTTCCACCGGAAGGGGGTTTTGCCCTTGGAGCTGAGCGTATAACTATGCAGTTATTGGATCTAAAAAATATCCGTGAAGCTTCAATGTTTCCTCGAGATATGAACAGAATTGATGAAAAGTTAAATAGTGATGGATACTAAAATTACAATTTCAGGCATTGTTATTAAAGGCGATGGATATGGGAAAAAAATAGGGTTTCCGACGGTAAATCTTGAGCCTAATACAAATACGGAGGAGTTTCCTTCGGCGGGGGTTTATGCGGGAACTGTCACATTGTTAGACACCGAGTGTTTAACATACAGGGCGGGGATTGTGGTAAGTAAAGAGGGTAAGATAGACGCGCATCTTTTGGGATACAGTGAAGACGCTTATGGGAAGAAAGTGATTTTTAAAATAAATAAATTTTTAAGAGAATTTGAGAAGTTTGGAACAGAAAAAGAATTAATTGCGCAGATTAAAAAAGATTTAGAAAAATGTTGAATAAAACGCTAAAAGATTATACGGGTCCAATCTTAATTATCATCGCGGCATTGCTTTGGGCATTTGATGGATTAATCCGCCAGCATTTATATTCTCTCTCACCAATTACCATAATATTTTTTGAACATTTAATTGGTTTAATAATTTTATCCCCATTTGTTTTTAAATATGTTTTTAAGACACATCTTTTAAAGAGAGAATGGTGGCTCATTGTTTTAATTTCAATTTTAAGTGGACTTTTGGGAACGCTTTGGTTTACGACTGCGCTCGGGAAAGTTCATTTCATTTCCATCTCGGTGGTATTTCTCCTGCAAAAACTCCAGCCGATTTTTGCTATCAGTACAGCCACTATTTTTCTGAAAGAAAAATTTGATAACAGGTATATCAAATGGGCTTTGCTCGCGATTATTTCTGCTTTTTTTGTTACTTTTCAAAATGGTTTTATAAACTGGAATACCGGAGAGGGGACAATCATTGCCGCTTTATATGCTCTCGGAGCCGCTTTTGCTTGGGGCTCTTCTACCACATTTTCTAAAATGCTTTTAGGAAAAGTGGACTTCAAAGTCAGCACTTTTTATAGATTTTTATTTACAGGAATAATTGCTCTGCCGCTTGTTTATTTGTTCGGGCGCGCAGGCGGTATTTTATCTGTACCTACATTAACTCAATTTGAATTATTAATACTTATTTCTGTTTCTACCGGTATGGTTGCGCTTCTTATTTATTACAAGGGGCTGACAAAAACCTCGGTGCACATTTCTACCATTTTAGAGCTCACTTTTCCTTTTGTTGCTATTTTATTAGACTTTATTGTAAATCATACGATACTCTCAAATTCTCAGTGGATAGCTGCCTTGTTACTAGTATTTAGTATTTATAAAATTGCGCAATTGCGGGAGAATACTACTATAGTAAATTAATATTACCTACTTTAGTTAAATAAAGTAGTAAAAAAGGGGGTAGAATTGTGTAAAATAATTCTACCCCCTTTGATCGTTGCATTGGCTAGATGCGATATTAGCCATTCTTTTATAAGTCATGAAGAAGTTTTCGAAGAACCTTTGTAAACTGTGTTTCGTCTGCGGGGATTCCAACAACTTTCCGTCCGAGGTCTTGGCAGAGAATTTTTTTACCAGAACATCGTTCAATTTCATCAAACAGCATTATCGTTTGATTGAGACAGAATTTTGAGAAAGCTGTAGAGTGTTGTGGCGGTATAGATGCCCAAACTTCGGGATTTCCAAATGGAAGAATGTATGGAACACTAATATTACTACCTTCGTCGAGAAGTCTTCCTGACATTGGTACTCCAGGATAGAAATCCCGTTCACACACTTCGTCAATTACTTCTTCGTACGTGCGAACACAACGCACTTCAACTCCAAGATCATTCATGTTTTTGATGCCTTCAGTGATGCCAATACCACCATAGAAAACTGGCACGCAAATGTTTATTCCCGAAAGTAATTTAATAACTTTCTCAAGAAGTCCACCACTAAAAAGTACATCATCAACTACAGCGACTTTACAGAAACCAGATAATTGCAATTGTCTCAGTTGCTGAGAGATTGTCGGAGTTCGCGCGCGATTTCCTAGTCCTTGGTCTTTTCCTTCTTTGTTCACAAGACGAGTTACTTCTAGGTTAAGTTCACCTTGAAAATAAATTCTATCGAGTGAAACAACAGGCAGACCACCTTGGGCTACAAGGCGAGACAGACCGAAAGAAATTTCTTCTTCCGAGACTAGCTCGAAATTTGAAAACATTTTTTGCATACGAACAATGAATTTTGCTCGCAAGTACGAGAAGAACTTCTTTTCAGGCAATACGAAAACATTTTCCGCTGCCCACACCTTCATCAGTAAGTAGATGTCGGCTGATACGACGTATGGCTTTTTCATGACTTTCTCCTTTTGAATTGTTAAAGAACTTTTCCCTCTCCCAGAAATAAAAAATCCCTTCCAGGAAGGGATTGAGTGTAGAGAAGCGCAGAACATTAAGTAGCACTAATAACAGCCAATCTCTTCCGAGAAGATTTGGTTGCTATGATGTATATTTATAAAAACTTTATTTTTTTGTTTCATATTTATTTTATTAATTTAAGTGCCTTTTCAACAGCTTCTTTCGGTGTTTTTGCTTTTTCAATTTTAAGTCTTTTTCTTTCGTCAAAATATTTACCTGCTAACTTTTTGCTCCAACCGCCAGTATTAGATAGTGAAACGATTGGTATATTAGCCTGATAGGCTATTGCCATTTCTGTGAGCGTTCCTGAACCTCCGCCTATTGTAATGATAGCATCACAACTTAAGACCAATGTAAGTTCTCTCCCACCACCACGTTCAAGCCCACTTGCAATAATTACATCGACATTTTTCTTTTCGTAAATATCTAAACCTTTGTTGTAAGTTACACCGACGGTCAGACCTTCGGCCTTCTTAGCTCCGCGACAGGCCACAGTGGAGAGTGAATCAAAATTTTTTTCCGCGCCAAAAACCAAAGTAGCTTTATTTTTAGCAACCCAATATCCGACTTCTTCCGCTAACTTCTCAATATTTTTTGAGTATTTTAGGTCAGCAGTAGAACCCATAACTCCTATTTGTAATTTTCTTGATGGTTTTTTCATATACCTACTTTAATCTATTTAATATGAGTCTATATCCGCCAAGCGAACCTTTGAGCCATTTCTGTATTCGGGCAATCGTTGTGGAAGAAAGGCCAGTACTTTCAATAATGGCATTATATTGAACATCTTTAGAAAGCAGGGAAGCGGCTTTGAGACGATTAGCGAATTCTTGAATTTCGCCTTCGGTCATCAGGTCGCGTAAAAATCGTTTGGTTTCGTCAGTATTTTTTAAAGTCAAAAATGCTTCAAGCAGTTGTTTGTTGATTTTAGTATTCCAATCCATTTTTGGCCCGATTTCTTGTATCAGTCTGACCGTCTTTATGTTTGTATTTTTATTCATTCCTTTACTCATTAGGCTACTTTAATAAACTAAAATACTTTAGTCAAGTAAAGTAGTCAATAGGGGGTGTGGATAACTCAAAAAAATCTAAAGAGTAAATCTTCCCTCAAAGATTATTTCTTCCAAGGGCTTGCGGTCGTTCGGAGTTTCGCGGGCACGGAGAGGCTCTGGAAGGTCTTTAATCTTACCGTGCTTGCCTATGGCTATCATCATTTCTACCGCATAATCATCAGGAATGGCGAGTTTTTCTTTTATTAAATCATAATGGATTCCACTCATGCCATGGGACACGAGATTCATTTTTAATGCTTGCAAAGCTAAATTTTCCCAAGCGGAACCAGTGTCAAAAGAGTGGGTGACTGATGGACTGCCGTTGTCAAAATTTTTCTTGGAAATAACTACAACAAGGGCAGAAGCTTTTGTGCACCAAATTTTATTTCCATCCATCAAAAAAGACAAAAACTTTTCAAAATCAGGAGTTTTATTCATTGCGTAAATAAATCTCCACGGCTGAGCATTCATAGAAGACGGTGCGAAACGGGCAGCGTCAAACAAAGTCATTAACTCGTCTTTAGAAATACTCTCTCCAGACATCGCTCTCGGTGAATATCTTTCCAGAAACATGTCTTCAATAGGGTATTTTGTTGTTCTGTTGTTTATAGTTTTCATTTCCATGCTTTAATTATACTCTAAATATGCTATTATAGAAAGATGAAAATAGTATTTAAAAATAACACAAAAAATACAGAAAAAGAGGCGTTTTTTGTATCTATCAGCCCTAAAAATGGTTCGACGGGCTCACCACGAGTAAATGACGAAATCGTAAAAGAGAACGGAGTAAAAACCCTTTATTTGAAATGCGAGGAGACGGAAAAAATGAATTTGAGAAAGCTGTACTTGCTTGTACGGAAAATGGTTGTGATGGCAAAAAGCACGAAAGTAAAAAAACTAGCTTTTGATTTTAACGATTTTAGATTTAAACATCTAAAACTGACAGACAAAGAATTGGGTGAAATAATCGGCACTCAGCTTGATTTTGCCAATTATGAATTTGTGGAATACAAAACGCCGACAGAAGAAGGTTTTAATTTTATTGAAGAAGTAATTATTTCCGGAGTAAATAAGGAAGTAGAAGGATCCATCTTAAGAGGCCATATAATAGCACAAGAAGTGAATAAGACGAGAACGCTGGTGAATATTCCGGGCGGAGATATGACCCCGCAAATTTTAGCGATAAAAGCCAAAGAAGCGGTAAAAAATTTGCCGGTAAAAGTCACAGTACTTGGTGAGAAAGAAATGGAGCACTTAAACATGCGAGCGATACTTTCGGTCGGACGAGGTTCAGATGAAGAATCAAAATTTATTATTATGGAATACTTTGGCGGACCTAAAAAAGAGAAACCGATAGTGCTTGTCGGCAAAGGGGTGACTTTTGACACAGGGGGAATAAATTTAAAGCCCTCATCATCACTCCTCGGCATGAATATGGATATGTCTGGAGGCGCGGCAGTGATTCACACAATGGCTCTCGTTGCTAAAATGAAATTAAAGAAAAATATTAT
>JAVHOH010000019.1:0-4147 GCA_036169935.1 Minisyncoccota bacterium | reverse complement strand
CAAAAATTATCCGGCCCGGTCCAAACCCCTGTAGTAAAAACTGAACACACTCTAGAAAATATCACCAAAAATTCTGATACTACAACACCACCTCAGTCGAACAGCAAAAAATATGAGATAGACCCCTACAGAGAAAAGCCAGAATAGGGTATAATTGATTTTATGCAGTTTAAGGTTCCACAATTTTTAGATATAGAAGACAAGATATTTGGCCCTTTTACTTTTAGGCAATTTGCCTATTTAGCTGGTGGGGCTGGTTTCTGTTTTGTCATTTATAAATTATTAGGGCTTATTTTAGGAGCCATCCCTATTCTAATTATTGCCGGATTTTCTTTAATGCTCACTTTTTATCGTCCAAACAACAAACCTTTTATTAATATGCTGGAATCTGGGTTCAAATATTTTACGCAAAATAAGCTTTATATTTGGAAAAAACAATTTATCAAAATTGCAGATAAAAAATCACAGTTAGAAAAAGAAAATAAAGAAAAAATGATGTCAGAAAGTGGAATGAAATTGAGCGGAAGCAAATTACGAGATTTAGCTTGGAGTTTAAATGTGCTCGATTTAAGCAAACAAAAAGAAAATACACAATAAAAATTTATGGCCCTAAAAGCAAAAGCAACACAAGATTTTATACCAATCAAAGAAGTCCGTGATGGGATAATCGTTCTTAAAAATGAAGAGCTTCGAGCTATTGTGCTTGCTAATTCAGTAAACCTTTCTTTAAAATCTTCAGATGAACAAAAGGCAACTATTTTACAATTTCAAAATTTTTTAAACACACTAGATTTTTCTGTGCAAATATCAATTCAATCAAGAAAATTAGACATCAGGCCTTATTTGCTTCTTCTAGAAAATAGAATCAAGGTGCAAAATGAACCTCTTTTAAAATTACAAACTAAAGAATATATAGAATTCATTAAAAATTTTACCGAATCAGTAGCCATAATGACCAAAAGTTTTTTTGTGGTCATCCCTTATACCCACACCACATTAAAATCCGATTCCGGAATATTTGATAAAATATTTTCAAGAAAAAACAAAGAGGAAACGCGAGCTCTTAAACAAATAAATTTCGAAGAAAAAAGATCCCAATTAGAAGAAAGAGTAGCGGTAATCCAGCAAGGACTCGGAAGGTGTGGAATAAACTCGGCTCAATTGGGCACCGAAGAAGTAGTAGAGGTATTTTATAAAGTCTTTAACCCGGGAGAAATAGAAGGAAAAATTAAAATGGAATAATCTACGAGCTTAACGCCACAAAACTACGAGCTTAACGCCACAAAAAATTTATGAACTTTTTAAAAAAATTATTTGGAAAACAAACAACCTTAAAAGGTGAAGAACCTAGGGCTTCTACCTTGGCAGTCTTGCCGGAAGAAATTTATGAATCCGCCAACTTGGAACTTCAAGATGTCATCGCACCCTCAGCTTTAAAGATTGAATCCAAATCCATAAATTTAGGCGATAAAATTGCTCGTACTTTTTTTATAATATCTTACCCGAGGTTTCTGACAGACAATTGGTTTTCCCCAATAATTAATTTAGATAAAGTTTTTGATATTTCAATTTTTGTTCATCCGATAGACACATCTTTGATGCTCCGACAATTTCAGAAAAAAGTCGCGGAGGTGCAGAGCCAGATAAGCGTCCGTGAAGCAAAAGGGATGGTGCGTGATCCGATGCTGGACACTGCTTATCAAGATCTAGAAGGGCTTCGAGATAACTTGATCCAAGCGCAAGAGAAAATGTTCGATGTCGGTATCTATATCACAATTTATGCGGATAATGATTTAGAGCTTTTCAAAACAGAAAATGAAATAAAATCAATGCTCGAATCAAAGCTTATCTATATAAAACCAGCCCTTTTTCAACAAGAAGAAGGCTTTAAAAGTGTCATTCCGATAGAGACAGACTTATTAAATATCCATCAAAAATTAAATTCGGAGCCACTTTCTAGTGTTTTTCCTTTTATTTCTTTTGACCTAACTTCCGATAAAGGTATTCTTTACGGCATAAATAGACACAATTCCAGTCTCGTTATCTTTGACAGATTTTCTCTTGAAAATTACAACTCCGTAACTTTTGCTAAATCTGGCTCCGGAAAATCTTATGCGACAAAGTTGGAAATTTTGAGGTCGCTCATGTTTGATACCGATGTCATCGTGATAGATCCGGAAAGGGAATACGAATTTTTGTCAGAAGCTGTGGGTGGACGATATTTTAATATTTCTCTTTCTTCGGACCACCATATTAACCCTTTTGATTTGCCGATACCGCGTGAAGATGAAACCGCTGAAGATGTTCTGCGTTCAAACATCATCAACTTAGTCGGCCTTTTTAGATTAATGTTGGGCGGACTTACTCCGGAAGAAGACTCAATGGTGGACCGTGCTATTTCAGAAACTTATGCAATAAAAGACATAACTCCGGATTCAGATTTTTCAAATATTGAACCTCCTCTTCTTTCCGATTTTGAAATGGTGCTTTCTGGAATGGATGGAAGCGACTCAGTCGTGCAAAGATTGGTAAAATATACCCGAGGTTCTTGGGCAACATTTTTAAATAAGCCATCGAACGTAGACATCAATAAAAAATTTGTAGTTTTTTCTGTCCGCGACATGGAAGACGAATTAAAACCAGTCGCCATGTATATCGTCATGCATTATATTTGGAACACAATTCGTAAAAACTTAAAAAAACGCTTGCTCGTGGTAGATGAGGCTTGGTGGATGATGAAATCCGAAGACACTGCATCATTTTTGTATTCTATTGCCAAAAGAGGCAGAAAATATTACTTGGGTCTTTCTACTATCACTCAAGATGCGGCCGACTTTATGAAGTCTCCATATGGAGTACCGATAATTACGAACTCTTCCATTCAACTTCTCTTAAAACAATCACCCACCACTATTGATATTTTACAAAAGACTTTCAATCTGACAGATGAAGAAAAATATTTGCTTTTGGAGTCGGGCCTGGGGGAGGGAATATTTTTTGCCGGATTAAAACACGTTGCCATAAAAATAATAGCTTCTTATACTGAAGACCAGATAATCACTTCCGATCCTTCTCAAATATTATCAAACAAAAAAGCCAAACAAGAGCAAGAAGCTACAGAAGTAGCAGGAAAACAGTAAAAAATGATATAATTAAATTATGAGATTAAAATTTTTTTTAATAACTTCAATCACTTTACTTGCACTATTTACAATTGTTTTACCGTTCAAGGCAGAGGCTGCTTCGTCTAGCAGTATTTTGGTCAATGTAGCCCCAGAAAATCCAGCTCCAAATGAAAATGTAAGTATTACTCTAAATAGCTATGCCAACAATTTAGATAGTGTTTTGATAACCTGGTCTGTAAATGGTAAGAATGTTTCATCTGGAATTGGTAAAAAATCATTTTTAGTGAACGCTCCTCTCGCTGGAGAAGAAACAAGTGTCGTGGCTTCTATCTCTCTACCAGATGGCACAATAGACACGAGAATAATGATAAGGCCTTCTGTCATGGTATTGCTTTGGCAAGCAAATGATTCATATGTTCCACCATTTTACAAAGGCAAAGCCTTGCCGACACTTGATAGTGAAATAAAAGTAGTCGCTATGCCAGAAATCAAAAACGGTTCTCAAATGGTCAGCCCTAGCAATATGACCTACTCTTGGAAAAAAGATTACACCAACAATGTAGACGGTTCAGGTTATGGCAAAAATTCTTTTCTTTATGTAAATGATTATCTGGAAAATTCAAACAATATCAGTGTAATAGCTTCGACTATTGATCAAAAATATTCATCTTCGGCGAGTATTGACATAGGCGCGACAGAACCTAAAATTTTATTTTATAAAAATGACGCTATTTTGGGAACAATTTGGGAACAAGCATTGGCCGATGGGCACAGAATACAAGGAGATGAAGTCCTGGAAGCAACTCCATATTTTATATCACCAAATGACATAAGAATTCCGACACTTACTTGGGATTGGTTTATAAATGATAGTATGATAAATGTAACTGGATTTAGAAAGAATTTAATACCACTTAAGGTGCAAGCTGGAGTTTCTGGAACATCTAAAATAAAATTGAAAATTAGTAATACTTACAAAATTTTTGCCGACACAAGCAAGGAAATCAGTGTGGAATTTTAAT
>JAVHOH010000018.1:0-18357 GCA_036169935.1 Minisyncoccota bacterium | reverse complement strand
TCTATAACCATTAAGTTTTTATCTTCAAATAATATCTTAAGTTTCATGTGCCCCCTCGTGGTCGTGAACCTTTGCAGGCTAGACCGCATAAGCGTTATTTATAATATTTCAAGTATAGCATACTAACCCTCTCGGTAGGGTCTATAATCTCGTAAATGGGACAAATGGGACACTAAAATGGCTATCTGGCTGTGTCTCATTTATAATCTTATCTCTCACCTCAAAAGGATATACTGTCCTATCTTTCAGCAAAGATATAGGAATCCATACAACTTCATAAGTTCCATATTTTTCAACATCCCTGCCTGTAAATTCTGGACCTCTACCAGTTCCTACTTCACCTCCTATAATCTTACAGTTATAAAAGTATTGTATTTGTCCTTGGAAGCTATCTAGCACATAAAACTTTTTCATAAATAAATCTCCTACTTCAACATTTACACCAAGTTCTTCAAAGCATTCCCTTTTTAATCCATCTTCTAGACTTTTATCTTTATCATCTACTCCTCCACCAGGGAACACCCAATACTCATGACCATTTTTAACACGATGCATAAGTAAAACTTTTTCATCTTCTATAATTACAGATCTAACTCGTTTTTCTACTTTATTTAAATATTCTTTAATTAATTCTATATCTTTAAAATCTTTTTCTCTCCCTAGCGCAGTTTTAAATTTAATAAGTTCATCTAGATTCATAAATGGAATATCTTCTATCATTAACGCACTAGATATTGCCTCTTTTGTGGTAGTGCTATAATTCTCCCAATTCAATTGGGGGATAATATCAAAACCTTCCTTCTTGAGAAAAATTTTATTATATTTTTCTACTTCTTCCCATTCGCCCGTTTCTCTTAATTTCTTGAATAAATCTTTTGTAACTGCTATATCTAAATCTAAAGCTTTTCTTATTCCTAATACATCCAAAATACTACTAGCAGCAACTACATATTGATCTTTGGGGAAATTCAATTCTTTAATTTTTTGAATTATGTTCATAATTATTATCTTAAAATCTCTGTATCAAACCATTTTTCTTGGAAATTAATTAATTTCATTATTGCTTCATTATTTATATCTACCCCCTTAGGTACAACAATCAATTTATCATCGTCGTTATCTTTCCTGTGTGCTATAGCAACGCAAATACCCATATATTCTTTTACTGGTTCATTTATTCCGAGTAAATAAGCATCTAATTCTTCACCATCTGGGGCAATGACTCCTTCTATATATCCATAGTTAACTTCATATATAAAATCATGTTTTGGATGCTTAGAACCAAGTGGCCTATCAATGATTACTTTTACTTCTTTACCTAAATATTTTTTAGCTAGTTGTAGAGATAGAGACATATTATTTTATTTTTTCTAATATTAAATCAGCGGTTTCTTCTGGAGTTTGATTTGAATTATCAATAATTTCACCGAATAAAGGCTTGTTTATTCCTGTATCATAATGGTATTTTATTCTATCAATTTCTTGCTCTGTTAATTCTCTAGTCCCTCTATTTATAATTGCCTTTTCTAAATTTGGAGAAAGAGTAAAAACGTATATTTTATCTTTCATATCTTTTAATTCGTTTATTATGTATTCATAATTTGCTTCTGACAAAGGATATGGGACTATTACATTTATATTATGAGATACAAAGTTTTTTATTAAAGAAACTGTATTTTCTAGATTTATAGGTATAGCTTCATTTAATGGTAAATAATCTATCATTTCTCTTAGAGAATCTATCTCAAGCAATGCGGTATTAGAAATTTTATTTACTAATATTTTAGCAATTGTTGATTTTCCTGAATTTATTGAACCATTTAAAAAAATAATCATAAGTTTTTTAAAATTACAGGAATATCATTCTCTAGTTGGATAATTTTTGTGATATCTTCAATAGGAGTATCTTTCTCCCACAATAAAAGACGGATTATTCCAATCTGATAGTTTCTAAAAAAGATTACATGGGAAAGTGTCTCACGTTCAAGATCATTTAATGGACGGATGCTTTCATATTCTTTCAAATAAAGTCTAAAAGCTTCAATACCACTATCATCTAGAACATTCCATAAACTAAAGCCAAAACACATAACTGATGGTGAATATCTTAAGTCATCAAAATCTATAATCCCAGCAACCTTCCTATCTTTAATAATTACATTCCCATCAAAATCTAAGTCCGAGTGATTATACCCATATGGTAAATCTTTATTAAGTTCATATTTAAAAGATTTTACTCTTTCCACAAATTTAACAATATCTTCGTTTTGGATTGGTAAATTTTCTATTTTATTTGCAATTGAGCCATTTAAATTATCTATAAGGGATTTTGGTCTGTCTTTTTTCTTAGCAAATTCAATTCCAAGTAAATGCATTTTAGCTTGAATATGTGCTAATTCAATAATTAATTTTTCATTGGGATTAAGGTTTACACTTTCTCCATCTATAAACTGCATAAGAATAATCTGCCAATCTTTTCCATCTATATTAACAACAGAAAGTTCTTCTCCTTTTAAATTAGGGTATATTAAAGGAATTGGTATTTCATGTTCTCTTAAATAATCTTGGAACTGTATTTCAAAAGAAATATCCTCATTTGTTTTTCTTTTTTGACGATATATTCTGAGTACATATTTTTTATCTTTACTCTCAATAAACAAAGAAGTATTTTCAATCCCCTGATTAATAGGGCTAAAAGAAAAAATAGAAATTCCATAGGATTCTAAAATTAAAGCAACTGTATTATCGGCAATATCTATTTGATTTTCGGAATGCATTTTCATATTTATATTATAACAAAGAATTAGTTTTTATTTAAATTAATTTAAAATAACCAGTTTATTTATAAATCTGCCAATCTTCTTCTATTACAGCAAATTCTTCTAAGGTTTTTTCTCCATTAAACATTTTATCATTAAGTGAATGTAATGGAGGTTTACCTAAAGCAGAATATTCAAGAGTCTTAAACAAATAACCAAGAAATGATCCTGTATAACGATATAGACGAATACAATTCTTTATTTTATCTCCTATTTCATCTTCATATCCTTTCCATCTATACATTCTTGGATAGCGATCAATCCAATCATCGGTAATAAAAGTGACCCATTTTATGAGTTCCTGTTGAGCACAAATATTACCTTTTTGTCCTACTCTGACCAAACTAATTATCATCCTATGTTGTATCTTTTTATCATGTTCGTCAGCAGGAGCAAGAAATGTATATAATTTATCTTTATACTTATCTAAAATAACATCAACTTCCGATTGGCGTTCGTATAATTTTATATTCTTTCTTTTATATCTTACCCAACGTTTTTGAAATGAACGACGAAGACCCTGAGTAACTATATCCCAATCAATATCATCATTCTCTGTTCTGAAGTTTAACCTAATATGATGGTAGAGAGGTTGAGCATTTGTAAATATCCAAGATGGACTAAAATTTAAAGGTTGTTTTTCTTCTAATATTTGATTAAGATTTTTAACAACTTTCATTAAAACCATATTTAGATTTTAAATGAAATTATAGAGTCTTACAATTTCTAACAATTACACTCCCTATAGTTACCCCAGATACAGTTCCCTGAACTATAATAGCTTGCCCTTTCTTTAATTGAGCTAGGATATTTTCTTCTGTTTTATTAAACATACATTGAACTTTATCAAAGGCTACTGATTCATTTGTTTGGAAAGTTATATAAGCTTCATCTAACACATCTTTACCAATAGTATCTACTATGCCAGAAATTTCTACTAATTTCCCTTTATACAAATTGTCACCATTAACTTCATTTGCTTTATATGCTTGTCTTAAAGTTTCAGCTTCTAACTTAATAGCTTCAACTTTTTGTTCTGGTTGATTTTGTACTGGAGTTTTAATCGTAACTGGTTGATTATTTTCTGATGACGAACCAGCTATCGCTAATACCACAATTACGACAATAACCCAAAACCACCACTTCTTATAAAACTTTTTCTTTGTATTATTTTCCATAATATTTATTTGCGTCTTATTATTAATATTCAAGTGTGGAACGCAAAAATCCATCACTTATAATTTTTTATAAATTCAATATCGCTTTATTTAAATCATTAAAACCAATCGATTCTACTCCAAACTTTTGAAGTTTAATAAGTGACACACTATTACCATCTTTTGTTATTTCTTTTATCCTATCTTTCGTTAATACCCAAAAACACCATTGATCCATATCTAAAATATCAAGAGTGGCATGGTCTTGGTGTTTAAAGAGAGAAAGTATATAAATATCTGATTTATAATCTATTGGTCGCTCGCTTAGTTTTGTGTTCACTAAACTTCTATCAGTAGATGCATAGAAGAGAGGTTTTGCCTTAAGTCCACTCCAACTTATACGTGAATAATCTTCTTGATCCCAATCTTGGATATATGAGCAACACTTCACTTCAATATTTTTTCCATTCGGAGCGATTACATCTGAATCTCCCCAAGGATTGCGAACATCAATTTGCTCACTTGTTCTTAGTGCATTTTCTACTATAAATTCTGCAAATGCTCCTCGTAAAACATTTGAATTAAGATTAGAAAATCCATATTGCCAAAACTCAAGCACAGAAAACTTTTTATTTCCTATATTTTTAAATTGTTCGTTGCCAGTGAGTTTTTTCACTGGGATTCTTTTATACATTTTGTAGCGAGTTTTAAACTTGGTGAATTAGATAAACAAAAATCCCGTCACCAAGTTGATGACCCTAAGATCACCCATATCCGTTTCCAGATATGACTCGCTACAAGTAACCCTGACGACGGGGTTTTTATCTTGTAGCGAGTTTTTCAGACCATATCCTAGAAACATCATGCTTGTAGGGGTTAGGTCACTATATTAAATTGTTAAAGTTATTATACCTTATTTTATAAGGTCGCACCATCTTAGCTTAGATCAAGGAATTTGTGTAGCTAGTTATCAACACTCGGTATTTTAGGATTTGTATTAATTTTTTTCGGTATGGTATACTTACAACAGTTCTTCTCATTACCAAAAGAAATCAACCTTACTCTTTTCAAAGAGCAAATAGTCCTGATAAAAAGGTCATCATACCAAAAGTTTTTTAAAAGGGTTATTGTAAGGATTACGTATTTAAAGTTATAAGTTGTGGGGTCACCATACTAAAAGATAATTTAGAACAGATCGTAATCAAGGCTTAATAAACAGTCGAATGTTTATTAATTCTTGATTGCGATTTTTTAATTTCAAATAAAAAATCAAAATCTCGTGAAAGAACTAAATTATTATTAGTTAATATTTTAGTTATATGTCAAAACAAAAAATAGAATGGAGAACTGAACGTCGAAAAGTAAAAGATTTGATTCAGTACAAGAAAAATCCTAGAGTACTTAGTCCAACCCAGCTCGAAGGACTGAAGCGTAGTCTTAAAAAGTTTAACGTGGCTGAATTACCATGCATTAACACAGATGGAGTTTTAGTTGCAGGGAATCAACGTGTATTAGCTTTGTCTTTACTTGGTAGAGATGAAGAATTAATAGAAGTAAGAATTCCCAATAGAAAATTGTCTGAAAAGGAATTCAAGGATTATCTTCTGACTTCAAATCGCAGTGGGGCGGATTGGGATTGGCAAAAACTTGCTGAGGAATTTGATCTGGAAGAACTTCTAACTGCAGGATTCAATTCACTTGATCTCAGTAATATCTTTGATGACAATCTTGAAGTTACTGATGACGAATTTGACGAAGAAAAGGAAATTGAAAAAGCAAAAGATACCGACATTAAACCAGGAGATTATTTTGCTTTAGGAAGACATCGATTACTTTGTAGTGATTCGACCAACCCAGAAAATGTTGAAAAGTTAATGAATGGTGTTAAGTTTGATCTTACAAATAATGATTTGCCATTTAATATCTCGCTTCGGTATGACCAAAATTTTACAGGAAAGAAAAAATTTGGTGGCACAACTAATGACAGTAAATCCGACGAAGAATACGAGAAATTCGTAAAATCTATAATGCAGAACGCTTTATCGGTAGCCAAATCTGATGCTCACATTATGTTTTGGTGTGATGAACGTTATGTATGGCTTTTTCAAAAATTATATAGAGAACTTGGTATCGATTCTAAGAGACTTTGTATTTGGGTTAAAGACAATGCGTCTCCCACACCCAAAATTGCATTCAATAAAGTGACGGAGTTTTGTGCTTATGGAATTATTGGTAAACCTTGGTTAAATGACAAAATCATGAATCTTAACGAGATTCAAAACAAGGAAGTTACTACTGGAAACAGACTAACCGATGACATACTCGATCTCTTCAATATATGGCTAGTTAAAAGAATTCCGGGTATCCAACATGAACACCCAACTCAAAAGAGTCCTACATTGCACGAAAAAGCCCTTAGGAGATGCACTAAACCAGGAGATATTGTATTAGACCTCACCGCTGGATCAGGTAGCATTTTGTCCAGTTGTGAGCAACTTAAACGAACAGCTTACCTATGCGAAATAGAGCCGGTATTTTGTCAGGTAATTATTAACCGCTTTAAACAACTTAATCCAAATGAACAAATTACAAAACTCAATTAAATACGGAGACATTTTTTGTCTCGGCGATCACTTATTATTATGTGCAGATTCTCGTAATAAAGACATGATCACAAAACTTATTGGTAAACACAAAATAAAAGCAGTCATCGCTGATGTTCCGTATGGTGTAGCAGTGACCGAAAGTAAAGAAAATTTTCAAACACTTAAAAAGAATAAGGTAATTGAAAACGACCATCTTCAATCTGATGAAGAATACAGTAAATTCACACGAGATTGGATTGAAGCTATTAAGCCACACTTAGAAAGAAAGAATAGTTTCTACATTTTCAATTCGGACAAAATGATTTTTGCTCTCCGAGATGGAATGCTTCAGGCTGGACTTAAATTCACACAATTATTGATCTGGGTTAAAACTCACGCCGTCATTGGACGAATGGATTATGCTCCCCAACACGAATTAATTGCATATGGGTGGAGTGGCACTCATGAATTCTTAAAATCGAAAGATAAAAGTGTTCTAGTCTGTCCGAAACCAAATAAAAGTCCAATGCACCCGACTACAAAACCGCTCGACCTTATTCGCAGATTTGTTTTAAACAGCACTCGTATTGGGGATGTTGTTTTTGATGGTTTTCTTGGGTCAGGTACAACACTTCTTGCTTGTGAACAAACTAAACGAATATGTATTGGTGTCGAAATTGATCCAGAATATTGTGCAACTACAATTTCTAGATTTGAAAAATTAACAGGACTAACTGCTAAAAAATTATGAGTAGAAAAGACACAATAAAGCTTAGACAGAACAAACTTAAGGAAGCATTTCTTGAGCAATTAAAACGAACACCTACTATTGAAACTTCGTGCCAAAAAGTTGTTGTCGCCAGAGCCACAGTCTATAGATGGATAGATGCGAGTAAACGCTTTGAAAAACAAGTGGATGAAGCACTTGCTGAGGGCAGAACATTTATGTCAGACATTGCAGAAAATCAACTATTCTCACTGATTGGCGAAAAAGATATATCAGCGATACGACTTTATCTCTCAACTCACAATTCTCGGTATAACAACAAACTTGAATTATCAGGTTCAGTCGTCACCAAAAATGAACAACTAACAACTGAACAAAAGAAACTAATTAGGGAAGCATTAAAACTTTCCTCAAAAATTTATGAAAGCAAAAATACAAATAGAAAAACAACTAAGAATGATAGAGAAAATTCTTAAAGATAAACCTGCAAGACAAATGA
Source organism: Minisyncoccota bacterium (assembly GCA_036169935.1). Classification (GTDB taxonomy): domain Bacteria; phylum Patescibacteriota; class Minisyncoccia; order Phycocordibacterales; family UBA9973; genus UBA9973. Next base: position 10,570 of record JAVHOH010000018.1, on the reverse strand, counting down.
TTGTAAAGAAAAGTTTTGATTGGTTTTTCTCAGTTTATTTTCACAGCTATATAAAATATGAAACTGCTCCATTCCACAGAGAAATATTCCAAATCATTGAAGATGACAAAATTGAATTAGCTGTTATTGTCGCTTTTCGAGGATCCGCAAAGTCAACAATAGTAACAACCGCTTCAGTTCTCTGGTCTATTCTAGGAAAACCACAGAGTAAGTTTGTAATTATTCTTAGTCAGACAGAACAGAAAGCCAGACAACATCTTCAAAATATTAAAATGGAACTTGAAAATAATGAGGTACTCCGTAAAGACCTTGGACCCTTTGATGAAGAAAAAAATCAATGGGGTTCAACTGCTCTCATAATTAAAAAGTTCAATGCTAAAATTATGATCAGCTCCTCAGAACAAAGTATCCGTGGTATGCGTTTTATGGAAAATCGCCCTGACCTTATTATTATTGATGACATAGAAGACATAGATTCTGTAAGAACACAGGAAGGAAGAAATAAAACAAGTGATTGGTTAACAGGTGAAGTTTTACCAGCTAGAGGTAAAAATTCAAAAGTCATTATAGTTGGAAATTTATTACATGAAGATTCTCTTTTAAAAAGGTTGCAAGAAAAAATTGAAAAAGGAGAAGTAAAAGGAGTGTATAAAGAATATCCAATAATAGATGAGAATGGTAATTCTATGTGGTATGGTAGATATCCAACAAGAGCTTCTATAGAAGAAGAAAAAGTTAAAACAATGGATGATATTGCGTGGGCAAGAGAGTACTTGTTGAAAATCATACCTAAAACCAATGTTGTTATCCGAAAAGAATGGATTCAGTATTACGATGACCTTCCAGGACATGATGTAAGATATCGTTATACTGGGACTGGTGTTGATTTAGCAATTAGCGAAAAAACAAGTGCTGATTATACAGCCATGGTCTCAGGTCGTGTTTATGGGTATGACAAGAATATGAAAATATATATTCTTCCTAATCCAATAAATGAACGAATGGATTTTCCATCTACTGTGCAAAGAGCAAAGATGCTATTTCAAACAATTAAAACTCGTCTTTTTATTGAAGATGTTGGATATCAGCGTTCCGTAGTTCAACAATTAAAAGCAGAAGGAGTTAATGCTGAAGAAGTTCCAATTCACGGGCAAGATAAAGAGTCACGATTGCGACTAACAACAGCTCTAATACAATCAGGGAGAATTCTTTTCCCAAGAGATGCTTCTAAAGAATTAATTACCCAACTTCTTGGATTTGGTACAGAAAAACATGACGACCTTGTTGATGCTTTCAGTATTCTTGTTCTTAAAGCGATTGAATCAAGCAAGGGATGTGCCCGACCTGTTGAGAGAATAGATAGGTTATAAAAGTTTTAAATAATTAATAAAACAATTAGGATAGAGTGCCTATCTTTTTCTTTGGATATTTTTTTGAATATACAGCAGAAGGAGTACCAAAAAGATTAAGTATTATATTTATTCCATAACGACCCTCGAGATACTTCTTAATTTTTTCAGAATGAAAGTTTGCACGTCCTGACATCAAAAGAGATGGGGCTAAATGTTGAATAATATCATTTCTTGGATCTTTTGTTAAAAAACTATCAGGAATTCCTGTAAAAGAAAATAATAATTCTGGAAATGGGGAGAGATGTTTTACTTCAAAAAAAGTTTCCATATTTATACTTTTACAACAACTTCTTTTCATTAAATATGTAGGTGGGCTAATTCTCTCTATTGAATCTTTTTTTATTACAGAAATGTCTGCTGTGTAAAAAATATCCCTTTCGTAAGCACATTCAATTGGAAGATTATGATGAATTTCAAACTCATAGTAATTTCTTCTAACATTTTTACTTACAAGAAAATGAGAAAAATTGTCAGGATTTCCTCCTGCTGATATTTTATATCTAAACACACCCTGTTTTAGATTCTGAGGAAAGATCTTAAATCCATTGTTTTCATAAAATTTAACTACATAATTATAGCAACTAATTTCAAAAAAATGGCTAATCCGAGTACCTTGTAACCGAAATAAACTAGAGTGTTTATTTAAAAATAATTCAATCTCTCGAATTAGGGTGGAAGCTTCTTTAAATGGAGATTTTTTCTTAGGCATGTTTATTATTTAGGTAAACGTTTAAATTTCTTGCAAAGTCTTTAATATCACTAAAAAGTAAAACATGCTCTGGAATATTATATTTTCCTAATATCTCTTGCAATTCAGTGTACATATTTTGTATCCGTCTTTCTTCTCTGCTTGAAAAAAAATATGTACCAATTTGAATTTTTCTAATATCTTCTTTCCTTTTAAAATCTTTAAAACATGAATTTACTTCTCGAAAAGGGATAATTACTGATTTATAAAAAATAGCTAATCTCAAAATAAAACAACTGATTTCATAATTATTAGTAATCTCTCCATAATATTTATCATTATTACTATCTGCATATGACCTAAAAATAGATAAATAACTCTCATACTGTTCTTGTATTTGAGAGGATATTTGTGGTGGTAAATTTTCAGTAAAAATATCAATCATATCAGAAATTATTCTTTATCTATATCTTTTTGTATTTCCTGAAATTCATTTTCAACTTCTGATAGCCTTTTCTTACAAGCTTTTATTAATTCTGCTCCTTCTCTAACTTTATCTAACCCAACTTCAACATCTACTTCTTCTTGTTCATCAAACCATTCAACAATACCATTTAATTTACTTAACGATTCTTTTAAATTTATTTTTTTATCTACCATATATTTTTTAATTATTATTAATAATTTTAACCTCTGAATCAAATGATCCCTCATTTAATCCAACATTAACGACATCTCCTTTTTGTAATTGATCAGTTGTTTTCAAAATTCGACCATTCTTCATTACAATACTATATCCTAATTTTAATTGTCTTTTTGGATCATTGTTGGTAATTTGTTTTTGATATGATATCAGGGATTCTTCAACTTTGTGTTTTACATCTAGAAATCCTGCAATAAGTTCTTTCTCTGCAGAATCATATATATTATTTCTGGCACTTAATATAGAGAAGTTTATCTTTCTAAATACTGAAATAAAAGCCCCATTCAGCTTTCTTTTAATTTCAGCTATCCGATCCTTTATTGATTTCAAACCAACCTTTAAGGATTCTTGTGCTTTCGAGAAATCGTTAAATATTTTTTGAAAAGCATTTTTCATTACAGCTAAACTATTTTTGACTGAATCTTTATCTTCTTGTATGGCAACTCGAAACTTACTAAAGATTTTTTGTTCTGACAAAATTACTATGGCTTCAGCTTGTTCCCAAGATTCATTTAAGATATTTGCAACTGCTGTTGGTGTAGAAACCATCATATCAGAAGCTAATCCCAAAAGGGATACATCTTTATCGTGTCCAATTCCTACTAAAACTGGTATAGGAAAGTCTACTATTTCTCTGACGAGAATTTCGTTATTAAACGGCAAAAAAGATTCCATTGATCCACCACCACGAATAATAACAAGAACATCAATATCTTTATTCCTAAATGTTTTTATGGAATTCAATAATTCTTCTGTGGCTGATTGTCCCTCAACTCTTGAATCTATTAAAGATACCTTATACCCAAATTTTCCTATATTGGAAAAGAAATCTGCTATCACTGCACCGTCTTTGGAAGTAATTAAACCAATCTTATTAGGATACATTGGAATTGGCTTTTTTCTTGCTTTATCAAATAAACCTTCTTTCTGTAACTTTTCCTTAAGTTTTTCATAAGCAATTCTCAGCGCACCTTCACCAACTAATTCTGCAGACACAGCCTTAAATGATAAACGTCCAGTAGGTTTATAAATATCAGGGCTACCGCTTAATATGATTTCCATTCCTACATCAAATTCAACCCCACTTAATTTATAAGTATTTTCCCACATAAGACAATTAATAATACTGTCATCTTTGGAATCTTTGAGAGTAAAATAGACTACTCTACCTTGAAATTTTAAGCTACTAATTTCTCCTTGAATGCGTGCTCTATTTTTACTTAATTGATTATTGAGTAAATTTAAATAATTACTAATAGATAGAGGCTCATCTTCCTTTTTTTCACTAGAATCGTTAACAAATTCATTTTCTTCTTTATCATTAACTAAAGCCAATATTGATGCACCATATTTATCATATTTTCTATCCCGTATGCCTTTTATTAAAAACATAGCTTCTTTATTTGTAGGCTTAAAGTTAGAAATGGCTTCTAAAACTGAATTAGAGAAAACTCTAAAGACCGGAACTCCTTCAGTATCCGCAGTTTCTTTTCTCCAATCTTTTAATTTTTGTAATAGATTGTTTTTATCCATAAATTATATCTTTTTGGATATCTCATCTAAAAGCTGGCTAAATTCCTTAAGATGATCTCCGAAGATTACAATACTATTTCTAAGCTCCTCGCCACCCTTTTTAAGCCTTAACTCGGTAATCTGTAAGTATTTATCGCCTGACAGAATTTCCCTGATATCGAAAAAATAAGTTTTACTGCCAGCTATTAACTTTTTTGTATAAATTGATTCATTCATAATTTTATTATACTACTTTACAAATCTTGCCAAATTTCTAGTGCTTCACCTGAATCAAACCCAGTTTCCTCTTTAAAATCTTGAAGTTTTTCTGTTTAATCTAAACTTAAATCATTATCTTTAGCTATCTCAAAAATTTCTTCGTCCATAGGCTATCTTTTATTCAGTTTATTTTGATATTCTAAGAGTTTTTCCATTGGTGATAAACCATTAATAGATTTATGAGGGAAATAATTCCAGGCATCACTTACTAATTCAAGAATATTATTAAGTTCAGAAATATCTCCACCCCGATCAAACATTGCAATAACTTTTTGCATATCGTCACTCTCTTCCTCATACAAAATAGAATCTTTAATATTTTGTAAAGAAAAATCACTCTTAGTTTCCTTAAGCATTTCCATAAGCTCTTGCTCAATTTCTTTCCTTCTTTTTAAAATTTGTGTTTTTGATCCAATTTTTTTCATAAATTATTCTTTATTTCTGAAATATAAACAAATGCTCGTGCATTATCAATAGGAAATTTGATTCTTTTGATTTATTTACCCAAAATCCTGTAGCTTTACAATTAAATTGTCTCTTAATTATATCTTCCTTGAGTTTAAATCCTACTTTCAAAAATCTTTCCATTACTTTAAAAGCAAGGGGCTGGTACATCTTGTTTCTTCTTGTATCTCCCATTAAAATGGCACAGTATTTTCCAGGCTTTAAAACTCTATATAATTCTTTTGATACTTTTTCTATTTCATCTACAAATGCATCTATATCGTGAATATTGGATAAATCATCTTTAAGTTTTCCCTCACTATATTTAATTATGTCTGCATAAGGAGGATGAGTTAAAACAAAATCAATTTCATTATTTTTAATAAAACTCATATCCCTCGCATCACATTTCACTATTCTTTGTTTTGCTTTATTATTAACCTCAAATTCAAGAGATTTTTTCGTTCTCTCTAATGCTTCTTCATTAACATCAATGCAAGTAATGTGACGATTTAAAATTTTTGCTTCTATTGCAGTAGTGCCTCCGCCAATCATACAATCGAGTAAGTGATCTTTCTCTTTTGAGTAACGTAAAATAAGATTTCGGGCTACTTCTGGAGACCAATTTCCACGCCAATCAGATTTATGTGTAGCCCAATTTCCTCTACGAGGAAAAGCCCATACAGTTGTACATTCTAATTCAAATTCTTCAGGGTGCAGTTTAATATCTGACATATATTTACCATACGAGTTTATCTAAAATGCCAGCTTCAAGCATGTTTAAATTAAAAACATATTCGTTATGATTGTATGTTTCTTCAAGAGGTCTTTTTGTTGTAAACCAACCAAGCCCATCAGTTATCCAAATAAAATCTATATTTTGTTCTTTGAGTTCTGTGTGTAAGCTCTTAAATTCTCCACACACCGCCTTGAGTTTTGAGCCACCGCCATTATAGAAATTTACCTCAAACAACTTAACTTTTTTGTTTTTAGGATTAAACACAGCAAAATCAAAACTGCGTTCTGATTTATCAACTTTTATATCTACGCCCCATTTACTTTTTATTGCAGTTGCTCGTGCTTGTGATAAGTATTCAAAGCCATTTTTATTACAAAGCTCACTAATAAATGATTCAACAATTTCTTCCATCAAAGATCCTCCGCGATTCTTGCGACCATTACTATCAAGACCGACTTCAACACCCATAACATAATCAACCAAATTTTTTACCCCATCTTTTTGAAATAAACGTGCAAGTCCAGATTTTTCTAAAAATTCATAATATTTTTCGGAATCTTTATCTGTGCCAGAAAAATCAAAGAATTCAGAATTTTTAGTGACCTTATCAAAGACTTCTAGCTTATTTTCTCTAACCGCCAAAAGTACAGGTAATGCTTTAACAATATCTGGATTTGAGCTATAAAGTTTTTTAAATTCGTCTTTTAAATTTTCCTTACCCAAGAGATAGTTTAGTTTGTTTAGAGTGATTTCGAGATCAGAAGAATTAGCAAAAACCTTTTTCCAATTCACAAAGTAATCCCATGTTTTAATTGAGCTTTTGAAAGTAGTTATTAAATTATTAAAATCTTTTTTCATATTATGAATTAATTATATTAGTTAATAAATCAAAAATAGATCCAGCAACCTCTACCCCTCTCTTTTCTACTGCTATCTTAGGATTAGTAGAATTAAAATATTTTTGATATTGTTTTAAATTTCTATTTTTTTTATAAGTATCAATATTATACGACAACAATTTTGTGTTAAAATCTTCATTTCCAGTATTGTCATTACTTAATAAAGTCAAATTTCCTAATTTATATCTACTAATTTCCGAAATTTCTTTCTTGAATTCAGGGCTAATATTAGTCCATTTTTCTAAACCATTTTTCTTTCCTTTTGGTATTATATGTTCAATACCCAGATCTTCTATCGTAAATTTTTTTCCATCTTCTAAATAAAAGAGTAATAGTTGTGATACATAATTTCTATTATTCTTTGAATTAATTTTTTTATCTGCTTCTCCTGTTATTTTGATTCTATTATTGAAGTTTATAATAAATTTATCTTTATTTGAATTAGCTATAATTTTCTTTAAGGAAGTAAAAAATTCAGATCTATGGGTTGAATCTTTTTCTGATAAGAAATGACAAAAATTAGCAAAAAGCCTTTCATAAAGAGATGGTTTTGTATCTAAATATTTAACTAGAATAGAAAATGCCCAAATCTTCTTTAAGTCTAATAAGAAATTACTGTTTCTCCCTCTTGCATAAGGTAAATCATCATTTGTATATTTTATAATCGAAAATAAAACAGAATATACTTGATCCAATTCAGAATTTGATAAACTTAGCAATAATGACTGTACTACATTCCAATCACTTAATGATAATTTATTTGATACGTCTGTCTTTAATAAATTACCTGTTCTTATTTTTGTATATAAAATTGCATCTGTCTTTAAGTCATTACTAAAATTTAAAAAATCATCATCTAATTTATTTAAATCACTTTTAATATTTTTAAATAAAGTCTTACTAGAAACATAACCATATTTATAAAAACCACTGTGTCTTAAAAATTTATCAAACCAAATAACATTATGCTTTTCAAAATTTTTCTCAATATCTTCCCATATATTAATTATTAATTCATTATTTAATTCATCCTTTTTCCCTCCAAATAAAGCATTCTTCGTTAATTGTACAGTAGACAATATTTTACCTTTGGAATTAAGACCTTCAAACAACTCATTTATGTCATATCCATCAGTGAATCTGATTACTACAAATAAGATATTTTTTATCTTTTCAAAAAAAATATTTAAATCATCAATTTTTTCAAGCTCTCCAATAATGAAAGAATAATTTTTAATAAATTTCTTTGAATTTGAATCATTAAAGACATCTATGCCAAAATTATTGTTCATAATAGCCATAAAAGAATCATTCAAATTAGATCTATTAAATTCTATTCTTGCTTTTACGTTTTTAATATCATAAAAAAGAATTGAATCCGCTTCCTTTTTATGTCTTTTATTTAAAGAGCTATATAAAACTTTTACAAGTAAAAATAAAGTTGTCAGTCTTTGTTGTCCATCTATAATTAAATCTTTAGAATTACTACCTGTTCCTTCTTGAATTAAAATATTACCTATATAATAATTTGAACCAGTTGAATTATTTAAGGAATCTATTAGTTCTTTTACGTGTTTAGTATCCCAAGCATAATTTCTTTGAAAAGCAGGAATTAATAATTTGCTTGAAGAATATTTTACTAAACTAACATCATCCGTTGTTAAAAACTCTAATAATGTAATAGATGATGCTTTTATGGACATATTAATAATTAGTTACTAATACTTCTGTGATTTTTCCTCTCTTAGAAGCATCTGAGTTAATCATACGACCAGCATACACTTTGTTTATTCGTATTAGTTTATCTTTTATTTTTATTTCTGAATAAATTTTATTTATAAATGGTGTGTCAGAATTGGAAAGCATAACAAAACAACCTCGTTTTGTTAATTCTGCAAAAGTATCACGGAGTTCTATTTGTTCTTTTTCCAGAAAAGCTTCTTTTGTATATGAAGTAAAAGAAGATGTTTTGTTTATAGGGTAATAAGGAGGATCAAAATAAATAAAGTCTCCCTCTTTTGCTTTCTTTAAAACTTCTTTATAATCTTGTTTCTTGATTTCAACATATTTAAGAGCTTTTGATATTTTTCTTAAATTAATTTCATCACAGATTAAAGGATTTTTATTACCAGCAAAAGGAACATTAAATCCACCATGAGAGTTAACTCTATACAAACCATTAAAACAAGTTCTGTTCAAATAAATAAAACGAGAAGCTATTTCTACTTCCGATTGTTTATTTATATCTTTAGCTCTTATCTTTAAGAAATATCCTTTTGTGTTTTGATGTTTCTTAAGTGATTTAATCAAAGATTCAACGTCATTCTTTACTACATTGTAAGTAATAACAAGTTCATTATTTAAATCAGATAAAAATGCTTTTTGGGGAAGTAGGTCAAAAAAAACAGCTCCTCCTCCTACAAATGGTTCAAAGTATCTTCCAGTTTTCGGATCAAACTTTTCTGGAGGATAAAGATTCATTAAACGAAATTGTGTAAGAAGTTGTCTTTTTCCACCGACCCACTTAACAAAAGGTTTTGGTTTTTCTGCAATAATACGAGATGAATCTTCTATAAGATTTATTTTATTTGCTAGAGAAAAAACTCTATGAGCATAAATTGTATTTATGTTAAAAGTTTTTTTAATTTCTAAAATAGCTTGATCTTTTGTCATATATAGGTATATTATAGTATTTTTTACTTAAAAAATAAAGGATTTTGTATGATATTAGTTACCAACTTATCCCTCCTAGACTCCCAAGAGGGTTTGCGTCATTAATTGAGTATATGAATACGACACAAATGCCAGTTGGGGCTATGGAGAGAGCTATACAAGCCCCTGTAAAGGTAAAATACTGCCTTTATGCGAGGAAAAGTATGGAAAGTGAAGAAGCCCAGATACTTTCCATAGATAGCCAAATAAAGGAAATGTTGCAGATGGCGGAGCGTGACCACCTTGAAGTTGTCGAAATAAAGAAGGAATCTCACTCTGCCAAAGAAGCAGGACAACGACCGGTATTTAATGAGATTGTGGAAGAGATAAAACAAAAGAAATTCAATGGAATCCTAACATGGAATGCAGATCGTATTTCAAGAAATGCAGGTGACCTTGGACGAATTGTGGATTTGATGGACGCAGGAATGCTGTATGAGATACGTACCTATGGACAGAAATTTAGTAACAGTCCGAATGAGAAATTTTTGTTGATGATATTGGGAAGTCAGGCAAAATTGGAAAATGATAATAAAGTAGTCAATGTAAAAAGAGGACTGCGAGCTAGATGCGAGATGGGGCTCTGGCCATGCACGGCTCCGACTGGATACCTTAACAGTAAAAATACTGATAAAAGATGTCATGTTGAAGTTGATCCACACAGAGCACCAATCATTAAGAAAATGTTTGAAAAAGTAGCATATGAGAAATATAGTGGGCGAAGATTGCATGCTTGGCTTAAAGATGAGATGAAATTCAAAACCAAAAGCGGTAAGGTTTTTAGTATAAGTAACATATATATTACTCTAAGAAATACATTCTATTATGGTAGTTTTGAGTATCCAAAAGGTGGTGGACAATGGTATACAGGCAAACATACCCCAATTATTACTAAAGAATTATTTGATAAGGTGCAAGAGCAAATGATGGAATATAAACTCAAGGGCGAACACAAAGAATTCGCTTTTACAAAACTCATGACTTGTGGACTATGTGGATCAGGAATAACGGCTGATGAGAAATTCAAAAAACAAAACAATGGAAATATACATCGGTATGTATATTATGGATGTTGTAGATTTAAAGACAAGAATTGTAAGTCAGGATATATTAGGGAAGAAGATTTAATAGAACAGCTCGCAGGATTGATAGATAATATAGACCTTGATGAGATTGGGATGA
>JAVHOH010000017.1:0-4228 GCA_036169935.1 Minisyncoccota bacterium | reverse complement strand
TTAAAATCTTCCGGCTCTATGGTGAAGTCTTTTTTGCAGTTTTGGCATTGTTTAGTTTCGGAATTCATAAAATTTATTAATTTCCCTCACCCCTTTCTTTCCCCTCTCCATTTTTACTTAAATGGAGAGGGGTTGGGGAGAGACTAATTTATTCTAAAATTTTTCTTAAAACATCTTCAGGAATTTCTTTGGCTGGTTTTTGTGGAATTTCTTCCCCTCCTTGTGGAGGAGGGGTGGCTTTAGCCGGGGTGGTGATTTCTTCTTTCTTGGGTTCTGCTTGCCCCGCCGTGGCGATAGTCTTTTTTGCAATCAAATCTTTTAATTTATTCATCTCTTCGGGGGTTGCGGCACGATCTTTTGAAAGAAATACAGAATCTTTTTTTACTTCTTTAACTTTATCTTTTAGAGTATCAAGCGAAACAGGTTCATTTATTTTATTTAAAACTTCTCTTAATGCTGAATTTTTATCGCTATGATAAACAGGTTTATTGAAAACTTTTTTGATGGAATTAAATATACCTGGTTTACTTATGGGGATTACAGGCTTGTGGAGCACAGGGGCATGACTCCCTGATTTATCAATTCTTTCCTGATATCTGTTATCTTCTTCAATTTTTCCTTTATCCTTTAGTTGAAATTCTATGCCTAAATCAGCTAAAGGCTTAAAAAATTTAGACTCATTATATTCTATCTGATCCTTCCCTTTTTTCTCTACTTTTACTTCTCCGGATTTTATTTTCGCGATACATTCCTTGCAATACGCCGGTCTACCTGGTTCTGGTTTGAAAGGTACCGACTTCTCCAATCCGCAAAGAGAACAGACTATTGGAAATTTTTCCAAACTTCCGCTTCCCCTCGATGATGAAAACTCCATATCACCAAGCGACATTCCACTCCAATCATTTATTTCCTGTTCCACTATTCCTTTGGGACGACAATAAAGATCACGGGAAGATTTAATAACTTCCTCTTCTACTTTTTTATCGCCTGATTTTATCATTGGCGGTAAAGTTTTCGCAGAAAAAGGACGAGACGTTACGCCATCTATCATTAATTTCAAATAAATTTTATAGTTTGGTAAATTCACGATATCTTGGGGGGTAAATTCCGGATCAAATTCTTTTTCCAGAAAATCCGCGTCATCGGAACCCACGCGAAAGACTATCATCGTGCCCACGTTGCCGAAAACCGCATCCCGCACAGCCGAACTTTTATCCACCACGAGCTGAGCAGTGTATTGGTGCGCCACGGTAAGGTTTAATCTGTACTTTCTAGCCTCAGATAAAATTCCCGCGAAGGCATCTGTCACGAAATTTTGAAATTCATCGACATAAAGATAAAAATCTTTTCGATGATCTTCTGGAATACGCACACGCTCCATCGCTGCCAATTGAATTTTTGTAATGATCATTCCTCCCAATAAACCAGAATTATCTTCTCCGATACGTCCCTTGGAAACATTCACCAGAAAAATCTTGCTATCATTCATAATATCAAAAATATTGATGGTGCTTTTGGATTGACCGACAACATTTCGAATGATAGAAGTAGAAAGAAATTGTCCGACTTTGTTTTGAATCGGAGCAATAGCTTCATTTCTAAATTTATCCTGCCAAGCTTCGTATTCGTGAACCCAGAAAGATTTAATTACCGGGTCTTTTAGATTAGAAATTATTTTTTGGCGATAATCTTTATCCACGAGCAGTCTAGGAATTCCGAGTAAAGTCGTCCCTGGAGTATCAAGTAAAGCTAGAATACAATTGTTCAAAATATATTCCATTCGGGCGCTCCAAGCATTCGCCCAAATTTTAGTAAAAATACCCATGAGGCCCGAGGCCACCAAATGTTTGTATTGTGGATCAATAAGCTCCAGCACATTAAACCCTATATGATAATCGGCATCGGCAGGATTAAAATAAACAACGTCTTTCATGCGATGAGGCGGTATCGCGGAGAGGACACCTTCTACGAGCTCTCCGTGCGGATCAACCACACAGACTCCTTCGCCGTTCTGAATGTTCTGAATAATCATATTAAACATCAACGCGGATTTACCGGTACCGGACTTTCCAAGAATATAAACATGCTGACGCCTATCTTTGCGTTTAATTCCAAAGAGCTGATTTCTGTCGCGAAAAGTAGTGAGTCCAAGATAAGTAACATCTTTATTTATGGGTATTTCTGGAAGTTCCATTTCCCAAATTATAGCACTAGATTATGATTTTGTCCCCCCTTCTCCATCTTTCTTTTCCTTAAATTCAGCATCTTTTACTTCCGCATTTTGTTCTTCGGGAGCAGAAGTGGGTCGAGTTTCGGCACCCGTTTTTGCCATCGCTTCGCCAATTTTAGACATTTCGGTAGAAAGCTCTTCCGTGGCTTTTTTGATTGCTTCGCCATCGGTGCCGTCTTTCACGCCTCTAAGTGCAGTTATTTTGGCTTCTACTTCAGACTTTAATTCTGCGGTAATTTTATCTCCCGCGTCTTTTAGCGCTTTTTCGGCAGTATAAATAATCATCTCGGCGGTATTTTTTATTTCTACGTTTTCTTTCTTCTTCTTGTCTTCTTCCGCATGCAGTTCCGCATCGGCTTGCATTTTTTTGATATCTTCTTCTTTGAGCCCGGAACTTGCTTCTATTTTGATTGATTGAGTTTTGCCAGAAGCTTTATCTTTAGCGGACACATTCAAAATTCCATTCACATCCACATCAAAGGACACTTCAATCTGGGGCATGCCCCTCGGCGCTGGTGGCACTCCATCTAAAATAAATCTTCCTAATGATTTATTGTCGGATGCCATCGGACGTTCTCCTTGCACGATATGTATTTCCACTGAAGTCTGATTGTCAGCGGCAGTGGAAAATACTTGAGATTTAGAAGATGGAATAGTGGTGTTTCTATCAATTAATTTTGTAGCCACTCCGCCCAAGGTTTCAATGCCTAAGGATAGCGGAATCACATCAAGGAGTAAAACGTCGCGTACGTCTCCTTGCAGAACACCAGCCTGCACTGCAGCTCCGAGTGCTACGACTTCATCTGGATTGATAGACATATTTAGATCTTTTCCAAAAAGTTTCTTAACTTCTTCTACAATTTTTGGCATTCTAGTCTGTCCACCAACCATAATTATTTCGTTTATTTCATTCATTTTAAATGGCGAAGCCGCGAGAGCTCTTTTGGTAATTTCAATAGAGCGATCAATGTATTCTTTAGACAGGGACTCAAGGGTTGCGCGGGTCATCTTCATCAGCAAATGTTTTGGTCCGGAGCTATCCGAGGTTATAAATGGAATGTTGATTTCTGCTTCTACCGTGGTGGAAAGTTCATGTTTTGCTTTCTCGGCCGCTTCACGCAAGCGTTGATGCGCCAGCGGATCTTTCATTATGTCAATCCCAGATTGTTTTTTGTATTCATCCGCAATCCAGTGAATCATTTTGCGATCAATATCACCTCCGCCCATGTGACTATCTCCATCGGTTGATTTTACTTCTATGACATCATCACCTATTTCCAGCACCGACACATCGAAAGTTCCTCCACCGAAATCGTAGACGACAATTTTTTCATTTTTCTTTTTATTAAATCCATAAGCGAGTGCGGCCGCTGTCGGTTCGTTAATTATTCTTTTTACATCAAGCCCAGCAATCGCTCCAGCATCCTTAGTAGCTTTTCTTTGCGCATCATTAAAATATGCAGGCACAGTAATAACTGCTTCAGTTATTTTTTCTCCCAACTTCGCTTCCACATCTGTTTTAATTTTTTGTAAAATCATTGCGGAAATTTCTTCCGGTCGGTAAAATTTTTCTGACATTTTTACTTTCACTCCGCCACCATCTCCAGCTTCAATTTTAAACGAAGCTGTCTCTCGATCTTTCTGCACTTCTGGATTATCAAAACGATGCCCCATATAACGTTTAATTTCCGAAATTGTATTTTCTGGATTTGTTACCGCTTGTCTCTTACCAAGAAGACCGACAATTCGATCGCCATTCTTAGCCGTTGCCACGACCGAAGGTGTCGTGCGATTACCTTCGACATTCTCAATAATTTTTGGCACTCCACCTTCAATGATGGCAACTGCTGAATTTGTTGTACCCAAATCTATACCTATTATTTTTGACATATATTTTATAAGGTTACTTTATAATTTTTAATAATTTAACAATGATTTTGCGACCACGAATTATTTGTATAAAAGTAGTATACATGATAGCATATATGTATGTCAAGC
>JAVHOH010000016.1:0-4275 GCA_036169935.1 Minisyncoccota bacterium | reverse complement strand
ATAAATTTGACTTAATTTTTTAATTTTACTATAATAATAGTCTATACAAATGAGCGATCAAAAAAAGGAAAAAATGGCTACGGTTCGAGGAGTCGTTACGGAGGCTCTGCCTTCTACTTTGTTTAGAGTAAGAATTCAGGAGGATAGAGATGAAAAAACGGAAGATCAAAAAGAAATTCTGGCTTACTTGGGTGGAAAAATGCGGATGCATAGAATTAAAGTTTTGATCGGGGATAGCGTGGAAGTTTTACTTGACCCTTATGGTGGAAAGGGCAGGATAGTGAAAAGGTTGTAATTATTTTTAATATGGTGTATTATAAGACTTGCAGTTTATTGGTAGTTTTTAAAAAGTTATAGTGTTGAAAAATAAGGGTTTTTTCCTTGTTTTTCTTTATGTTATTATGAAAATCAAATCATCCGTGAAAAAAATTTGTGATAATTGCAAAATGGTCAGACGAGCCAGGCATCTTAGAATAATTTGTTCTAACCCCAAGCATAAACAGAAACAGTAAAAAATAATTTTTATGAGAATTTTAGGAATCACCGTACCAAATGAAAAAAGACTTGAGATCGGGCTCACTTGCCTCTATGGTATCGGCATTTCGTCTGCCCGCAAAATTTTAGATCAGGTTGGTATTGATCGTGGAAAGAAAGCAAAAGATTTAACTTTAGAGGAAGAAAATAAAATTCGTCTTATTGTGGAGAAAATTCCAATTGAGGGAAATTTGAAAAGAGAAACAGCCGCAAATATTAAAAGATTGAAAGATATAAAAAGTTATAGAGGAGTTAGGCATATGAAAAGATTACCGGTTCGAGGTCAGCGCACCAAAACAAATTCTAGAACTGTACGTGGAAATGTTCGAAAGACGATGGCGTCAGGTAAGAGAAAGGAAAGTAAAACATAATTAATTTTTATATGCCAAAAACAAAAACAGAAGAAATAAAAAAAGAAGAAACTGGGGAAGAAGTAAAAAAAGCTCCATCTAAAACAGCAAAGAAGAAAGTAATTTCTGGGGTTTTGCATGTTGAAGCTACCTTTAATAATACGAAGGTACTTTTTGCAGATAAGTTGGGTAATACTTTATTTTGGTCAAGTGCGGGAAGTTTGGGTTTTCGGGGAGCAAAAAAGGGAACTCCGTTTGCGGCTTCCAAGGTGGGAGATGTTATCGGTAGTAAAGCATCAATACTCGGAGTAAAAGATGCTGATGTTGTTGTTTTAGGAGTAGGATCCGGTCGCGAGCCTGCTATTAGAGCTTTTATGGCTCATGGGATTGATGTTACATCTATCTTAGATGCTACCCCAGTGCCTCACAATGGTCCAAAAGCTAAAAAACCTAGACGAGTATAAATAAAATTATGATTAGCAAACCAAAATTTAAAATTTGTAGAAGATTAGGTCCGGGAGTTTATGACAAGTGTCAAACTGCTAAATTTTCTTCTTCTGCAAGATCTTTGCCTTCTGGGCGTCGTCCCAAAGCTCCTACAGAATATGGAGCACAGCTTTTAGAAAAACAGAAAATACGATTTTCATATGGTATATCTGAACGTCAACTTGCTAATTATGTTAAAAAGGTTTCTCACATCAAAGGCGCCGGTACTGCTCTTAAGCTTTATGAAAGTTTGGAATCCCGTCTTGATAATGTAATTTACAGAATGGGATTGGGCGCAAGTCGTCGCGCTACCAGGCAAATGGTTTCTCACGGACATTTTATTGTCAACAATCACAGAGTTACTATTCCATCTTTTGAAATTAAAATAGGGGATGTTATAAAAATTCGCGAAGGAAGCAAAGCTAAAAAAATTTTTGAAAACTTAATGGAAAAACTTAAAAATTACAATTCTCCTGCCTGGGTGAGTTTCGATTTAAACAATATGGAAGGACATATTTTAGCCAAACCAAAAAATGCAGAAACTTTCTTAGACCTTAATACAGTGCTTGAATTTTATAGTCGTTAAGTTTTCTTGTTTATATTATTAAAATTAAAAGCTAACTTTTTATAAAAAATTATGCCTGAATATAAAATAATTATGCCTTCTAAACCTCGTGTTGTTGAGGAAGTTGGCAATAAGGGAGTATTTGAAATAGATGGTTTGTATCCTGGATACGGCCATACTTTAGGCAACAGTCTGAGGAGAATAATTCTTTCTTCGCTTCCAGGAGCAAGTGTTACTTCCATTAAGATTGATGGAGTGTCGCATGAATTTCAAACAATGGATGGGATTAAAGAAGATGTGATTGTAATGATTTTAAATTTAAAGAAGACTCGTTTTAAAATGATTTCTGATGAACCTCAGACAGTTACTCTTTCGGTAAAAGGTCCAAAAGAAGTTCTTGCGGGAGATATAAAAACAGGTGGACAGGTTGAAATTTTAAATCCTGAACTCCATATTATTGAAGTTACCGGCAAGGTAAGTTTAAATATAGAAATGAGAATTGAAAAGGGGTTAGGTTTTATACCAAAAGAAATTTTTCAAAAAGAAAAAGTTGATGTCGGAACAATTGCCGTTGACGCGATTTTTTCTCCAATTCGTCGAGTGGCTTATGAGGTGGAAAATATGCGGGTCGGAGATAAGACAAATCATAATCGCTTAAGAATCTCAATTGAAACAGATGGTACATTGACCGCTCGTGAGGCGCTTTCACGTTCTATCATTATTATGATTAATCAATTAAAGGCTATTGTTGACTTTAAAGAAATAGAAGAAGTCCCAACCAAAACCGGGATCCCGACAAAGGTCGGGAAAGAAAAGAAGGATGATGAAGAAGAGAAAAAGGGGAGTGATTTTGCTGATGTTCTAAAGACTCGTACGGATGGTTTAGATCTCTCTACTCGGACGCTAAATGCTTTAACTTCTGCAAATATTCGAACATTGGGAGGTTTAGCTCGAAAAAAAAGAGAGGACTTGCTTGAGGTTGAAGGTATTGGTGAGAAAGGAATTACAGAAATCAAAAAGGTTTTAAACAAATTCGGTTTGAATCTTAAAGAGTAGCTTTATAACTTTTAACTTTATAACTTAAATGCGACACCACAATAATACAAGAAAATTTGGAAGAGATAAAACACAAAAGAAAGCGCTTCTTAATTCCTTGGCGCTTAATTTAATTGTGCGTGAAAAGATAAAAACAACAGAACCAAAAGCCAAAGAACTTAGGCCTTTTATAGAAAAACTTGTCACTCGCGCTAAGAAAGGCAATTTAGCGACACGTAAATTGATTATTTCTAAACTTTCTAATCGTAATAAAGAAGTGAAAAAGCTTTTTGATGTAATCGCGCCCAAATATGCAGATAAAAAAGGCGGGTATACAAGAGTTTTAAAATTAGGAGCTAGAAAATCAGACGGCGCCAAGATGGCAATTATAGAATTTGTTTAATTTTTGACAATAGTTTAGTATGGATTTAGTATGAAAAATATGATAAAAACAGAAGAGAAAATAATAGATGCTACAGGAAGAACTTTGGGAAGGGTGGCGAGTGAGGTGGCGATGTCTTTGATGGGCAAGACCAAGGCTACTTTTGAACGCAATAAATATTCTGGTTTTCCGGTGAAAGTAATAAATGCCTCTAAGCTCAAAATTACAGTCAAAAAGCTGGAGGAAATTTATCATACCAGATACTCAGGTATGAGGGGCGGACTTCGCGTTTTGAAAGGCACTGAAACAGCCGAGAAAAAAGGCTTGAAAGAATTAATCAAGCTTGCAACATATCAAATGCTTCCGGACAATAAATTACGTAGAATTATGATGAAACATTTAACAATACAAGACTAATATGGATAAAGATACAAAAGAAGTAAAAACAAAAGGAAAATATATTGAAGCGATAGGAAGACGCAAGACTTCCACTGCTCGAGTCCGAATTTCAGAATCTTCTAAAGCTCATTTTATAGTGAATGGTAAAGATGCAAAGGAATATTTTAAAACAGAAGATCAACGTCGTTTAATTTTAGATCCGATCGTCAAAGGTTTACCCGCTGGTTCTTCTAAATGGAGCGTGGAAGTGCATGTTTCAGGCGGAGGAATTCATTCTCAAGCAGAAGCAATTCGCCATGGGCTTTCTCGCACTTTGGTGGCTTCCGATATTGCTTTACGTGGAGGTTTAAAAAAATTAGGATTTTTGAAACGTGACCCGAGGGCGAAAGAACGCAGAAAATTTGGTCTCAAGAAAGCCCGCAAGGCTCCTCAGTGGTCAAAACGTTAATTATATTTTACAAAAAATCCCCTCTGGAAAAGAGGGGATTTTTATGTTAAGATGAGTAAATATGGCAGATGAAGAA
>JAVHOH010000015.1:0-4318 GCA_036169935.1 Minisyncoccota bacterium | reverse complement strand
GCTTGCCTTAAAAAACCCTTGATATATAATAGAAGAGTATTAAAAATAAGGGTTAAATGTCGCCGCCATGGCGGGACAGGGTCGAAAGAATTATAATTATAAACATAATTTTAAAAAATATATGAATAAACAAGCATTAGCTGAATTAGTACATGGAAAGCTCGGTGGTACAAAAGTACAAGCTGAGGAAATCGTTGACTCAATGTTTGATGCTATCATCGCAACTTTGAAAAAAGGCGGCGAAGTTTCAATCGCAGGTTTTGGTATCTTTTCTGTAAAAGCTCGCGCAGCCCGCATGGCTCGCAATCCAAAGACAGGAGAGCAAGTTAAAGTAGCCGCAAAGAAAGTTCCAAAATTCCGAGCCGCAAAAGGCTTGAAAGATATGGTTGCTTAATATTTTATCTCGAGATAAAAACAAAAACCGCCCCATGGGCGGTTTTTGTTTTGAAATTAATTATCTATATTATAATATTCGTATATTTCTTTTAAGTCTGTCTTAAGTCCAACTATTTCCAGTCTAAATTTTCTATCACTATAAAGTGAATTTATAAGATGCTTCCTCTCTCTATCTAAGGCTAAGTGAATTTGTCTATGGCAACGAGGACATAATGTAATATAATTCGCAAGAACTTCAATTGAATGAGAAAAATCATTCCTGAACTCTCTTGGAAGGAAATGGTGAAGTTCTAAATAGTTTTTTCCACTAGTTTTTGATGTAAAGTATATTGGTTTACAATTGTTTATTGTTTCAAGCGCACATTTATAACTACCCAACATACGTGCTTGTCTTTTTCTCAAATTATAAATTGCTTTAATCTTTTGTCTTCCTGTTTCACTTGTTTCGTCTATATAGTCTTCCGCGATATCATTATTCTCTAATTGTGATATTTGGATTGTTTCCAGAGCTGTTGGGAAATCAACTATTTCAATTTCTTCCAAATCAAGGATATCCTCAAAAATTGGGTCAAAGACATTTCTATTTTTATATAAATAATTCAATACATCATTGTTTAATGAAGAAATATTTTTATCGTAGCTTTCAAAAAATATTTTATATGTGTCTAATTCAACTTTTCTTGATTCGAGAAATAAGAGTGTTAACAGAAAGACTTTTGTTTCGTCAAACAACATAATTTTATTAAAATTTCCTCCTGGTTGATATTTTTTTGACATACAACACTGGAAATTTTCATTTTTTAAATTTTCTTCAATATAAGATGCTAATTCTTCCTTTTCCTCAGACGTTGACCTTAAATAACAAATTAAAAAATCAGAATCATTGTAGAATGAATGAAAATAAAAGAAATGGCTTCGTATTGTTGCACTAAAAGATGTAGCTTTAAGTAGCAATTTTGCTTCTTTAATTAGTAAGTCTTTGGTTATACCATCTGTGCTCAAAAAATAGCCAAGTAAATCTTCTTTAATCCTATCTATGATATAGTTCTTGCGGTTTAAATAATATCCATTTAAGAGAAATAGGTAATTAATAAACCATCTATCGGACTCTGGCGTTTTCAAATCAATAAAATCTGTATAAAGAAGACCTTTTGACGTTCTGCTAAATAATTCATTAGCATCTTTTTTAAAAAGTTTAGACTGAATCATGTTGGTAACATATTGTTTATGTATCTCTTGTCCATGATTTCCTTGTTTCGGCCATGTATCTCTAGATTTATTTTCTATTTCTAAAAATTTTAGAAAGTCATCTGTGAACGTATCTTGGGTACGAAAATTCGTACTTGTATATTCAAACATCCTACCAGATGCTCCCTTAGCCAAAGAAGAATGATCAGTAAACCAATCATTATTTCTATTCTTTTCTTTGTAAATTTCCAATAAAGTCATATTTTTGTTTTACAGATATATAAAATTTCCTGGTGATTCTTAAAATTAGTTTTTCCACTATTAAAAGATTTATGTTTAATTCTTTTGACTGTAACTTTTCCTTTAGCGGTGAGAATATCTAATAATTGTGATTCAGTAATCTTATTGTTTGACGCACTACTTTTTGCAGAATAAGTATTATTATAGGATACCACGATTAATTTTGCTTTCAAGTTATCTATTAAGTCCTTAAGCACAATAGGTGCTTTTGCTTTAGAATAATCACTTTTCAGGTGGTTTCTTTTAAACTTCATAGAAGTTCCTTCAAACTCATTTGGTTTTTCCCATCTCGCTAAATTTTCTAGTACATGATAAAAATTAACGTATTGCCTTGCATTGTAAGGTGGATCAATATAAGCAACATCACAAACTATTTCTTTCACAAGTTTATTCGCATCAATATTGTATATATCTGCACTTCCTATAATTTTGTTTATTTGGGGCACCTTTAGAATAACTCCTTTATCTATTGGCTTACTGGACAGAAAATGCTCAAAATGGCCGACAGTATTAGCAATTTTATCTGCTGCGTACATTAAGGATGTTAGTAAAATATTTTTTTCACGGTTATTTAGCTTTGTTTTATCTATTCGATCTCTGATATAGCCTATTTTTTTTGCATCATTTGTTGAAAAATATTTATCACCATAAACTCTTGAAAAATAATTCTCTGAAAGTTTTTTACTGTCAATGGTATTGAAATCGGATACGAGTTTTTCAATTTTTTTAATATTAAATTTTTTTCTGCTAAACCATGCTTGATAAGCAATATAGTTGGAGTAGAGAGTGTCATTAACAATTACATTCATTCCTTTTTCAAGCATGAAAGAAGAAACAACTCCTGTTCCCGCAAATAAATCGGCAAAAATTACTCCTTTTTTACAAAAAGAAGGGCCAATGCTCTTGTAAATATCATTAAGCAATGATGCCTTACTGCCCGTATACCTTCTGTTGGTAATCAATAAATCCATTCAATTAGAAGTTAGTTATCAACACCTCTCTTTCGTGTGCATTTCTGTTTATTTTATTATAACTAGCACTTCTATAATGATAATCGATGTTAATTGTATGTAAATCTAACCTCTTAAAAAGCCAATTTGAAAGCGGCTTGTTTGATGCGCCTATCTTATTTAACACGTTTGAAACAGCAAACTTTTTTTTATTATTATTTAAGATTTCTAATAAATTAATGAGTTCTTGCTCTGTTTCCTCTGTCCAATTACTTGTTTCATTGTAAACAGCATCGCCAACTAAATAAGGTGGGTCTGCATATATGAAATCTGCATTTAGTAAAATGTTTTTAATTCTTTCTTCTCTGAAATCTCCACAGATAAAGACGCAATCTATTATATTTACTCTGTCAATATAACTCTTGAGCTTGTTTATATTACTTTTATTTAAATCGGTTTTACCAACAGGAAGATTAAATTCCCCGCTCTTATTAAAACGCATGTCATTATTAAATGCATAAACAACCAAAAGATAAAGCAAATCAAGTGCTTCTTTTGAATTTTTATTTTTTGTTAAGTTATAATCAGAACGTAATTTATAAAAACCATTTATATTAAATCCCTTGAATCCGTTGTTGTCTTTTTTTGATAATTCTTGACGATACTTTTCATAACCATATTTTGCAGAATACGATAAATTATATTTTTCTATTAAAATTTCAAGTCTAGATAATAACGTTTGAAAATCATATTTTGACAAGTGCTTTAACAAATTTATTACATTGATATTGTTATCAATAAAAATAACTTTTTTTGCATTTACACTTAAACCAACAGTTGCTCCACCACAAAATAAATCAACAAACACATTTACCTCGCTAGGAAAATGATTCATAAATTGAGGCATTAATCTAGACTTATTACCTGTGTAGTTGAGTGGAGTTTTCATTTGCTTGTATTACTATTATAACAAATTTTTACAATAAAAGTATAATTTTAGTATTTTCTTATTACCGCCTTTAGAACTGCATTTATGTTTAAAGAATGCTCCGGATAAATCGGTTTGTAGTTTTTATTTGCAGGTTCAAGCCAAACTTTATTTTTATCTTTTCTAAAATATTTCATGGTAAATTCTCCATCCACTTCAGCAATCACTATCTGACCATCTTTGGCTATGGTCGCCTTCTCTACGAGCACCATATCCCCTTTTTCTATATGCGCATCTATCATAGAATCTCCATCCACTTCGAGCATATAAGTAAGTGGTTTATTTTTAATTAGAAGATCATCCAGATCCACCGTATCTACCAATTCTTCCTCTACTGTCGCCGGCAAACCAGCGGTGACCAATCCACACATCTGTATTTCTCCAAAAGATTTAGAAGGAATTAATCTACCCAAATGATCTTTAGCCACGAGCCCAGCTTCAATTAATTTTTCCACCACTCTAAACACTGCATTCTTGGATTTGAAATCAAAAAGTT
>JAVHOH010000014.1:0-4391 GCA_036169935.1 Minisyncoccota bacterium | reverse complement strand
TGAGGTAGTTCCTCCTCCTTCGGGGGAGGATAAAGGTGGGGGTAGTGGTAAGGTAGTTCCTCCTCCTGCAGACCCTGCATCGACAGAAACCACTCCAGTAGCTCCAGCTCCTGCTCCAGTGACTCCTTAATATTGCCTTTTATTTTTGGGTTATGATATACTGTAGGTCATGATGAAGAAAAAAGAGAAAAAAATAACAAACACAGATCTTCTTGAATCAATAAATAGAAGCTTTTCTAAGGTAGAAGAAAGATTGGTTCGCCACGACAAGGCTTTTGAATTATTATTCAAACAAATGCAAATTTACACGGAAGAAGCCAGAGAACATAGGTAAACCATGTCAGGTCTAATACATACAGACGTCAAACAGGAAAGAGCCGTTGAGGATCTAAGAATTCGTGTCGAGCATCTCGAAATGAAAATTAAGTAAAATTTTTTTTCTTGACATATACCCCTAGGGGGTATATGCTAGAGATATGCATAAAGAAATAAAAAATAAAGCCTTAAGGCGCTTAAAGATTATTGAAGGGCAAGTAAAAGGCTTGCAAGAGATGGTGGTAAAAGAAAAATATTGTATTGATATTATCACTCAAACTAGCGCCGTTAGAAAAGCGCTTTCTGGCGTGGAGGATTTAATTTTGGAAAATCACTTATCTACCCACGTTATTCATCAAATCAAACATGGAGATGAAAAAAAACCAGTCAGTGAAATATTAAAAATTTATAAATTAAAGAGTAAATAAATGAAAAAAGAAACATATAAAATAGAAGGAATGCATTGTGCGAGTTGTGTGGCAACGATTGAACGTGTGTTTTCAAAGACAACAGGAGTGCATTCGGCTTCAGCCAATTTTGCTTCAGAAACTGCCCTGATTGAATTTGACGAAAATATTATTTCTGAATCGGGTCTAGTGAAGGTGGTAGCAGGCGCTGGCTATCAACTTATTCCGAAAGATAATCACAATACAACCCCTCTTAATCTCCCCTTGTCAGGGGAGAAAATAAAGGAGGCAAAAATGCCGGAGATGGATATGAGTTCCCCGGAGCACAACCATCTGGAAATGCTACGAGAGGAACAGCTAAAAGGAATGAAGGTCAAGCTGATAATCGGAGGTGTTTTTTCATTTTTAATATTTTTAGGTAGTTTTCCTGAGTGGTTTTCTTTTGTTCCTAAAATCCTTAATAATAATTGGATACTTTTATTGTTGACAACACCAGTACAATTCTGGGTTGGTTCCCAGTTTTATAGCGGGCTTAAGCTTGTAATAAAATACCGAACAGCAGACATGAATACTTTAGTGGCTGTTGGAACATTGTCCGCGTATTTTTATAGTTTAGCGGTCACTGTTTTCCCAGCTTTTTTCACCAGAGGTGGAATAACACCGGCACTTTATTTTGACACATCAGCGGTGATTATTGTTTTGATACTTTTGGGAAAGTATTTTGAGGTTTTGATGAAAGGAAGGGCTTCGGAGGCAATAAAAAAGCTTATTGGATTACAACCTAAAATTGCGAAAATTTTACGAGGCGGAAAAGAAATTGAAATTTCTATATCTGAAGTACAAGTTGGAGATTTGATAATCGTTCGACCAGGGGAAAGAATTCCAGTTGATGGGAAAATAGTTGAAGGGGATTCAGAAATTGATGAATCAATGATTACAGGAGAGTCAATGCCTATTCATAAAAAAGTAGGCTCTCTGGTCATTGGAAGTACCATAAATAAATTTGGAACTTTTACTTTTAGCGCGACAAAAATCGGTAAAGACACGATGCTTTCACAAATTATAAAAATGGTAGAGGAGGCTCAGGGTTCCAAGGCGCCGATTCAAAGACTTGCTGACCTAGTATCTTCTTATTTTGTTCCAACTGTATTTTTGGTAGCTATTGTAACTTTTTTTATCTGGTTATTTTTAGGGCCAACTCCTGCTTTCACTTTTGCACTTGTTAATTTTGTGGCTGTTTTGATAATTGCTTGTCCTTGTGCTCTTGGGCTCGCTACACCGATGGCTATTATGGTTTCTTCCGGTAGCGCAGCTTCTCGGGGAATTTTGATTAAAGATGCCGCTTCTCTCGAAATTGCTAATAAAATAAATGCAGTGATTTTAGACAAAACTGGCACGCTCACACAAGGGAAACCGCAATTGACTGATATTATTGTGTTTAATAATGAGAAAGAAGAAGACATCCTCAACCTTGCAGCTTCGCTCGAACAAAGATCAGAACACCCCCTCGCCCAAGCCATATTACAATATGCTGCGAGTTTAGATCAAAAATCATCACATTCGCTTGATCAAACTATTATAAATGAAGCCACAAGAGAAAAAATTGGCTTATATAAACTCGAAGATTTTAAAGCGATTTCCGGAAAAGGCTTGAGGGGAGTTTTACAAATTGGGTCAGAAAAGATCGAGGCATATTTAGGGAATAGAGCCTTAGTGTCGGATGTTGGCCTTGATATTTCTTCTCATGAATCTAATATTGCTAAACTTGAAAGTGAGGGCAAGACAGTGATGATTCTTATTGTTGATAAAAAATTAAAAGGCGTGCTCGCCGTTGCCGATGTGTTGAAGAAAGAAGCAATTGATGCAATAAAAGCTCTAAAAGAAAATAATATAGATGTCTGGATGTTGACCGGAGATAATGATCGCACAGCGAGAGCCATCGCATCACAAGTCGGTATAGAAAACATTATGAGTGAAGTATTGCCTGATAAAAAATCAGAAAAAGTTCGTGAACTTCAAAATCAGGGTAAAATTGTTGCAATGATTGGTGATGGAATAAACGACGCTCCGGCTTTAACACAAGCCAATATTGGTATTGCCATGGGTGAAGGCACAGACATCGCTATGGAGTCAGCCAATATTACTCTAATGCGTGGAGATTTGATGCTTATTATTGAGGTCATTAAAATTTCTAGACGAACGATGAGGATAATAAAACAAAATCTTTTTTGGGCATTTTTCTATAATATAGCATTTATTCCTGTTGCTGCTGGTTTACTGTATCCGTTTTTTGGGATATTACTTAACCCAATATTTGCCGGCGTAGCCATGGCGTCCAGTAGTATCAGTGTTGTTTTAAATTCTTTGAGATTGAAAAAAATATAGGTCGCTTTTTTACAAAAAATATGATATAATGCTTATGTGATGATAAACATAAAATTGCATAATACAAAATTATTTATAGGTCTTTTAATTTTACTTGCCTACATAGGTATAGGAGTTTTTGGTTTGTTGAAATTTAACCATATGACCCCCACACCTATGACAAATTGCCCTTATGCTCAGAACGGCTCATCAGTTTGTGAAAACAGCCTTAACCATATAAATGATTGGCGCCAATTTTCGAATGTAATTTCTCCTTCACTTTTTGTATTTTCTTTTCTTATTTTGGGAATAGTGTTGTATTTTATCGGCAAGCAGAATTTTTTAAATCAAAAACACTATTTTTATAAATGGAAATATTATCTAGACAATAAACAATTATATTCATCTCCTAATAAAATCATCAAATGGCTATCTCTTCTGGAAAATAGTCCAGCTTTCTAATATGAGCACGCATTAAGCAAGAGCTTTTTCGTGCTATTTTAATATCCTTCACAAGGATATTTTGTTGTTTTATTAACCTAAATTAAAAATATACCTGTCCCGTTATAAATTCAACAAACAGGGCTAAAAGATAAAAATTATTAATTAAAATTTATAATGGGATGAAAAAAATTATATGAACACATTAGCAGGAACATCATTAATAGCAGCATTTGTGGCAGGAGTAGCCGCACTCTTTGCTCCGTGTTGCATCACAGTACTGCTCCCATCTTATTTGGGAAACATCTTCAAGGAAAAATACAAAATATTCTTTATGACATTTATATTTTTTCTAGGAATTCTGACAATATTTCTTCCGATCGGATTAGGAGCTTCTGCTTTAGCGCAATTATTCAGTAAATATCACAGTGAAATCTTTACAGTTGGTGGAATATTTCTTATCTTACTGGGCATAACAATGCTCTTAGGTAAGAAATTCTCTTTGCCTTTCGCTCCTCGTGGTGGAGCGATGAAGAGAAATGTTTGGTCAATCTATGTTCTTGGAATTTTCTCAGCGATAGCCACGACTTGTTGTGCTCCGGTATTGGCTGGGGTGATAATGTTATCAGCAACGAGCGGTACTATTGTCTGGGGTGCGCTTTATACCTTGGCGTATGTGATAGGTATGACATTGCCATTATTTATTATTGCATTATTTCTCGACAAGATAAATCTAACCGAACGCTTCACGAACGCAAATAAAATGATCTCAATGAGGCTCGGTAGTTTCCGTTGGCAGATTATTGCTTCAGAGTTAATCTCCGGATTAATATTTCTTTTGATGGGTAGTTATATAACTTATTT
>JAVHOH010000013.1:0-1013 GCA_036169935.1 Minisyncoccota bacterium | reverse complement strand
TATTGTAAAAGTTTTACCCTTGCGAGTAACACGTTTTATCTCTTCTTGGTGAGCAGGTGGGTGGTGTGTCTTTTCATCAGGTAACTTCATAGGAGCACCATACCAGATTGGATGACCTGCACCATCAGTCTTTACATGTTCAGGAGGATAATAAAAATTTCTATTACTTCTGGCTCGGGTAAGAAGAATTAAATTTTCTTCCTGTTTCTTCGCTATTTTTTGGCAGCCTGGTGTACTATAATTTGTATCACCCACAACAACTGTAAGTTTATCGCTGAACGGTAATCCTGGCTCTCCCAACAGCTCATTCATTTGTAATAGACCCACCTCCGCTCCTTTCTCACTACTTAATACTCTCTTTCCAGACACCGGAAGTACCCAGGAGTTTATACGTTTCTCCGGTAAATGAACAAGTGATGAAAGGCTATGTCCAATAGTAATTGGCTTATTACCAAGTACAGGATTTGGCTCATATGTAACATAACGATCTTCCAATGTATCTGCAAATTGACGTGAAATCGGTGTACAATCAACTCCAAATAAAAAATAATTTCGGGTAGTCTGTAGGGGGATCATTTCCGAAACTAAACAACTTAAATCTTTCTGCTGCATTTCTTTTGTTTTTACTTGAATCATAGGATTAACTATTGAATTCTTCTCATCTGGGAAAAAATTACTTATTGCATCTCCAATACTGCTGTATCTCCGGCGAAAAAGCTCATTCAGATTAAGCTGGATTACGCTCTCAGCATCTCTATTAGATGATAACGCATCAATCAGATCCATTGCCGAATCTCGTCTTTTATAGATTAACTTATAAAGTTTCTCACGAAATAATTTAATATGTTCTATAATTTCAGTTATCATTGTCTTTGCTTCCTTTAATAATTTATATTCCAATAAAATAATTATAAAGGAAGCAAATTACTTTTATCTATTGGGTAACATTTTAAACAGTCTTTAGAAGGGGAAAATTTTATTCAAAGCTATTCGAAAGTCCAAAGTCTAATTAG
>JAVHOH010000012.1:0-1014 GCA_036169935.1 Minisyncoccota bacterium | reverse complement strand
ATGGGCTTTTTCGAAAAACAACCGTTTTATTTGTTGATGAAATTCATCGTTTCAATAAAGCCCAGCAAGATGCTTTTCTCCCCCACGTTGAGGATGGAACAATAACTTTAATAGGAGCAACTACTGAAAACCCTGGATTTGAAGTGATTGCTCCTCTAGTTTCCCGCAGTCAAATATATATCTTATATTCGTTGACCGAAGAAGAAATAAAAACGATTGTTTCCCGGGCAATAAAATTTTTTCCCAAGCATAAATTTGATAAAACTGCAATTGAACATATTATAAAAAATTCTAATGGTGACGGAAGGACAGCCATCAACGCCGTTGAGCTGGCATCTTCTCTTTCAAAAAAAATCACCTTAAAGGTTGCTGAGGAAGCCGTTCAGAGAAAAGCAATTTTTTATGATAAAAAAGGTGACTGGCATTATGATACGATCTCAGCTTTTATAAAATCTATGAGAGGAAGTAACCCTGATGCAACCCTTCATTATTTGGCAAGAATGATCAAGGCTGGGGAAGACCCAATATTTATTGCCCGTCGAATGGTAATATTCGCCAGTGAAGATATTGGTAATGCTCAACCGACCGCGCTCGTCCTTGCAACAACCGCTATGCAGGCCTGTCATATGATCGGTTGGCCCGAGGCCGGATTAATATTGGCACAAACTGCAACATACCTTGCTACCGCCAAAAAATCAATCGCATCTACCAATGGAATTCAGCAGGCAATGGCTGATATTGACGAAATGAATCTCGATCCAATTCCGCTTCACCTTCGAAACGCTTCAAACAAGGTAATGAGGTCGTTGGGTTATGGTCAGGGTCATGTCCGTTATCCGTGGAAAGTAGAACGTGAAACAGGCAAAAAAATCATTCAAGAATATCTGCCAAAAAATTTAAAGGGGAAAAAATATTATGTAGTTGACTGGAAATAGTTTAGAATTTCTTTCATTAACTTGGTTAACAACTTATCCGGAAAATAAAGATTTAATTTATTTTCTATCTCAATTGACT
>JAVHOH010000011.1:0-1031 GCA_036169935.1 Minisyncoccota bacterium | reverse complement strand
CAGGGAGTAATACCGCCAATCCCATCGGAACAATACTATCTGCCGCTATGATGCTTTATCATAGTTTCGGATTAAAAAAAGAGAGTAAAGCCGTTTTTAACGCTGTTGAAAAAACTTTAGAAAAAGGATTCGGGACTAAAGATATCACCGATAAAAATTCGTTGTCAACGTCGGAAATAGGGAATAAAATATCAGAAAATATTTTATAATGACAAAATGATTATTCAAGAATTATTTTCCGCTTTTATATTGGGTTTAGTCGGTGGAATAATCCCAGGTCCGGTGCTTGCTGCAACTTTCACAGAAGTATTACAATCGGGCTTTGTCAAAAGTATGAGGATTGTTTTATTGGCAATGGCATCGGAAACATTGGTAGCAGCGATATGCTTGATTGTTCTTGCTTCGCTAAACTTACCGGAATTTGTCTTTCGTACTTTATCTTTAATTGGAGCCGTTGTTCTCATTTGGATATCAACTTCTATTTGGAAAATTGACAAGTTAAATACAAAACAACGTGTTCATTTTAGTTTTGGAAAAATTTCTGCAATGATACTTGCCAATGGAATGTTATGGACCTTTTGGATCACAGTTTGCGTTCCAAAAGCGATATTGCTTTCCCACAAAATACAATTCGGAGGATTTTTATTTTTAATCTTTGTTGAGCTTGGTTGGTTATTTTCAACTTCTCTGGTTGCATATATCTTTTCTCAATTCCGCGGTCTTCTTGCAAATCCCAAGGTAATCCCGATAATGTTTAAGATGTTTGCACTGGCCTTTGTATATTTCGCTGTAAGTTCAGCTTATCAAAGCATTGTGTTCTTTCTTCATAGGTAATATTTTAAATTTCATTTGCAAATTAAAAAAATTTTTGCTAATATGTTTTCTTATCTTATGAAAAGCCAAGTTTTATCAATTATTGTCCTCATTACCCCGTTCAGGCGGGCGTCATGCAATAATTGATAAAATCAATTAAAACAAGACCCGCCGAAAGGCGGTTTTTTTTTAGCTTTTTTTATCTATGAATATCTCAA
>JAVHOH010000010.1:3499-4957 GCA_036169935.1 Minisyncoccota bacterium | reverse complement strand
GTGCCCTCGCCGGGAGTCGAACCTGGATCAGCTCGTTAGGAGTGAGCCGTTCTATCCATTGAACTACGAGGGCTTTTTAACTGACTCTTATAATCTAGCATAGAAAGGAGTTTTTTGGAATTGGTTTTTTTATTTATTTATGCTAAATTAAGTATATGGATCCTGAATCCAAAAAATTATTAGAGGAGACTTTTGCTCTTACAGAAGAGAACAATAAAATGCTCCACAAGGTCAGAAATGTTCAAAAGTGGGCCGCCTTTTGGCAAACATTCAAGATTCTTTTAATAATTGGAATTGCGTTTGGGTCTTTTTACTTTTTAGAGCCATATATAAATAAAATGGTAAATTTATATAATTCAGTTTATGGCACAACACAAAAAGTAAACGGTCAAAACAGTTCTTTTCAGGATTTTTTGAAAAAGTTTTAAATTAAATGCCGAGGTAGCTCAGTGGTAGTAGCGCTTCCCTGAAGAGGAAGATGTCGGCGGTTCGAGCCCGCCCCTCGGCACAAACAAACTAAATAGATTTTACCTTAACGGTATTTTTCTTTTCCTTGTCCACTTTTTTGATTTTGATGGTGACGAGACCATGTCTCTCTGTTGCTTCGACTTCTTCTGGCTCTACTTCTGTGGGCAAGGAAATGGTACGGGAAAATTTTCCCCAATAAAGTTCTTTGGTAAAATAATTATCTTCATCAATCGTCCTTTGTTCTTCACGTTCTCCGCGGATGGTAATTGTATCTCGGGCAATTGATAGTTCTAAATCTTCCGGCTTGACTCCGGCGACCATTGTTTGAATGATGATATCGGTCGGTGTTTGGTAAACATCGATTGATAATTCTGCTTCTTCGTTTTCTTCTTCAATCCAACTATTGCTTGCCCGTCCTTCGGCGTGGCCATTCTTTTTATCTTCTTTATTCCCCCTTATTCCTTTTATTGGCTCTCCAGAGTCTTCTTCTGTGCTCATGCTTCCAGTTAATCTTTCAAAAAAACTTCTTTTTTTATTTTCCATATAAATAAATATTAATCT
This sequence comes from Minisyncoccota bacterium, assembly GCA_036169935.1. GTDB lineage: Bacteria > Patescibacteriota > Minisyncoccia > Phycocordibacterales > UBA9973 > UBA9973. Next base: position 3,928 of record JAVHOH010000010.1, on the reverse strand, counting down.
ATTAATCTTCGCTCATTCTTCTTACTTTTTCAAAAAGTAACATAATAATAATTGTAACAACCCACAAAAACGCGAATACTTTTAAAAAGTCATTTCCTTCATTTCTTATTATAAAAAAATTAAAGGTACTATGCAAGGCGGTAGCCACCAAAAAACCAATAAAAAGAAAATACCTTTTCCCTAATTTTCGCATATAAAAAGAAAGCCCTATCGCGATACCTATGGTTCCGCTAGAAATAGTATGAAGAAGGGTAGATCCTAAAAATCTAAGATCGCTCGTAAGCAAGCCGACAGTTGTTTGGCTTATCGAAAGCGGTTTAATTAAAAATAGGGCATTTTCTAACGCAGCAAAACCTAAAGCAGCAGTGATAAGATAAATTGGCCAATCTATCGGTTCATCGGCATTGTTTGTTTTGTAAAGAACAATTA
>JAVHOH010000010.1:0-3399 GCA_036169935.1 Minisyncoccota bacterium | reverse complement strand
TTAAGAGGGCCATGTTTCTACCATGAGAAGGTTCTTGTTTTGTTTATTATTTTCCTTGGGTAACATCGACCAAATTTCTTCTGTGACAAAAGGGATAAAAGGATGCAGAGCTTTCAGTAGGGTAGTTAAATGAGTAAAAATAATAGCCTTAGCAGAATCAATATTTTTATTTTCTAATATTTTTTTCTTTGATCTCTCAATAATAATATCCGCAAAAGTATGCCAAAAATAATGGTAAAGCTTTTCCGCCACAATAGAGAATCTATATTCATTCATTTCTTTGGAAATTTCAGCTAGTAATTTTTTTAATTCTTCATCACTCTCTCCATCCTCCTCGTCCATTTTTTGCAAATTATTTATGTCAAGATCTTTTATTTGTTCCAAAACGAATCTGGAAGCATTCCAAACTTTATTGATGAATTTAGCATAGCCCCGAATATCATTTTCATTTAATCTTAAATCATTCCCCGGAGTGTTGCCAACAATCATAGACATGCGAAAAGCATCATTTCCATATTTTGCAATTATGTGGAGTGGATCTATAGCCTTGTCTCCAAGAGACTTAGACATCTTTTTTCCATCAGCTGTTCGAACCATGCCGTGCAGATAGACATTTTCAAATGGCACAACACCTAACAAATATTGTGACATTAAAATCATTCGAGCTATCCAGAAAAATAAAATATCATGACCTGTTTCAATGACAGTCGTTGGATGGTAGGTCTCTAAATCTCTTGTTTTGTTGGGCCAGCCAAGAGTTGAAAATGTCCAAAGACCTGAAGAAAACCAGGTATCAAGGGTATCTTCATCTTGTATCCATCCGTTACCCTCTGGAGCTTCTAGGCCACAATAAAGCTCATTTTCCTTATACCATACGGGGATTCTATGTCCATACCAAATTTGTCTGGATATGCACCAATCTCGTAAATTTTCTATCCAATTAAAGTAAACTTTTTCAAAATGTTCAGGGAGGATTTTTATTTTTTTATCTCGCACTGGTTCGAGCATTAATTCTTTTAGAGATTTATTGTTACGAGATGCTATTTTTTTATTTACATCTACAAACCATTGGAGCATAATCTGTGGTTCAATAATTCCATTTGTGCGTTCAGCGGTAGCTACTCTATTTATATAATTCTCATCAATTGAAATGAGTAATCCTTTATTTTTTAATTTCTCAACAATTTTTTCTTTTGCATCAGCAATTTTCATTCCCGCAAATTCTCCCGCGATAGGCAAGAGCTTCCCGTATTTATCTATTATCTGCTCTTTATCTAGTTTATATTTTTCGGCAAGGGCAAAATCTTCATGCGAATGCCATGGAGTAATGGTCATGACACCCGTACCGAATTCCATATCTATCATTTCATCTTTTATGATGGTTGCCTCGATTGGTCCATTTATCCACTCTAATGTTATTTTTTGATTATGTTTCCAATCCTTGTAGCGTTCATCTTTGGGGTGCATTACGACATATTTATCACCAAATTTAGTTTCAGGTCTGGCTGTGCCTATTTCAAATGGCCCGTATTTAAAAGTATAAAATTTACCCTTTTTTTCTTCATAAACAAGTTCATCATCGGAGATAACTGTCTGTCCTTTTGGGTCCCAATTTACTATTCTATGTCCTCGATATATGAGGCCATCATCATACATAGTTTTAAAAGCAGTTTTTACGGCAACATTACGAGTTTCGTCTAGGGTGTATGCCTCACGAGACCAATCGAGGGAAGCACCCATCTTTTTTGCTTGGTTTACTATTGTGTCGTGTGAATCTTTGGCAAATTTTTCTACACGTTTTAGAAATTCTTCACGGCCCAGATCATTTTTACGAATACCTTCTTTTTCTAACAATTTTTCAACTTTTGATTGCGTGGCTATCGCAGCATGGTCTGTACCCGGAAGCCAGAGAGTGTTTTTTCCTTGCATGCGTGCGTGGCGTACCATTATGTCTTCTATCACAAGCATGAGTGCATGCCCGGTGTGGAGATTACCAGTAACATTGGGAGGGGGGAGCACTATAGAGAATTTTTCTGCGTTTATTTTTGTTATTCCTTTTTCTATACACACATCCGGGTTAAAAAAACCGCTTTCTTCCCAAAGTTTGTAGATTCTTTCTTCTGTATTTTTTGGGTTGTAGGGTTTAAGCAGTTTTTCGTTCATGCTCAAATAATATCATATTATAGTCTTAAATTGCCAGTTGCTTTTATACTATCTATTTTGGGGACTTTTTTCTTATTCTTTACATAATTCAGATATCCAGCTATGCCTATCATTATAGAATTGTCTCCCGTAAGTTCTTTGGGCGGGAAAAATAGCTTGATTTTATTTTTTGTGATTTTTTTTATTTCTTTTTGTAAATACTTATTAGCAGAAACTCCTCCGGCGACAATCAAAGTTTTGATTTTATATTTTTCAATAGCCTTAACTGTTTTATAAACTAGACATTCAATCGCGGCGTTTTCAAATTCTAAAGCTATTTGCGCTTTTGTTTTTTTATTAATTTTTTCTATGCCACCAAAATCTCTTATTAAATATAAAACAGCAGTTTTAAGTCCGGAATAGGAAAAGTCAAAATTCTTACTGTGTAGCATTGGGCGGGGGAGCAGGAAAGGATGAAAATCAATTTTTAAAGGGTCACAATTTTTCTGTTGAAAAATTTGTTCAGTCCTCGGGTCGTCGCCCTGCGGAGTCCCTTTAAAAATTATTTTCTTCCTTTCCTGCTCCGCTAATTTCGAAATCTGCGGTCCGCCGGGATAGGGAAGATCAAGCATTCTGGCGACTTTGTCAAAAGCTTCACCGACTGCATCATCTACAGATTCACCGATGATTTCGTATTGCATCTTTTTTTTTATTAAAACAAGTTGTGTATGTCCGCCGGAAACCAAGAGAGTAAGCACGGGTGTTTTCACTGCGGGAATTTTAAACTTTCCTTTACCTTTTCCAAAAACAGAAAAGACGTGCCCCTCCATGTGATTCACAGGTATCAAGGGAATATTCCATTTTTTTGCCAAATCTTGTGCAAAAGTTATGCCTGTCCAAAGAGACATTTCCAAGCCCGGTCCATAGGTGACAGCAATGGCATCTACTGGTTTTTTCTTTTTTTCTAATTTAGCTTGTCTTAAGCTTGCATCAAGAATAATCGGCAAATTTTTTTCATGCTCTCGTTTAGCCAAAGCTGGATATACTCCGCCGTAGGGTATATGGATGTTTATTTGCGAATTTGAATTATTTGCAAGTACTTTAAAAGTAGCATTTTGTGTGCCACCTTTTACTTCGTATATACTAATGCAAGTATCATCGCAACTTGTTTCTATACTTAAAATTTTCATGTGCGCGGTGAGGGGATTGAACCCCCGGCCTACTTTACGTCAAAAAGTCGCTCTACCACTGAGCTAA
>JAVHOH010000009.1:0-1082 GCA_036169935.1 Minisyncoccota bacterium | reverse complement strand
CCTATTAGGAGCCCCCAAGCAGAACACTAACTAGTTAATAATGACTCCCTTAATAATAACACACTCTGTGGTCTTTTTTGTTTTTGCAACTCTTTGTCAAATTCTTCTTGTGGTGTTTTAAAATTAAGACAAGTCATGAATCGTGTTCGGAGTTTTGTTTCAACCATTTTAAAATGAGATAATGGGAAAGAAGACAAATCAGATTTTTTCTTCACATATCTTCGTATAGCTTTGTTTCTGTTCTCAACCGTACCTTTCTCATTAGGAGATTGAGGATGACAGAAATATACAGCAGAATTCAATAATTCTGAAAGTTCTTCATGTTTTTGAAATGAAATATCATTGTCCAAAGTTAAACTTTTAACAGGAACACCAAATAGTAATTCTTCTATTAATCTATTTACATTTCTGTTGCTTCTATCCTCTAAATATGCAATGAATGAATATCTTGTTTTTCTCTCTACAAGCACAAGAAGTGAACCCTTACCATCTTTACCACTTTCTATGAAATCACCCTCAAAATGACCAAATTCTATTCGTTTTTCAATATGTTTTGGCCTCTTATCAATGAATATCCTTCCATCTATTCCTACACTTGTTCCTCTTTTCTTTCCAGTCTTTTTCTTAACTGAATTGGAGTACAAACATTTCTCTATTTGCCTTCCATGGGGACTTTCTACAAACTTATATATCGCTTTAGAACTAGCATATGGAATTCCTTTCTCAATATATTTTAATCTTCCGGATATTCCTTCTGGAGACTGATGATCTAATATATTATCAACTACAAACTTTTGTAATTCTTTATCCATTGCTACCTTGAGACAATCTCTTTTAGATTTCTCTCTTTTTACATCTGCTTTATGTTGTGCCTTCACAGCGTTGTATATGCCATTCACACTATTGTTTTTAATCTCATTTGAGATATTAGAAACACTTCTTTTTAATACTCTTGCGATTTCTCGCAGGCTTTTTTCTCGTCTCAAAAATCTCTCAATTTTCTTTCGCTCGCCGAAACACAAATGCATATATATTCTCATAATTCTATTTTACAAGTGTTCTGCTTCAAAGGTAAATCTCCA
>JAVHOH010000008.1:0-21496 GCA_036169935.1 Minisyncoccota bacterium | reverse complement strand
TTAACTATATCAAAGTTTTGATAAAAAATCATTAATTATTTTTTCAACTTGTTTGGCGTTTTCTGTTTCCATTAATTTTACCCGAAGTTCCTTGACGCCTTCGAAACCATTTATATAGGCTTTGAAATGTTTCTTCATCACCGCAAAACTTTTATGTTTCGGTTTTGAAAGTTCTTTCTCAAAAAGTTGCGTGTGTTCTATCAAAACATTTAACTTATCAAGTATTGAAATATTTTTTGACGTTCCTCCAGCCTCCGGCTGGAACTTTTCGTCTTCAAAATATTCCAATCCTTGAAAGAACCATGGATTACCAAATACCCCCCGACCAATCATCACCCCGTCACAGCCGTATTTGAGCGCTTTTTCTTCTCCATCTTTTATACTTGTTATATCACCGTTGCCTATCAACAATATTTCTTTTCTACTTTTTTTAATATATTCTTTTATTTTTTTAATATATTCCCAGTGCGCAGGAACGAGTGACATTTCTTTCGCAGTACGCAAGTGGATAGTTAAAGCAGAAATATCTTCTTTTAATAATTTTGGAATCCAATTGTCTATGTCTTCTTTGTTAAAACCGATTCTCGTCTTCACTGATATTGGCATCTGCGCTCCAGCGGACTTTATTCCAGCCTGAGCAGCTTGAATAATTTTTCTCCCAAGCTCTGGAGTTTTTATTAAAGCTGATCCGGCTCCTTGAGCCACCACTGATTTATCTGGACAACCCATGTTTATATCTATTCCATCAAAACCAAGACTGGCAATGTATTGGCAGGCTTTCTTCATGTTTTCTGGATTGGCACCGAAAACTTGAGCTACGATAGGCCTTTCACTTTCCGAAAATTTTAATATATGAGATAATTTTTTTCTTGCGAGTTTATTGCACAAACCATCAGCTGCCACGAACTCTGTCCAAAAAACTACTCTGCTTTTGTTTTCTCTATTCTTACTATACTTTGCCAAAATAGTACGAAAAGCGATATCAGTTACATCCGACATCGGTGCGAGGCAGAAAAAAGGTTTCTTTAGTTTTTGCCAGAAATTTTTCATATTATTTGGAGAATTTATTAAAAACTTTATTGCCAAATCGTAGATCAATGTACTGGAGCGAAGAATAATTATTTTTAAATTTTGATTGCAATGGTTCTGTCGTCAAAGCTGCTTCTAAATTTTCTGCCACATTTTGAAAATCAGCATTTGCTCTAAAAATTATTTTTGGCACTGTTGAAGATAAAGCGCTTTTTAATAGAGAAACTTCTATGTCTCCATTTTCTTTAATCCATAAGGCTATAGGTTTTAACCCTATATTAAAGAGAATATCCTTAAAAGAAATTAATTGTTTAAAATTTTGTTTTGAAAAATAAGAACCCGTTACAGACGTCGGGCTCCCGCTCTGCGGGATACCGACGTCTGTAACTCCATAAAATTTAAAATAAACTTCACCGGAAAAATATGGGGCTTTATCAAAAATATAACCGTTTTCATCTAAAAAATAGCAATTTTGATTATCATTTCCTTCTTCATTTGCTCCGCACCAAGTATATTTTGGTTCTCGCTCACTAACGGAAACCAAAAGAATTTTATTATTTTGAATAGATAAATTTATATTTTTAAGTCTTGTAAATTTATTTTGTAAATTATTTTTTATAGAATTCTGCGGATAATACAATATATTTGTTTTTGGAAAAAGCCATAGATATTTTCCCGCAATCTGTTTTTCTACCTCTATTTTCAATGCTTCAGTATTTACGATTTTGTTTCCTTCAATTTGTATTTCTGTAATATTCAAACTATCAATACAAGAAAGATAAGCTAATAAAATAAAAATTATTAAAACTCCAAATAAAGAAATAAAAATTTTATTTAAAACAATCCTGCGCCTTCTCTTTTTTAATTCCAAAAGGCGAGGAGAATTTAGAACGTTTCGTTTTTGCATTGTTTAAATAGCTAGGCAAGACCTAGCATGCTAGGTCTTGCCTAGCTATTTTTTATAAACTCTTTATTTCCCATATACTTGCGTAAAACTTCCGGAATTTTAATCGAGCCGTCTGCTTGCTGGTAGTTTTCAACAAGAGAAACAAGAATTCTCGGCGTAGCAATTGCTGTGTTGTTTAATGAATGAGCATATTTTAATTTTCCATCTTCATCTTTATATCTGATATTAAGTCTGCGAGTTTGAAAATCATGAAAATAAGACGAAGAATGAGTTTCTCTGTATTTATTTTCTTTTGGCACCCAAATTTCAAGATCATATTTTTTAACTTGTCCAAGCCCTAAATCTCCTCCGCAATTTACCACTTTATGATATGGTAAACCCAAAGACTGGATAAATTCTTCCGAGTTAGCTGTCAATTCTTCGTGAAATTTTACGGAAGTTTCATGGCTGGCTTCACACAATAATACTTGTTCTAATTTATAAAATTCTTGTACGCGGATAAGGCCCTTTACATCTTTACCATGACTTCCCGCTTCTGATCTAAAACATGGAGAAAAACCGAGATATTTTAAAGGCAACATATTTTTATCCAAAACTTCACCCGCATGCATTCCCATTATAGGCACCTCCGCAGTTCCTGCTAAATAGTCTCCGTATTGTGTTTTATATAAATCTTCTTCACTCTGTGGCAAAAATCCTGTTCCTAGAAAATTTTCCCTGCGATCAATTATGGGCGGAATAGTTGGTGTAAAACCGCGAGCAGAAAAAAAGTCCATTGCATAATTCCAAATTGCAAAAGATAATTGCGCGCCATCATTAATCAAAAAATATCCCCGAAATCCATGCACTTTTATACCCCTCTCGAAATCAACCATTTTTAAATTAGTCATTATTTCTACGTGATCTTTCAGTTCAAAATTAAATATAGGTTTTTCACCCCAAACTTTTACTTCTTGATTATCTCCATCTGTCACTCCTTCGGGTACAGACATATCCGGCACATTTGGCACTTGAAGCATGAGCTTCTGCCACTCTTCCATCGTAGTCTTAAATTTCTCTTCTTTTGCCTTGATGTCATCTTTTACCAAGCGCATCTCTTCTATAAGTTGAATCTTTAGAGCCGGATCTTGATCGCGAGCGATATCATTTGAAACTCTATTTACTTCACTGCGAAGTTCCTCTATTTCCTTGAGCTGTTTTAAGCGTTCATCGTCAAGAGCTATTAATTTTTCAATATCAATATCAATAAGTTTTTTCTTGGCGCCTGCTTGTACGATGTCTTTATTTTCCCGAATAAATTTGATGTCTAGCATCTGCATAGTATATAATAAAATTATTAAAATTACAAAACACAAAAAACTATGAGTTTTAATTTAAAAATTTTAGAGAAAGAAACAATTCCGGGAGATCTTTTGGAAATTCCCCAACCACCCAAAAAACTTTATCTGGCAGGGAAATTACCCCCCGAAGGCACCATCTGTCTTGCCGTAGTAGGCTCGCGTAAAGCTACTACTTATGGCAAAGATGTCGTACGCAAATTAATTTCTGGGTTAAAGGGTTATCCCATAGCCATAGTATCTGGGCTTGCTGTGGGTATCGATGCTTTGTCTCACGAAGCAGCACTTGGTGCCGGTCTTTTTGCTATTGCTTTTCCGGGTTCAGGAATTTCGGAAAAGGTTTTTTTCCCGCCCACTAGTTTAAAATTGGCAGAACGAATAATTAATTCCGGCGGATGCATCCTCTCTGAATTTGAGCCTGACTTAAAAGCGGCGTATTATACTTTTCCTATGCGAAACAGATTAGTGGCTGGAATTTCTAAGGCGGCACTTATTATAGAAGCACAAGAAAAATCTGGTACATTAATTACAGCTAGGATGGCTCTAGATTATAATAAAGAAGTTTTAGCTGTTCCTGGCCCGATAAATTCTGATTTTTCAAAAGGCACAAATAAATTAATCAGACAAGGGGCGACACCCATAACTTGCAGTGAAGACATCTTGGAGGCGCTTGGTTTTAAAATAGATCAAGAAAGCAAACAGCAAAATCTTTTCGACGATGCAAGGCCTGAAGAAAAAGAAATATTAAAAATACTCAGAGAACCATTACCGCGTGATGAATTAATTCGTGCCATGAAAATGCCAACAGGTATTGCTAATGCCACGCTTTCAATAATGGAAATCAAGGGATTGATAAAAGAAGAAATGGGGGAAATTCGCAAAAGTTTTTAGGAAAAAACGTTGTTAAATTTAGCATATGCATAAATTAACAACAAAAAAGCGAACCACTATTTTACTTTTATTTTATTCTCTGCTACATTCTTAGTGAGTATCTAACGGGACAGGTACTTAATTTATGAAACTACTTATCGTAGAATCACCATCCAAAGCAAAAACTATTGAGAAATATCTCGAAGGCGCTTTTACTGTGCGCGCATCTGTCGGACACATTCGCGATTTGCCGAAATCAAATAAAAAAGCGATAGATATAGAAGGGGGTTTTATTCCACATTATGAAATTTCAAAAGGTAAGGAAAAAATAGTACACGAGCTTCAGGGACTAGCGGAAAAAGCGACAGAAATAATGTTGGCGACAGACCCTGATCGCGAAGGAGAAGCTATCGCTTGGCATATAGAAACACTTTTAAAACAAGATAAAAAAATTAAGGCGCCGATACAAAGAGTGGCCTTTCATGAAATCACGAAAGAAGCTGTGGAAGAGGCGTTAAAACATCCGCGCGAGATAGATACCGCTTTGCGCAAAGCTCAGGAAGCCCGCCGAGTTTTAGATCGATTGGTTGGTTATGATTTATCTGGACTTATTTGGAAGAAAGTAAGATATGGACTTTCAGCTGGGCGCGTTCAATCCCCTGCACTTCGTATAATAATGGAACGTGAAAGAGAAATTCGTGCTTTTATTCCAGAAAAATTTTGGAGAATTTTGGGATTATTTGAAACAGAAAAAAGTGCAAAAATTACTTTGGAATGTTCGGAAGAACCACGAGACGAAAAAATAGTTGAACACATAATGACTGAAGGCAAAAAGGGTACATGGATAGTAAAAGGAGTAAAAGAAACTGAACAAAAACGCTCTCCTCGCGCGCCATTTACTACTTCAACCTTGCAACAAACAGCTAGTTCCCGTTTAGGATATTCTCCTTCTCGTACAATGCAGATAGCCCAAAAACTTTATGAAGCGGGGCATATCACCTACATGCGTACCGATAGCACAAATATTTCTGCTGTTGCACAAACTCAGATTATTTCATTTGTAAAAAAGGAATATGGAAACGAATATGCGGAAGCAAGAATTTACAAAACTAAATCAAAAAATGCTCAAGAAGCCCATGAAGCTATCCGCCCTACTCACATAGAAAAATTGCAAGCGGGTACTGATGACCAAAGTAGACTTTATAGATTAATTTGGGAGCGTGTAATTTCTTCTCAAATGACAGATGCAAAATTATTGAAAACAAAAATTACCGCAAACATTCTTTCCCCCTCTCCTTCACAAGGAGAGGGTCGGGGTGAGGTCACTCCTGATTTTACAGCCACTGGTTCGCGTCTTCTTTTCTCTGGATGGCTTACTGTCGATACTGGTGCGCGAGGCAATGATGTAGAACTTCCAATATGCAAAGAGGGAGAAAAATTAAAATTACTTGGCTTGAGCAGTGAAGAGAAATTTACCGAACCACCAAATAGATATTCTGAAGCAGGATTGATAAAAGAACTTGAAAGTAGGGATATAGGAAGACCTTCTACTTATGCATCAATAATGCGCACGATAGAAGATCGCGGATATGTCCGAAAAGAAAACAAAACCCTCTTCCCTACCGATGTCGGCGAAGTAGTATCAGACTTTTTAGAAAAACATTTTGCCAATTATATTTCAGATACTTTTACCGCCGAGATGGAAGATGAACTCGATGAAATTTCTCGAGGAGAACGTGAATATGAAAAGACGTTAAAAGATTTTTATACGCCTTTTTCCAAGGACGTAAAATCAAAAGAAAAATTAGAAAAAGCGACGAATCTGGGCGATGCACCAGAAAATATAAAATGCCCGAAATGTGGCAGCTCGATGATCATCAAGCTTTCTCGCGGAGGTAAATTTTATTCCTGTTCCAAATATCCGGATTGTGAAGGAGCTTTGATGTTGGACGGTACAGAGTTGAAGGGCCCGGAAGAAACTGGTGAAATGTGTCCGGAATGCGGGGAAAAGAAAGGCAAGTCTGGCGGAGGTAAATTAGTAATCAGGCAAAGACGCGATGGCACAGGTACTTTCATTTCTTGTTCACGATATCCAAAATGTAAATTTATAAAAAAAGATGAAGCAGAAGAAGCTAAAAAAAGGACCGGAGTAATGTGCCCCATTTGCAAAGTTGGAGATATTTCCGAAAGACGAGGACGTTTTGGAATTTTCTATTCTTGTTCAAACTATCCTGACTGTAAATTTGCCATTAAAGCAAAACCAACAGGCAACATTTGCAAACTTTGTGGAAGCTTGATGATGGAAGGCACAAAAACTATTCCTGAACGCTGTTCAAATAAAGCCTGCAAGATGCATAATCCTCACAAAATACTTAAAATAGAGGTGTAAATATTATTTTATAAATTTTATTTAAATGCTATATTGTATATTATGGCAAATGTGAAAGAAATATTTGACTTAATAGAGGGTGGTATAAATAAAAAAGAGGAAGAGCTCATAGAAAAAGCTTATAAATTTGCCGAAAAAGCGCATGAAGGTCAAAAAAGAATGAGTGGAGATCCATATTTTATTCACGTTTTTGAAACTGCAAAAAATTTAGCTAAGCTTGGAATGGATACACCGACTATCATTGCGGGGTTATTACATGATGTACTTGAAGACACTCCGACCCCCGAAGAAGAAATAAAAAAGGAGTTTGGCGATGATATTTTATTTTTAATAAAAGGAGTAACTAAACTTGGGACTTTAAAATATAGAGGACACGAAAGACATGTGGAGTCCTTACGCAAATTTTTCGTTGCCATGGCTAATGACTTGCGGGTAGTCATCATAAAATTTGCGGATAGGTTGCACAATTTAAGGACGTTAGAATTTTTGCCGGAAGAAAAGAGTCATAGAATTGCGCTAGAATCAATCGAAGTCTACGCACCCCTCGCTAATCGCCTCGGAATGGGAAAATTAAAAGGCGAATTGGAAGATGCCGCTTTTCCTTATGCTTATCCAAAAGAATATATGCAAATAGAAGAAATAATCAAAGAAAAAAAAGAACTTTATAAAAAATATCTTACAGAAGTAAGCGAGAAACTAAAAAAAGAATTAAAGAAAAATAAAATAAAATTTGTTGAAATTAATTATCGTATTAAACATAAATATAGCCTATACAAAAAACTTCTGAAATATGATATGGATATAGAAAAAATTTATGATATTGTAGCGCTTCGCGTCGTCGTTGAAACAGTTGAAGAATGTTATCGAGTTTTGGGATTGGTGCATTCCATTTGGAATCCTCTACTAGGTAGAATTAAAGATTATATTGCTATTCCCAAGCCAAATGGTTATCGTTCTATTCATACGACTATTTTTACTGGATTAGGCGGAGTTGCAGAAATTCAAATAAGAACAAAAGAAATGCATGCGGAAGCTGCTTATGGTATCGCCGCGCATTTTGCTTATAAAGAACAAGAAGGCAGTAAGAAAACTCAAAATGATAAAAATAAATTTAAATGGATTGAGGAACTAAAAGAATTGAAATATTCTCCCGAAGACCCAACAAAATTTATTGATCACCTGAAAATGGATTTTTTTAATGATCGTATTTTTATTTTTACTCCCAAGGGAGATGTCATAGATCTGCCTGAAGATTCAACTCCTCTTGATTTTGCTTATTCCATTCATTCTGATATTGGAAATCATACTTTTGGGGCTAAAATAAATAGTAAAATGTCACCAATTTTTTCAAAACTAAAAAATGGAGATATTGTAGAAATAGTAACGAAAAAAGATTCAAAACCATCTAATAAGTGGCTTGAATATGTTAAAACATCTATTGCAAAAAAACATATAAAATCTTATTTGGAAAAAAATAGCTTATTATTAAAGTTTAAATCTTTTGGAAGAAACTAAACACTGAAGTTAGAAATATTATACAAGTCAGTATCGTCCTTTTGTGTTTCTTCTTTAGTTTTGTCGTCGACTGGCGTTTCAGCGGTTGAACCGCTGGTTTCCAGCGGTTCAACCGCTGAAGTTTCTATATAATTCTCAAGCATCTCATCAGGCTTTTTTTCAATTTCTCCTTTATGAATTAAATCCAAAATCGTCCGTAAATCCTCAGTGGAAAAGAAATCAATCTTAATTTGTCCGCCTAACTCTTTTCTATCTATATGAACTCGAGTGCCTAATTTTTCTTGAAATTCTTCTTCAAGTTCAGAAATTTCCGGATCGGGCATGAATTCTTTTTTACGTATTCGATCATAAGCTATTTTTCGTGCTAATCTTTCTGCTTCACGCACGGTAATTTTCTTATATACAATTTCTTTAAACAAAACCAATTGTTCCTCGGGGTGATCCGCAAGCATTAAAATCGGTCGAGTATGACCTTCCGTTATTTTTCCTTCAGATAAAGCGTTTAAAATTTCTTCTGGCAGACCCAAAATACGTAAAGAATTGGAAACATATTCCCTGCTTCGTCCCATTTTTTTTGCGATTTCGTTGTGCGTGAATTTAAATTCAGTTACTAGTCGAAAAAAAGCTCGCGCTCGATCCACCGCATTTAAATCTTCGCGTTGTAAATTCTCAATGATAGCAAGCTCTAATTTCATGATAGTGGTGTCTCCAGTACGAATAACGACGGGCACTTGCGAGACCATAGCAAGTTTGGCTGCTCGTAATCTGCGTTCTCCTGCTATTAATTCATATTCTGTTACAAGTCCATCACCGCCTTCTTTTTCTACTTCCACTCGTGAAACGATGAGTGGCTGGAGTACCCCATATTGTTTTATGGAATCTGCTAAATCTTGCAATCGTGCCTCGTCAAAATCCCGCCTTGGTTGGAAAGGATTTGGTTTTATTTTATCAGTGTCAATCCAAAAAATTGAATTGGAATATAAATTAGACATGAATTTATTCTAGCATAAAGATTTTATTTTGAATAATTGATTTTGGAGTGTTATTTGTGTAGAATGTGTGGATTACGCCCATTAAGTAATTATGCCCAGGTGGCGGAATTGGTAGACGCGATAGACTCAAAATCTATTGATGGCAACATCATGAGAGTTCGATTCTCTCCCTGGGCACACAAATAAAATATGAAAAAAACAAAAAAACAACTAATCTATTCTACCGATTTTGAAGTAAAAGGCGGGAAAAAGTTGAGCGGAACTATTAAGACAAATTTTTCCAAGAACGGCTCGGTCGGGCTTCTTTGCGCTTCTCTTTTGAACAAAGGCACGACCACTCTCCACGGCATTGCCCGCATAGAAGAAGTGAACAGAGTGATTGAAATTTTGGAAAGCATTGGAGTGGTTGTAAAATGGCAAGACCAAAATACTGTCATTATTACTCCACCCAAAAAATTTAAACTAGAGAATATGAATATTGAGTCAGCTATAAAGACTCGTTCTGTCGTTATGTTAATCGGACCCCTTATTCACGCACTTGCTTCTTTTTCTCTGCCTCACGCACAAGGATGCACTTTGGGAAGACGCACGATCGCCGCTCATACTTTTGCCTTAGAAGAATTAGGGATTAAAATAAAAACAACTACTCAAAATTACAAAATAAGCGCGTCTAAACTAAAACCGGCAGAAATTGTAATGTATGAATCCGGAGATACGGCCTGTGAAAATGTTTTAACTGCTTGCGCTCTTATAGAAGGCACCACAACCATAAATTTTGCCAGCGCGAATTATATGGTGCAAGAAGTATGCTTCTTTCTTGAAGTCTTAGGGGTAAAAATAGATGGCATCGGCACTTCCTCTCTGACCGTCCATGGAATAAAAGAAATAAATAAAAATGTTGAATATTGGAATAGCGAAGACCCGATTGAATCCATGATGTTTATTTCGGCTTGCATTGTCACAGATTCTAAATTGACTATTACTCGCTGTCCTATAGACTTCTTGTCTCTTGAATTGGAAAAATTAAAACGCATGAATTTGAAATATAAAATTCTAAAGAAATATTTTTCTTATAATGGTCGCACTAAGCTCGCCGATATAGAAATATTTCCAAGCAAATTAAAAGCTTTAGCTGATAAAATTCATTCTAATCCTTATCCAGGAATAAATATAGATAACCTTCCATTTTTCGTGCCTATTGCCATTCGTGCCAAGGGCCAGACAATGATTCATGACTGGGTTTATGAAAATCGCGCCATCTATTTTACTGAATTAAACCGTCTGGGAGCAAACATTACCCTCGCTGACCCGCACCGTGTTTATATCCAAGGCGGAACGCCATTAAAACCTGCCCAAGTGGTCTGTCCGCCGGCTCTTCGTCCTTCTATGATTATCCTTATTTCAATGCTCGCGGCCCCCGGCACGTCCATTCTACGCAATGTCTATATGATCAGTCGTGGTTACGAAGAAATCGCCAAGCGCCTAAATTCTATCGGCGCGGATATTAAGATTTTGAAATAATAAATAAAAAAGATAAATTTTTTTATAAAATATATATGCAAAAAATTTATGTAATTTTGGGGCAAACAGCTACAGGTAAAAGCAATTTGGCCGTACAGATAGCAAAAAAACTTAACGGCGAGATCATCTCCGCTGATTCCAGACAAATTTATAAGGGATTAAATATTGGTACAGGCAAAATAACTAAAAAAGAAATGCAAAATATTCCGCATTATTTAATTGATGTGGCAAATCCAAAGAAAAAATTTACAGTCACTGAATATCAGAAATTAACAATATCAGCCATGGCTAATATTTTAGCTCGAGGCAAAATTCCAATAATTTGTGGGGGCACCGGATTCTATATTGATGCAATTACCAAAGGCATCATTTTCCCTGAAGTTCCACCAAATCCAAAACTTCGTAAAAAATTAGTACTACTTTCTGCTATCGCATTATTTAGTACCTTAAAAAAATTAGATCCAGCTAGGGCAAAAAATATCAAAGAAAAAAACGAGCAAAATAATAAAGTCAGATTAATCAGAGCCATAGAGATAGCAAAAGTTCTTGGAAAGGTTCCCCCAATTACACAGGACTCCCCTGTGTACAAATTTATAAAAATTGGATTGTATTTGCCAGCAAATAAATTGAAAAAGAAAATAGAACAAAGGGTTAGAAAAATGTTTGATAAAAAAAATAGGGGTGGTTTATTAAATGAAATCAAAAAACTTAAAAAAAATGGAATCTCAAATAAAAGGCTTCAAGAATTTGGCTTCGAATACAATAAGCCAACTTATGAAAAAGTAGTAAACGAAACACTCAAATATGCAAAAAGGCAAATGGCTTGGTTTAAAAGAGATAAAGAAATAAAATGGATAGATGCATCTAAAATTATAAATTTAAAAAATATTATCACTAAACTATGTAAACATTCTTTACATTAACAAATTCTTTTATTCCATAATCTGAAAGTTCTCGTCCATAGCCGGAGTGTTTTATTCCACCAAATGGCGCGCGTGGATCAGACCTTACAAAACCATTTATAAATACATTCCCAGCTTCAATTTTTAAAGCTAATTTTTTTGCCTTTTCAATATCCTTGGTAAAAATAGTTGCTCCAAGCCCAAAAGAAGTATCGTTCGCGACTCGAATAGCTTCTTCGGCATCATCAACAATAATTATAGGAACCACGGGTCCAAATGTTTCTTCATCATAAACTGGCATTCCTTTTTGAACATTACTTAAAATGGTCGGTTCATAAAAATACCCCCTGCTTCCTACCTTTTTTCCCCTATAAAGTATTTTGGCACCCATTTTTACAGATTCATTTACTTGCCTTTCGATTTCTAAAAGTCCTTGTTCTGTCGCAAGTGGCCCGACATTCGTTTGCGATAAAAGCGGATCACCGATAATAAGTTTTTTAAAATAATTTACTAATGCATCGGTAAATTTATCGGCAATGGAAGTTTCCACAATAAATCTTTTTGCCGAAATACAACTTTGCCCAACATTATTTTGCATTCTTCCGAGCATCGCATTTTCGGCAGCTTTTTCTATGTCCGCTTCAGCCAATACAATAAAGGGATCACTCCCGCCCAATTCGAGTACTGTTTTTTTAATTTCATCCCCAGCGATAGAAGCTACATTTCGGCCAGCTTTTTCACTGCCTGTCAAAGTAACTGCCATTACTCGCTTGTCTCGAATAATGTTTTCAACTCGAGTAGAACTAATAAATAAATTTTGAAAAACTTCTTTTGGAAAACCTGATTCTAAAAATGCATTTTCTATCGCTTCCGCGCATTGAGGAACATTTGAAGCATGTTTTAAAAGCCCAACATTTCCCGCCATTAAAGCTGGCACAGCAAAACGATATACTTGCCAATAAGGAAAATTCCAAGGCATTACAGCAAGTACGACACCGAGAGGTTCAAAAGATACATAATTTTCTTTCGCGTTTGAATTTAATTTTTGATTAGTCAGCATTTTTTCCGCATTGTCTGCGTAATAATCGCAGATTAAAGCGCATTTTTCTATCTCCCCGAGTCCGGCAATTTTTGTTTTACCCATTTCAATGCTAGCGAGGGTTGCCAATTCTTTCGCATGAGCTCGAAGATATTTTGCATGAGCGTGCATTAACACTGAACGTTCCCTAAAAGAAGTTTTTTTCCAAGATTGAAAGCCTTTTTGCGCATCAGATATTTTCTGCTCTAAAGCCTCATTACTTAATTCTTCAAAATTCTTTATAACTTCAAGAGTTGTTGGATTTTTAGATTGAATGGCCATATATTTATATATTTTTTACCCGCCTAAACTTTGCAGGGTTGGTTTTTAATAAGACCTAAGGCTATATTTGCAGCATCATAACTAATCGGACAATTGATTACCTGCACACCTTTTGAATTTAGAGCCTTCTTTAAGACTAAGGCTAGGTCTTTCGCATGAGAAACATTATACCCGATAGCGCCGAAACTTTTTGCAAGCATGACAAAATCTGGATTATTAAAAGAAAGGCCAAAATGAGCTAATTTCATATTCTTTTGTTTCCAGCGGATCATTCCAAAACCGAAATCATTAAGAATGAGAATAACAAGATCAATTTGTAATCGAACGGCAGTTTCTATTTCTGCGATACTCATCATTATACCTCCATCACCGGAAACGACCAAAACCCTTTTTTCAGGATAAAGCATTTTAGCTGCAATGCCTGAAGGCAAACCTGCGCCCATTGTCGCGAGAGCATTGTCTAATAAAAGACTATTTTGTTCCTTGCATGTAAAGTTTCGGGCAACCCAAATTTTATACATACCATTATCTAACGCGAGTATTCCATCTTTTGGAAATAATTTGCTTATGTCCGAGACAATTCGTTCTGGTCGAAGTGGAAATTCAGACGATTCGGCAAACTTGGCAATATCTTTTTTTAAAATATCTCGCACTTTAAAAAAATAATTAAAATCCCAAGAAGGATTAATTTTTATTTTTTCTGCAAATGACCAAAGGGTGTTTGAAATATCGCCAATAACTTCATGAGTGGGGATGTAAACATCGTCAACTTCTGCAGGACTAAAATTAATATGAATAACTTTACAATTTTCTCCATTTAAAACGATGGGAGGTTTTTCACTTATATCGTGCCCAATCATAATAATTAAATCCGCATAGCGAAGCGCATTATGCACATAATCTCCATCCGAAAGAGCGGTCGTACCGATATAGAGCAGAGAGCTTTCGTCTTCAACTCCTTTGCCCATTTGAGTTGAAATAAAAGGTATTCCCGTTTTGTCTAAAAATACTTTAAGTTGTTTGCGAACAAGTTTTCTATTTCCTCCGGCCGCTAAAACGATAAGCGGATGTTTCGACTTTTCAATTTCTTTTAACGCTTCGGCAATTGCTTTTGTATCTGCGTTTGGACGACGAATTTTATATGGAATTATTATTTTAGCTTCGCACTTTTCTTCTGCAATGTCTTCAGGCAATTCTAAATGTACCGCTCCGGGACGTTCTGCTAATGCAAGTTTTATCGCTTCTCGAACCATACTCGGCATTTTGTCACTCGAAATAATAGTGGCAGAATATTTTGTAACCGGTGTCATCATTTTAACAACATCAATAATTTGAAATTGTCCTTGTTTACTTTTTTTTATTGGTTTTTGTCCGGTAATAACTAAAAGTGGCATACCGGCGAGTTGCGCATGAGCGACACCCGTAAAAAGATTTGTCGCTCCAGGACCTAAAGTAGAAAGAGCTACTCCGACTTTACCGGTTAATCTACCTATCGTGGCAGCCATAAATACGGCTGCTTGTTCGTGGCGAGTTGTAATAAAAGTAATTTTTGAATTTCTGACAGCTTCTAGAAAAATTAAATTTTCCTCCCCGGGAACGCCAAAAATATAAGAAACTCCTTCAGCTTCTAAGCATTCCACAAAAACCTCAGCGGTATTTTTAATTTTAGTTTTCTTTTTCACATTTATATTTTAACATAAATAAAAACGGATTAAAATTCGTATCTCTATCGTAATAATCCTCCCCTTCTTTTACTTTTAGAAATTTAACGACTTTATATGTTACTGGCGTAAATAATATTTCTACGACAGTCTTGAATATATAATTTGAAATTATTAATGTTATGAGTAGAGAATTCGGCAAGATGCCCAAAAAAGCTATCACTATAAAAATAGCACTGTCTACTAATTCGCCAACTATTGTTGATCCTATCGTCCTAGTCCAAAGCCAGCGTCCTTTTGTCAGTATTTTCATTTTAGCTAAAACAAATGAATTAGAAAATTCTCCAAAAAAATAAGCTATTAAACTAGCCAAAACAATTCTTGGCGTTAAGCCTAAAATAACATCATAGGCAGCTTGATTGTTCCAACCCGAAGCCGAAGGCAATTTTCCTACTATAATAAACACAATGGACATCAATAATGCCATAAAAAATCCAAGCCAAATCACACTTCTAGATCTTTTATAACCATAAACTTCTGTCAAAATATCTCCAAAAATATATGATAGAGGAAAAAGTAAAGTTCCGCCATCAAAGGTGAACCATTTTAAATCAACTATTTTAGAAGACGCCACATTTGAAATCAGTAATACTGAAACAAAGAATACACTTATCGTTCCCAAATATTTATAACTTTTTTGCATAAAGGCATGATATACTATATACATTATGAAAACAATAATACATTGGGTTGTTTCAATTCTTGCAATATTAATAACAGCTTATCTTTTACCAGGAGTACATGTAAGTGGTCTTCTCTCGGCATTTGTTTTAGCAATAGTATTGGGAGCTATCAATGCAATCTTGCGTCCGATACTCGTATTTTTAACGTTACCACTTACCGTTGTAACGCTCGGACTTTTTATTTTAGTTATCAATGGCGCGCTTATTGTGCTTGCAAGTTACATAGTTCCCGGTTTTACCGTAGCTAATTTCTGGTGGGCGCTTTTATTTGGAATAGTACTTGCACTAGTAAATTGGATTTTGGAAGGAATTGAAAAAGGAGAATAAATCTTTTGCGGGCGATGAGGGAATCGGACCCCCGACATCGGTTTTGGAGACCGAAGTTATACCACTTAACTAATCGCCCTTTTATATATTTGCTCCTATAACAAAAAACGACCCTAGGCCGTCTTTAGTATATCAGAAAAACACAGAAAATCTATTTTTTGACTTCTTTGTGTTTAGTCTGCTTTCGGCACCATTTGCAATACTTTTTAAGCTCGATTTTTTTAGTAACGAGTTTCTTGTTCTTGCTGGACCAATAATTTATGCGTTTGCAGGTTCCACAGGCAAGTTTTATAAGTCTATCTTGTGACATATTTATAGATTAATATAAAAAATGAATAAAAGCAACCCTTCATTCTTCAGGGCAGGGCTAAACAACAATTCTCGGTAATAACGAGCTAATCCGCGTGGTGATTTCATAATTTATAGTATTGATTCTTTTGGCCATCTCTTCTGCGCTAATTTTTTCTTTGCCTTGATTGCCTAAAATTACGACTTCATCTTCTAGTTTAACTTTGGGTAAGTGGTTCACATCTACCACGAACATATTCATAGATACCCTGCCTAAAATTTTACAACGAGTTCCTGCAATCAACACAAAACCATTGTTAGAAAATCCTCGATCAAATCCATCCGCATAACCTTGCGGAATAACAGCAATTTTCGTTTCCTTTTTTGTTTTATAGGTCAATCCATAGCCAATGGTACTTCCCTTCGGGAGAATTTTTATCTGCACTATTTTTGTTTTCCAAGCAAGTACAGGTTTTAAACTAAATTTAGAGTTTTTATAAATAGTTTTTAAATGTTCTGATGGCCACATGCCATAGATGCCAATACCCAAACGGATTATAGAATTTATTCCTTGATTCTGTTCATAAACCAAAAGTCCAGAAGTGGCGGAGATATGAGTTTGTAAATTTTTGAAACCAAAATTTTTTGCCAAATTTATTGCTTGATTGAATATCGTTATTTGTTTTTTCGCGTGGGTAAAGTTTGTCGTGTCTTCAATGTTCGCAAAGTGCGCATAAATACCAGTAAGTTTTAGATGTTTGCATTTTTTTATTTCTGTAAAAACTTCCGGCAGATCTTTCAGTAAAAATCCCTCTCTACCTAAATGCGCATCTACTGGCAAATGTACCTCTTGAACCATCTTCCCCATTTCAGCCATGGCTGAAATGCGCCGTATTTGTTCTATAGAAAAAATAGACAAAATGCATCCGAGTTTTATTGCCTTTTTTAAATCTTCTTTCTGCACATACCCGAGAAGCAAACATTCTTTTTTTGTTACTTTGCGCAATAATGCCAATTCTTCTACGCTATTTACCTGAAAATAATCCACATAGGGCTCAAGAATTTTTACTACCTCATTTTGCCTGTGGCCGTAAGCGTTGCCTTTGATGGCGACAGAAAACTTGGTACCTTTCTTGGCTAAATTTTTAAATTGCTTGATATTGTGAATCAAGTTCTTTTTTGAAAGTTCTATATATGAAAGGGGTAAATTCTGCTTCACTGTGATTATTTAACGGTAGTTTTTAATTTCTTTTCTTTTTTAAATCGTTCAACGGCGAGTTCAATCAATCTATCCAGAAGTTTTGAAATTGAAATACTGCTCGCTTCCCATAACTTTGGATACATACTGATATTGGTAAACCCAGGGATGGTATTGATTTCATTCACCAATACCTCTCCATTTTTCTTCAAAAAAAAGTCTACCCGGCTCATGCCTTCGCAACCGAGAGTCTGAAATGTTTTAATCGCCAGTTCTTGAATTTTTTTAGTTGTTTTTTTATCAATAGGTGCAGGGATGACTGACTTAGATCCGGTATCTACATACTTTGCATCGTAAGAATAGAAATCTTGATTGGCAATAATTTCTCCCGGCACGGAAACCATAGGAATATCATTACCTAAAAGCGCGCATTCTATCTCGCGTCCGATGATATTTTTTTCTATGACTATTTTTGTATCATACTTAAAAGCTTCACTAATAGCTTTTTCAAACTTCTTTTCATTCCGTACTTTACTTATCCCCACCGAGGAGCCCATGTTGGCGGGTTTTATAAACATCGGCAAGCCTAAAACTTTTTTTATTTTATTAAAATTTATTTTGTCGCCCATTTTTAGCGTAACGAATTTCCCAGTGGGAATGCCGGCATCCCGAAGAAGTCTTTTCATCACATCTTTGTCCATACCCACAGCCGAACCCAGCACGCCCGGGCCAACAAAAGGTACCCCCGCGAGCTTGAGTAGCCCCTGCATGCTTCCATCTTCTCCAAATGGTCCATGCATCACGGGGAAAATAACATCAAAAGATTTCAGCTCGTCAAATTTAAATTTACCATCCTTTTTTATTTTAATTGGGGTTATTTGATATTTGGATTTATCTAAAGCGTTTATTACATTCTGCGCAGACTTTAGGGATACATCATGTTCAGCCGATTTTCCTCCAAAAAGCACCCCGATTTTTAGCTTCTTTTTTGTCATAGCGACAGTATACTCCGACACTTATTTTTTTCAAAATATGTTTACTATGTAGACGACCGTCAGTATAGTAAATAATTAGTAAACTTCCTTATTATAACAACTCTCACAGTAAATTATTTCTGGTTTTTCCGACGAGTAGCTTGTTTCAAATTCATTTTGACACCCATTATTCATACACTTTCGATGCCAAAGCTTATTTGGTCCTCTATTTTTAAAACGTCTCACGTGTCGACACTCTGGACAATTTCTAGGAATTGGTATTTTTAGTCTTTTATAAAAAGAAAGTTCACCTGCAATTATCCGATAATTTTTGTTGCATTCTGTACATACAAAAACTTCTTTGTTTACATTAAAATCCGATGGCAATTCTAAAATAGAATCTGGAAAAGATTTCCAATCAATTGTTTCCTTGCCATAAGTTCCGCGCGGAGTGTCTTCCCATTTAAAACCTCGCGTTAATGCTTCTTCTTTGGTAAGCAGAAATTCATCCATGGCTGAAGATTCATTATAGCCGAACGCTGACATGTTGCTCGGAAAAAAATCTCCATATATTCCTTCTTGTTTCATTTTTGCAATAATTTCTACGCGTAATTTTTTATATTCTTCTTTACTGTATTGTTTATTAAAAATACAATAAGAAGCTTTTATTAAGTTGACACATCCAAAACAATTATTTGAACTGGGACAATTTACACAATAATCCATAAATTGTGAGCCCCAGCACATAGAACTACAGATTACGTTTGAGATTTCAAGACCGGAATTCAAGCTATTGTAAATTAATTCTGCTGTGCGTCCGGCAGTACTGCAATCCACACAATCCTTTGCCCTGCGCCATACATGCACAGAGTAAGCATTATCTTGTGCGTCATAAGAATGAAAACAATGACGATTATTTTTTACATTTATCATATAGTTACCAGTAGAATTTACAGCATTAGTGACTTCGGCAAATTTCCTTGGCTTGTTTTTTATAAAATTTTGAAATTCTTTTTTAAAACTTTCTACTCCAGAATATGTATCTAGTTTAAAAGTTTTTAACTTTTTTTCGTATTCTTCCTTGGTGTATGGCTGGTTAAAAATATTGTATTTTTGCTGACGCAAATTTATGCATCCGAGACAGTTCGTACACCCACGGCAATCTAGTAAAAAAGCGCTGTCTAAACAGCTATAACATCCTTTTGAAAATTTTAAAGAATTAGAATCATTACAGTCATCAACCTTATAAGATAACTCTACTTTATTAGTAAAAGAACAGTCAACCAAATCTTTTGAAAGTTGAATCCAGTAGCAATTTATACAGTTTTCATTATTAGAACTTTCTATAATTACATAACAATTTTTGTTGTCTGCGGTTAAGTTAAGATAACTGCAATTAATATCTCGCGTAGAAACAAGAGCTGGTTTCGGAACCTTGTTCCAAAGCTCATTCCATTGTTTAAAAAATGGTTTATTTAGATCATAATCCACGCCATATTTCTTAGCGTCTAGGTTGTCACTCCACCAACAATCAGGACACCAGCTCGGATAAGTTTTATTGGGACTAAAAGTTGAAATTATTTCTTTCTTACAATTATCACAGGCTCGTTTATAAAAACATCTTTCATTTCTGAAACATAATCGCAATTGCGCCCGGCAATCCGGACAAATCTTTGGAGGAAGCACATCTATTTTCTCATAAAATCCAAAATCTTCCGGCTCGATGGTGAAATCTTTTTTGCAATTCTGGCAAATTTTATTTTCTCTTATATACGCCATGGCTGATATATGAAATTTTAAAACAACTTAATTACATCATGATAAGTGATAAAAAGCATTAAAAGAATCAAAATACTGAAACCAATCATATTGGCCATATTGGCAAATTTTGGATTTATGCGCGAACCTTTAATTTTTTCAATTAACAGGAAGAAAAGTCGTCCGCCATCTAGCGCTGGAAACGGAAGCAAATTTATAATCGCTAAGTTTATGGAAATAAGGGCTGCGAAAGATAAAAGATAAGCAAAACCGAATTGATAGGCATTACCCACGATTCCTACCATTCCCACAGGCCCGGTAACCCCTGCAAGGTTACCTTTGCCTTGTATCCCCTCCGAAACAAGCGTATAAAGCCCAAGGGCTGTACCTTTAGTCATAAACCAGTTCAAGCGCATACCCTCCCAAAGTGCCGTAAAAAAGGGCAATTTGGCCATACCAATCTCATCCATAGAAATACCAATTGAAGGGTTGCCACCCGAGGTATTTACGATTGGGGTAAGGCTGGTAGAATTTATTTCTTTATTTTTTCCACGAATATAACCAAACTTAATTTCTTTATTTCCGTGAGAAACTACAAAAGATTTTAAGGTGTCTGGATTAATATTTGAAACTATTTCACTTCCACTCTGAATAGAAACTATCTTGTCCCCGGTTTTGAGTCCGGCATTTTCAGCAGGTGATTTTGCTAAAACAGAAACCACCACTAAGTTTACATCAGAAAGCACATATCCTGCTTTTTCACTACCGACAGAGGTAGGAAGTCCAGACATAAAACCAATAGAAAACAAAAGCCAAGCTAAAAGAAAATTTGAAAAAATACCAGCGAAAAGCACTAAAGCCTGTTGCCATTTTGGTTTGCTGACTAAACTTCTAGAATAATCTTCTTTTGTCTCTACTCCTTTTTCCAAAAATCCAACTTCCACAAAATCAGCTTCATCAAAACTTTCTCCAAAAATCTTCACAAAACCACCCAAGGGTAATAAATTTAAACTGTATTCTGTCTCTCCTTTTTTGAAACTGAATAATTTCGGCGGAAAACCAAAGCCGAATTCATCCACCCTGATGCCAAATCTTTTGGCGGTAAAAAAATGTCCAGCTTCGTGAACGAGAACCAACACCAGAAGAATAATAATAAATATAAGTATACTCATTTTGTCATTAGAAATTAGTCATTTGTCATTATGTTTACCCCATCACCTCTTTCTCCTTTTTTTCAAAAAGGGCTTCTAGGTTGGCATTGGTTTCATTAATAATCTTTTGTAATTCTTCTTTCCCGCGGAACATTTCGTCTTCGGTCATTTTGCTTTCTTTTTCTTTTATTTCCATATCACGGAAAACAATCTCGCGTTCACGACGCACAATGATTCGGCTTTCTTCTAGTTTTTCTTTCAAGACTTTTACGAGAGTTTGTCTAGTCTCAGTCGTCAATTGTGGAAAAATAACTCTTATTCCCAAATCATCCGTTGCGACAGATAATCCTAAATTTGACCCGACTATTGCTTTTTCGATGCTTTTAATCTGGCCTTTATCCCAAGGCGCGATGCGCAAAGTTTTTGGATCTTCAATAGATACAGAAGCGACATTTTTAAGCGGAACAAAAGAGCCATATGATTCTACTGAAACTCCATCAAGCACCATCGGGGACGCTCTTCCGATATTGAGTTGGGTATATTCTTTGCCTAAAAATTCTTCCACCTTCTTGAG
>JAVHOH010000007.1:0-1092 GCA_036169935.1 Minisyncoccota bacterium | reverse complement strand
GACTTGGAATCGAACCAAGATTCACGGCTTCAAAGGCCGCTGTCCTACCGTTAGACGATCTCCCAATGTTTATACCTTAACATTGATATCTTTACTTATTATCTTTATTAATGCAAGTTCCAAGGGTAATTCGGTAATAAAAGCGTTATCTACATCTCTATATGCCTCTAGAAGGGTCGCTAATGCCCCTGAACGAAGCATTCCATCTTTATCTTCCTTAACTAAACTCTTTAAGAACTCTAAATCAGTATCTGATAAATCCCCTGCCATCTTTGTTTGTAATTTTGGTGCATAGCGTAAAATTATTGCCATGCGAAATTTTTGAATGATGATTTTGAAATATAATTTCATATCCAAATTCATTTCTGATGCTTGTCGTACAGTAGATATCCCTTTTTCTAAATCCTTCAATGCTATTGAAGAAATAAAATCATTTACTAAAATAGTTTTTGGGGCGCCGGTTATTTTTTCCACATTTTCTCTATTTATTTTTTTACTTTTAGAAAAATTTAATACTTTTTGCAATTCCCCTAAAGCATCCCGAAAAGATCCATCCGCCAAGATAGCTAAAAGCTCCGCGCTTCCAGCATCTAATTCAAAGCCTTCAGACTTTGCGACTTCGAGCACCATTTTTTTGCAGACTGTATCAGAGGCTTTTTTAAAAGTAAAAACCTGACAACGAGAAATAATGGTCTCTGGCACTTTATGAAATTCTGTTGTAGCCAAAATAAAAATAACATGTTTTGGAGGTTCTTCTAAGGTTTTTAGCAATGCACCCCAAGCATCTTTGGAAAGCATGTGTACTTCGTCTATGATGTAAACTTTATATTTTGAATCAAAAGGCAATACTCGCACACCATCACGCAATTCTTTAATATCTTCAATTCCCCTGTTTGAAGCGGCATCTATCTCATAAAGATCATTTACGGATACGCCTATTTCTTTAGCAAAAATACGAGCCACGGTCGTTTTACCTATGCCTCTACTTCCTATGAAAAGGTACGCATGTGAGACCTTATTTGACTCTACAGAGCTCTTTAATACATCGGTGATGTGTTCTTGCCCGAAGACTTGATCCCACTTTTGTGGTCT
>JAVHOH010000006.1:0-1099 GCA_036169935.1 Minisyncoccota bacterium | reverse complement strand
GCAATACCATCTGCCTCAGACATAGAAGTTAATACTCCAGAACCCTGTGTCCCTGTAGATTTAAAAAAATATTCACTGCCCTTTTTTTCAATTATAACCCTTACAAAATCAGTTCTTCCTTCTTTATGCTCAAAATTATATGACGATTTTGCATAAATGCTATTCCTGAAAGACTTACTCAGGCCCATCATTTTTTTTATAAGAGGCCTCACATACATTTCAAAACAAACCATAACGGAAACAGGATTACCAGGCAGTCCAAAAATAAACTTATCTTTATAAGTCAAAAAAGCAAGTGGCTTGCCCGGTCGCTGGTTGACTCCCCAGAATAAAAGCTGGGCACCAATGCTGCCAAGAACTTCTTTAACAAAATCATAATTACCAACTGAAACACCACCAGTTAAAAGCAATATATCGCATTCAGCTAAAGCTTCTGTAATCTTTTTTCCAAGTATTTCTTTCTCATCCCTTACAATTCCATATTTTTTGTAATAAGCCCCGACTTCTTTTACCTGTGCAGCAAGAGAATAACTGTTACTGTCTCTAACTTTACCCATTGTAAGTTCGCTGTCTATCTCAAGTAATTCATTTCCTGTAGTCATTATTCCTAAAAGTGGCGGATAAATAACAGGCACTTCACTTTTCCCGATAGATGCCAATACTCCAATATCCCCGGGATATATAACTTTGCCTCTTTTGAGTACTTTATCACCCTTTTTTATATCTTCACCTCTATATCTTATATTTTCCCCTTCTCTGCATTCCTTAAAAACTAAGACGAAATGCCTTTCCTCTTGCGTATCTTCTCTCATCACCACACAACTGCACCCCTGCGGTATCGGTGCTCCAGTCATTATTGACATTGCATAACCTGACTTGAGGCTTTTGCATGGCACTTTTCCTGCCGGCAGATCTTCCTTTGACAAATTTAATTTAACCGGATAATTTTTATCAGCCCCCAGAATGTCTTCTGCTTTTACAGCATACCCATCCATAGCTGAATTATCATAAGCAGGTATGTTGTCATCTGAGATTATGTCTTTAGCCAGAACCAGTCCAAGAGTATCAAGGACAGGAACTTTTTTTGTTTTAATTTTTA
>JAVHOH010000005.1:20401-21769 GCA_036169935.1 Minisyncoccota bacterium | reverse complement strand
ACTAGCGCGTATACCAATTCCGCCATCCCGGCATCGTTTATTTAATTTTGGTGCCCGAGGTGGGAATCGAACCCACATGCCTTACGGCGATCGATCTTAAGTCGATTGCGGCTACCAATTACGCCACTCGGGCATTTCTATGCCTGGAGGCCTGGGGCGGAATTGAACCGCCGTATATTCCTTTTGCAGAGGAATGCCTTACCACTTGGCTACCAGGCCACTTATATAATCTAACATTTTTAATTAAACTTTCAAAACATAGATAATTATGATAAATTAGATATAGCATATTCTTATGCGCCCATAACTCAGCTGGTAGAGTAGCTCCCTCTTAAGGAGAATGTCGCAGGTTCGATCCCTGCTGGGCGCACAATATTACTTTACTTTTCTCGAAGTAATTCGTCAATTTTTTGGCGGTTTTTTTCTCCCAAATCTATTGCCACATCCAAAAAAGGAATAATTTTTATTGGTAGATTCTTTTTTAAATATTCTCGCAAAATGCCAAGTTTTCTTTTTACAAAATTCAAGGCCGTAGTTTCCTTGGCTGTCGGTAATACAGTAATGAAAATAGTTGCGCGTTTTAGATCGGGGGAGCAGTTTACAGACATGATTGTGATGAGAGAAGTTCTATCATTTTCACGCTCCAAAAATTGTGCTGATAATTCTTTAATTTGATTTGCTACTTTTGCGTTTCTTTGATTCATGATTTTTACCTCTTCTTATCAAGGAGAGGGCTAGGGTGGGGTGTATTATTTTTGGGTTATTGAAAATGATTCTAAAATATCTCCGGCAACAATTTCTATTTTGGATTCAATCATCATTCCAAATTCCGTGTCTTTTTCTACTGTACTCGTTTTAGTTTTACTTTTTTCCAAATTCACAATTTTTCCTCGGCCGATCTCAAATTCTCGGCGCACTATTTTAACTATGCTATTTAAATTGATTTGTCCTTCTATTACCTTGCCTCCGACTATCTGGCGTTCTTTGGTACGGCTGAAGGCTCGGATAATCTTTGCCCGGCCAGTTGTTTCCACTGTTTCAACTTTTGGTCTTTTTTCTTCCATTTGTTCTTCCAGCCACTCCGTCATTTTATAAATAATATTAAAAAATGAAATCGTTATGCCTCTCTTTTCCGCAATTTCAATAGCGCTTTTATCAGCTTTTACGTTGAATCCAATTACTAATACATCTGTACCGGAAGTTACGCCTTTTATGTCTGATTCGGAAATAGGTCCGATGCCTTTTGCCACAATTTTAAATTCAGCATTTTCTATTTCTGTTTTAGATTTAATTTTCACGATTTCTTTTTCTATCGCTTCTATCGAACCAGAGACATCAGCTTTCAGAATTATTGGGATTATTTTTTTT
>JAVHOH010000005.1:0-20301 GCA_036169935.1 Minisyncoccota bacterium | reverse complement strand
GGCATTTTATTAAATCCCATAATATGAATTGGAGAAGAAAATTTGGCTTCATCTATATTTTCCCCCAAGAAATTTTCCATTATTCGGGTGGAACATAAGCTATCTTCCACCACGACGGTCATTCCTTTTTTGATTAATCCATTTTTTATAATTAAAGTAGCTAATATTCCACGCCTAGAATCTAAATTTACTTCAATTACAAAACCGGAAGCGTTTTCTCCAGTATTTCCGGTAAAATTTTCCATTTCCGCCAAAATTAGAATAAGCGATAGTAAATTGTCTACTCCTGTGCCGATTTTTGCAGAAATTTCTGCATAGGGTATTTTGCCTCCGTAATTTTCTAAATAAATTTCATTTTCCGCCAATTCCATTTTAGTCTTTTCTATATTAGCGTCCGGTTTATCTATTTTATTTATAGCGACGATGCATGGAGTTTTAGATTCCGTGATAGTTTTCCAAGCTTCAATTGTCTGTGGTTTTACTCCCTCGGAGGCGGAGATGACCAAAATAGCGATATCTGCTATCTTCGCTCCACGCTCACGCATTTTTGAAAAAGCCTCATGTCCGGGAGTATCGAGGAAAGTTATTTTTTTTGCTTGTCCATCTTCGTCTTTATGTACAACTTCATAAGCAGAAATGCATTGGGTGATGCCTCCGATCTCGCACTCAACTACATTTGTTTTTCTTATATAATCCAACAAGGTGGATTTGCCGTGATCAACATGACCCATCACCACTACTATGGGCGCGCGTGGAATTATTCCATTGTTTTTATTTTCTTGCATATTATTTATAGTTAGCTGATTTTTGCTTTTTCCAGAGCATCTTTTTCTTCAGAGGTAAGTTCGTATTCAGATTTTCCGTTTTTAATTGGTTTGGCAAATATGCTCATTCGTTCACGAGAGTATAAACTGGAAATTACTAAACCATTATTTTCTTCATTTAACATGCCGATAGCAAAACTTTGATTGCTCCCTTGGTCTGGGAATGGGTTAAAACGGATTGTTTCAAGTCCTCGAATACTTTTTTTAAGTTTGGTATTTATAGATATAATTTCTTTTTCAGTATTATCTTTGGCTCTATTTAATTTATTGATTTCTTGTTCTAATATAATAATGGTGTCTTCTAAGTCTTTTGCTTTTTTACCGAGGAAAAATCTTTTTAAGCGTTTTTCGGTGACAATAACCCAAATAATACCTAAAAGTATAAAGAAGATTGAAATTCCAGTTAAAACAAAAAAGATTATCTCGAGCTTTGTATTCATACGTTTTCAATATATACTATTTTTATGCCTAAATCAAACTTATTTCGTGGTGGCGGGGTAAAAAATAGAAAATATATATATTTAGATTATGCTGCTTCGGTTTCGGCTAATCCGAGCTCAATACACGCTGAAGGAGTTTTAGCTAAATCTAAATTGCAAAAAGCGCATCAAGATGTTGCAAATGTTTTAGGGGCGAAATCAGAAGAAATTATATTTACTTCTAACGGTACAGAGAGTAATAATCTTGCTATCCAAGGGGTTATTTTTGCTTGGCAAGGAAAAGGATTGCCTCATATTATTACGACAAATATAGAGCATCCCTCTGTGCTTGAGACTTGTAAGCTTCTTCAAAAAAGAAAACTCGCGCAGGTTTCTATCGTTTCAGTTGAGGTAAATGGAATAGTTGATCCAAAAAAAATAAAAAATGAAATTAAAAAAAATACGGTGCTTGTTTCTGTGATGTATGCAAATAATGAAATTGGCACGATACAGCCGATAAAAGAAATTGCGAAAGGAATTAGATATTTTAGAAAAACTGCGCAAACCAAGTTCCCGTTATTTCATACTGATGCGGTGCAGGCGGCAAATTATTTAGATTTGAATGTAGAGAAGCTAGGAGTTGATTTGCTTTCATTGTCAGGCACAAAGATTGAGGGTGCAGGGAGAGTCGGAGTACTTTATAAAAAAAAGTCGGTATTGCTTAAAAATGTATTTGGTGGTGGAGATCAAGAAGGCGGGCTTCGTCCCGGAACAGAAAATTTATCAGAAATTGTAAAATTTTCTTTCGCTTTTAAAAAAAATTATGATATTAAAGAAAAAGAAGCAAAACGCTTAATTAAACTCCGTGATTATTTTTTGAAAAAATTATCAAGGGGAACCCTTGATAAAAATTTAATTATTAATGGCGATTTAAAAAATAGATTGCCGAATAATGTGAATATTACAATTCCAAAAATTCCGAGTGATCTTTTAGTGATTGAACTTTCTGCGAAAGGGATTATGGCTTCATCTAAAAGCGCTTGCAAGTCTGGAGACGGCAAAGCCTCATATGTTATTCAAGCGATTAATAAAGATATAAAGGAAACAGATGGATCAATCCGTTTCTCTTTGGGTAGAGATACAAAAAAGAGTGATATAGATTATACGATTAAAGCACTTTCCGAAATTTTGCAAAAATTAAAAAAGTGGTATAATTAGGATATGGATGTTAAAGATTTAAACAAATCGCAGTTGATATTACTGGCTATATTGCTCAGCTTTGTCACTTCAATTGCGACAGGGATAACTACTGTGACCTTGATGCAACAAGCACCAGCGTCTTTTACCGCACCGATTAATCGGGTTGTTCAACAAACGATTGAGAAAATTCAGCAAGTTGAAGGAAAGACCACAGTACAAACTATTGTCGTCAAAGAAGAAGATTTAGTTGTGGATGCAATTGCAAAAAATAAATCAGCATTATTTTCTATAACTAAAGATGGACAAGACGTAAATTTTCAACCGGCTGAACTTTCAGCTGGGCATGGCTTCGCAGTTTCGACTGACGGGATTGTCGTCACTGATACCATACTTGTTCCAAGTGCTGGAACTTATTATGTAAAAAATGATAGCGGGAAATTTAAAGCGGATTTTATGTCAACCAATAAAGCTGGTTTTTCTTTTCTTAAAATAGGAGCTTCCGTGAATGGAACAGATAAGCTTACTTTTACAGTTCCCGCCTTTGGTGATTTAACTAAAATGAAAATCGGTCAACAAGTTATTGTATTGGGGGGTACAGTATCATCTTCCATATTTGAAGGATTAAATGCGGATAAGGGCATGAATCTTAATGTTTCAAAATCAAATGCAGGGGGATTAGTGCTTAACTTAGATGGGGAAGCATTAGGAATGGCGCTTTCTCCTGACAGTATTTCATCTTTTGTTTCAATCAAAACTATCGTGGATGCCCTAAAAGCATTGCCAGCTTCTTCATCTAAAATTCAGTAAGAGTTCATATATTTTATAAACTTTATAACTTTTTATTTTATAACTTATTTTATGCCACCATTAAATAAATTTACAACTAAAGCCAAGGATGCCATTAAAAAAGCTCACGAGCTCGCGATTGAGCGCGGGATGAATCACGTTTCTTCGCTTCATCTTCTTGCGGGGCTCTTGCTTCAGGACGAATCCATTGTGAATTCTATTTTAGATAAACTAGAAATTGACACGATGCTCCTGACCGATTCCGTTTTGGAATTAATTGAATTGCCGGAATCTCGTAGTACTATTTCACCTTCATATCAGATTTATCTCAATCCTGATTTGGCCCAAGTCATTGAGCAATCTGCCAAGCTAGCGGAATATATGAAAGATGATTTTGTTTCAACTGAGCACCTCTTTATCGCAATTTTAGAAGTTACTTCTGAAGCGCGAGAGACTTTAGCGCATTTTAGAATTCACAAAGAGCAAGTGCTGAAAGTTTTAGAAGAGTTTCGCAGTCAAAACATCACCAACGTTTCTGAACCAAAAAAATTTAAATTACTTTTAAAATATACTCGCAATTTAACCAAATTAGCCAAAGAAGATAAGCTGGATCCAGTCATCGGCCGAGATAATGAAATAACGCGCATTATGCAGATACTCTCGCGCCGAACTAAAAATAATCCTATTTTAATCGGCGAGGCAGGCACCGGCAAGACGGCTGTCGTCGAAGGGCTCGCTCAAATGATTGCTAAGAATAATGTTCCGGAATCTTTAAAAGAAAAAGAGCTTGTCTCGCTTGATTTGGGAATGCTCGTGGCGGGCACAAAATATCGCGGAGAATTTGAAGAGAGATTAAAAGGGATTATGAAAGAAATTGAACGATCGGATGGAAAAATAATTCTTTTCATTGATGAAATTCATACGATTGTCGGTGCGGGAGGAGCGGAGGGAACAATGGATGCTTCAAATATGCTGAAGCCGGCGCTTTCTCGCGGAGAACTTCGAGCTATCGGCGCGACAACTCTGCGGGAGTATCAAAAACACATTGAAAAGGATCCAGCCCTGGCGCGCCGTTTTCAGCCAGTTTATATTGATGAACCAAGTGTAGAAGATGCAATTGCGATTTTGCGTGGGTTGAAAGAAAAATATGAACTTTTTCACGGCATTCGAATCACAGATGACGCGATAATTTCGGCTGTGAATCTTTCTGCTCGTTATATTAGCAACAGATTTTTGCCGGACAAAGCCGTTGATTTGATTGATGAAGCTTCTTCATCCCTCAAAATAATGCTTGAAAATAAACCGCCGGTTTTGGAAGATGCGCACAGGAAAATAATGCGTTTGGAGATTGAAAAAGAAGCGCTCAAGAAAGAAATAAGTTCCGGGGTAGCTGAAGAAAAAAATAAGGAAATAAAAAATAGGCTCAAGGAGATAGATAAAGAAATCGGTAATTTATCCGAAAAGACAAAAGAGCTTGAATTAAAATGGCAGAATGAAAAATCTACGGTAGTTGAAATTCGCACTATTAAAAAAGAACTTGAAAGTATTCGTTTTGAAGCTGAAGATGCAGAAATGAAATCTGATCTTTCTAAGGCGGCAGAAATACGTTATGGAAAAATACCGGCTTTAAAAAAAGAACTTGAATTAAAACTCGCTCGGCTGAAGAAATTGCAAAAATCACGCAGAATTCTGAAAGAAGAAATCACCGCTGAAGATATTGCGGAGGTGGTCGCTCGCTGGACAGGGATACCGCTTACCAAGATGCTTGAAGAAGAACGCGCCAAGCTTGAAACGATGGAAAATGAATTAAACAAAAGAGTTATTGGTCAAGACGAAGCCATTAAGCGAGTGGCGGATGTGATTCGCCGTTCCCGAGCCGGTATCGGAGATCCCAATAGGCCTATCGGTTCATTTATTTTCTTGGGTCCGACAGGAGTCGGCAAGACGGAACTTACCAAAGCTCTCGGGCAATTTATGTTCAATGACGACAATGCGATTATCCGAGTGGATATGTCCGAATACATGGAACGCCATTCAATGTCCAAGCTTATCGGCTCTCCGCCGGGCTATGTTGGTTATGATGAAGCGGGCCAATTGACTGAAGCTGTTCGTCACAGACCCTATGCAGTGATTCTTTTTGACGAAATTGAAAAAGCGCATCCCGAAGTCTTTAATGTGCTTCTGCAAGTAATAGATGAGGGCAGGTTGACGGATGGCAAGGGGAGAGTGGTAAATTTCAAAAACACTATTATCATTCTCACCTCCAACATCGGCTCGCAATTTGTGGAAAAAATGGAATCAATCGGATTTTCCAATAATTCTAAAATAGAAGATTATAGCAATATGAAGGAAAAAGTTTTAGAAGCATTGAAGGATAATTTTCGTCCAGAATTTTTGAATCGTCTGGATGAGACCATTGTTTTTGATGTTCTGTCCGAAGAATCTCTAAAAGAAATAGTTAATTTACGAATCAAGGTGGTGCGAAGCCGTCTGGAGAGCAAGGGAATAAATTTTGAAATAGGGAATGACGCGCTCTCTTATTTGGCGAAAGAGAGTTATGATCCGCATTATGGTGCCAGACCGATTAATCGCTTAATTCAAAATAAAATTTTAAATCCTGTTGCTTCATACATAATTTCAAACGGAGTAAAAAAATGTGACACTATCTATGTTTCTGTAAAAGATAACGAATTATTAATTGAAACTAAGAAAGCACCCGCCGGAGGACGGGCAAGTAAAATCAAAAGCCCGATTCGCGTGCGACCTCGTTCAGTGGTGTAGATAAAGTTATCCCCATCTTTTCCTTTAACTTGGACAAACGTTTCTGTTCTTAAAGAAGACGTTTCTACTCTAAAATCAAAAAATAGAATCAAAAATCTAACTCATAAAAAAAGATGCAAAAGATGTTTTTTTGTGTTATTTTGTATGCATGCCTCGTGAGAGGCAAATATGCGCCGGTCGGATAGCGGCTATTCCAGGAGACTGTAAATCTCCGGCCCCATGGGCATCGTTGGTTCGAGTCCAACCCGGCGCACAAAAAAAATTTATCTTCATGAATTTTTCATTTTAAAGTGATATTATATAAGTATGAAAATATTAGTCGTTGAAGATAATACAAAATTAGCAGAAAACATAAAACAAGGTCTTATGCAAGAAGGTTATGCAGTTGATGTAATAGAGGAAGGACTGGCTGCTGAACGTCGTATATTAATTAATCGCGATGAATACGATTTTGTAATTTTAGATAGAATGCTTCCGGGGAAAGATGGAGTGTCTATTTGTGTTAATTGGAGAGAGAATGGAGTCGTGATTCCGGTGCTTATGCTCACCGCCTTAGGTACCACAGATGACAAGGTTGTCGGTCTTGATGCTGGGGCGGATGATTATTTAGCAAAGCCGTTTGCTTTTAAGGAACTTTTGGCTCGTATTCATGCGCTTTTGCGACGTCCCAAACAAACTTCTCCTCTTATACTTACTTCTGGAAATATTAGCATCAATACAACAAGCAGATTAGTAACTTATAAAGATAAGCCAGTTTCTCTTACTCTGAAAGAGTTTATGGTACTTGAATATATGATGCGTAATCTAAACAAAGTAGTAACTCGGGACGAACTTTATTCTCACGCTTGGGATTTTGCGGATTCATCATTTAGCAATACCGTAGATGTTCATATAAAAAATTTGAGAAAAAAAATAAAAGACAATGCAAAAATTATACAAACAATTCGTGGAGTTGGTTACAAAATGGAAAGTTGATCATAAATTTGATGAGTTTTTTGTAGCTCGGCTTAGACTTACTTTTTATTATACTATTACCGCCATAGTAATTTTGGGTGGTTCAAGTATTGTACTTTACAATACGATTCTTTCAAATTTAACTCAATCAATTTTAGAAAATATATTTTTGAATCCTGATATCTCGCAAGCTCTTATAGATAGAGCGCAAGATATATTGGTAAATCGTTTTATAACGATAAATATCATCATAATATTTTTTGTTATTATTTTGGGATTTTTGCTTACAGAAAAAACACTTAAACCAATTAAATTAAATATGCAGAAACAAAAAAGGTTTATTGCGGATGCGTCTCACGAGCTTCGTACCCCTATCGCAGTAGTTATTTCTGGACTTGAAGTGAATCTTAATAATAAAAAATTAGATATTACTGGAGCCAAGAAGACACTTGAAAATACCTTAGATGAAATGAGAGAATTTTCAAAACTTAGTAATGATTTGCTTGATTTATCAAAATACGATATGTCAAAACAAACTAAATATGAAATTTTTTCTATTAATGAATTGGTAAAATCTATTGTGGAAAAAAATAAAAATTTAGCTAACCTCAAAAATATAAATATTGAAACAAAAATAGAATTGCCCTCAGTTGTTTTAGGGAATAAAATAGAATTAAGTCGAGTATTTTTTAATATTTTAGATAATGCCATTAAAAATACTTTACAGGATGGAAAAATATTTGTATCTGATAAAGTTGTCTCTGGAAAATACTTACTCACTATTAGTGATAATGGGGTGGGGATTAAAGCAGATATTTTGAATAAAATATTTGATCCATTTTTTAGAGGGGATACCTCCCGAAGCACAGATGGCGCAGGATTGGGGCTCACTTTATCAAAGAAAATTATTGAAAATCATAAAGGAACGATTTCTGTAAAAAGCCAAGTAAACAAAGGAACAAATGTAATAATTTCTTTGCCTATCTCTTCATAATAGCTTCATTTAATAAATGTAATATATTTATATACACCCAGGTCAGAGTGTATAAATATTATTATTAAATTAAAGCATTATTAACTTAATTAAAATAAACTTATGAAATATAAAAAACAAATTGCAACAGGTGCCTTAGCACTCTCATTATTGGTTTCGGGTTCCAGCGTTTTTGCCGCGACTCCGCAGGATTTAGGTATTAAAAATGGGCAATCAACTTATCAAAAGCAAAATAAAAATGATAAAAGTTT
This sequence comes from Minisyncoccota bacterium, assembly GCA_036169935.1. Taxonomy (GTDB): domain Bacteria; phylum Patescibacteriota; class Minisyncoccia; order Phycocordibacterales; family UBA9973; genus UBA9973. The sequence continues at coordinate 12,092 of JAVHOH010000005.1, read as the reverse complement.
AAAAATTAAAAGTAACAAAAGAAAAAGTAGTACAGTCGGTACTATTTCAGCTTTAAATAGTACCGGTTTTATAATAGAAGTAAAAAATGTAAAAACAAAAGTTGTATCATCAGTAGATGTTGAAACAAACGCCTCGACCACCTATAGGAAAAATGGTGTTAAAGTCGTAGTTTCTGATATTGCTATCGGACAAAAGGTAATTGTTGTTGGAAATTTAGACAAAACAACAAACATTATAACTGCAAAAACAGTAAAAATAGTTAAATAATTTTACTTTTTCTACTTGCTATGTTATTATAGAAATAGTTTTACAAAAAAGCTCTGATGTTTTTTAGGGCTTTTTTGTTTAGATAATATAGAAAATAGAAATGGAAATTAGAAACATAGCAATAATAGCTCATGTGGACCATGGCAAGACTACCTTGACTGATGCCCTAATGAGGCAAAATGGCGGACTCCAAGATGAAGGAGTATCAATGGATTCAAACGATCTCGAAAAAGAGCGTGGTATTACTATTTATTCAAAAAATACTTCTATTTATTATAAAGATACGAAGATAAACATTGTAGATACTCCTGGTCACGCTGATTTTGGTTCGGAAGTAGAACGTGTTTTACGGGCTATTGATTCTGTGCTTTTGTTAGTTGACGCAGCAGAAGGACCGATGCCTCAAACTAGATTTGTTTTAAAAAAATCTTTGGAATTAGGTTTGAAACCGATAGTGGTTATAAATAAAATAGATAAACCGGCAGCTGATCCTCATAAAGCACACGAGGAAGTTTTGGATTTATTTTTTGAATTAGGGGCAAACGAAGAACAAGCAAATTTTGAAACAATTTATGCCATTGGGCGTGAAGGTAAGGCTTTTAAAAATTTACCCCCACCCAACCTCCCCCTTCTCAAGGGGGAGGAGAAAGGAGAGGGTCTTAATCCGCTTTTGGATTTAATTTTAGAAAAAGTACCCTCAGCTTCTACTGATGAAAATGGGAAAATGTCTGCGCAAGTTTTTAATTTGGGTTATGATAATTTTTTGGGTAGAATGGCTATTGCGCGAATTTATTCTGGAAAAATAAAAACTGCCAGCCAGATTTTTATAAAAGGCGAGATTGATGGTCAGGAAGGAACACGCAAAGGAAAAATTATGAAGCTTTTTTCCTTTGAAGGAATAAATAGAAAAGAAGTAGACTCTGCTAGTTGTGGTGATATTGTTCTTATCGCTGGAATTCCAGATATTTATATTGGGGAAACTTTGTGTGAAGATGAGACTGTTCTACCCATGCCACATATTGCTATTGATGGGCCGACTTTATCCTTGAATTTTTTAGTAAATGATTCTCCGTTTGCCGGTCGAGAAGGAAAATTTCTAACTTCAAGACAAATTAAAGAAAGATTGGAAAAAGAATTAGAAATAAACGTCGGACTAAAAGTTGATTTTTCCCCAGACCAAGGCGACAAAATGGGTCCTTCCTTCTTTAAAGTGTATGGCCGAGGCGAACTTCATATTGCTATTTTGCTTGAGAATATGCGTCGAGAAGGTTTTGAAATGCAAGTTTCTCAGCCGGAAGTTATCATCAAGGAAAAAAATGGAATTAAAACAGAACCATATGAGGAATTGGTAATTGATGTTCCGATGGAATTTTCAGGTAGTGTAATTGAAAAAATAGGAAAAAGACGAGGTATTATGAAAGATATGATGGAAAAAGAAGGGATTGCTAGGGTTATTTTTGACATACCGACGCGTGGACTTTTGGGTTATCGCAGTGAATTTATTATAGATACAAAAGGGGAAGGGATAATGTCTTCGCGAGTTACAGGTTTTAGAGAATATGCAGGAGTTATTAAAAAAAGAGAGTATGGATCTATGGTTTCCATGGTAGCCGGTAAAGCAGTCGCTTTTTCTCTTGCAAATTTGCAAGAACGTGGTATATTGTATATAAGTCATGGAACAGAGATTTATGAAGGGATGGTTGTCGGTAATGTTTTGAAAGGAGATGACATGTCTGTAAATCCTACTAAAGGAAAACAGCTTACCAATATGCGAGCTTCTGGAACCGACGAAGCCATAACCCTAAATCCCGTTTTTATTTTGAGTATTGAAAGAGGTTTGGAGGTAATGAACGAAGATGATTATTTAGAAATTACTCCAAAATCTGTCAGACTTCGTAAAAGATATTTGACTGAGATTGATCGGATTAAAGCGAAGAGATAAAAAATAATTATTATGAATTAAAAAAATTATGCCAACAATATCTTTCAAACCAAAAAAAATTACTCAAAAAATAACTTCTCATCTTAAAGATCGTGCTTCGGATGTGATTATGAATCGTTTTGGTTTGACGGCAGACGGAGAGAAAAAAACTCTTGAAGAAATCGGCAAAAAATATAATATTACCAGAGAGCGTGTTCGTCAAATTGAAGATGCCGCTTTAAAGTTTATTAAAAAATCTGATGCCTTTAAAGCGGAACAGGCAATTTTTGAAGAGCTCAAGCAGTTGATGTATAAACTCGGTTCAATTGTGGCGGAACACGAGCTTTTGCCTTTTATCTCGAAAGATAAAATGACCCAGAATCATATTAATTTTTTCTTAGTGTTGGGTGATGCTTTCAAAAAACATCGTGAAGATGAACATTTTCATGCTCGTTGGAGTGTGGATGATGATATGACTAATAAAATTCACGAGTCTTTAAAAAAACTTTATGCATCATTAAAAGATGAAGATCTTATTTCGGAAACGGAGATGATTAAAAGATTTTTTGACCAAATGAAAGATGTCGCTGAACAATATAAAAATGAAGAGATGGTCAAGAGATGGCTTTCAATGTCTAAAACTGTTGCAAAAAATGGTTTAGGTGAATGGGGCAAAGCTTCTTCTCCAAATATTCGCACTCGTGGAGTTAAAGATTATGCTTTTCTGGTTATGAGACGCAACGGGTCTCCGATGCACTTTAAAGAAGTGGCAGATGCTATTTCAAAAACTTTCAGTAAAAAAATTCATTATGCCACTTGTCACAACGAACTTATTAAAGATCCTCGTTTTGTTCTAGTTGGCAGAGGAATGTATGCTCTTACTGAATGGGGTTACAAAGCCGGCATTGCTCGAGAAGTTATTCAAGATATTTTAAAAAGAGAAGGACAGCCTTTGAGTAAAGATGATGTAGTCAAAAAAGTGATGAAAGAAAGATATTTTAAGAAAAATACTATTTTAGTAAACCTTGCTAATTCAAAGTATTTCAAGAAGAACGAAAAAGGACTTTATACTTTAGCTTAAATATTTTGCTATTTGTTTTTTCTTGCATTTGTATTAAAATAGAAGAATGGCTGATAAAAAAGGGGAGAATTCAAAAGGTTTTTTGGACTCCATAGAAGAAGGAATAATAGAATATTGGATTTGGATTTTAGTTGCAATTGTTGTCTACCTTATTTTTAAATTTAATTTACAATATTCTTCATTAAAAATAGTTCTTTCTTTAGTTGGGGTAATAATCCTTGGTCGTATTGCTTGGATTCTTTGGCTTCATTATATCCAGCAAGATTTCATTTCCGGGATAGATTTTGTTTTGCTTGAAATAGTTCCTCCGCGGGATGTTTTGCGTTCTCCAAAAGCAATGGAGCTTTTTATTACGAATGCTCTTTATCACTGGAGCATGAAAGGAGGCAAAGAAGAGTGGTGGCAAGGAGCTGTCTGGTTTTGGTTTTCTTTGGAAATTGCATCTATTGACGGGCAAGTGCATTTTTATATTCGAACTCCGACGCGCATCAGGGGTTTGATTGAAACACAAATGTACGCGCAATATCCTCAAGCGCAAGTAAAAGCGGTGGAAGATTATACATTGGCAGTTGATGAAATTTCTCCCGAGAGTTCTTGGAATGGCTGGGGATGTGAATTTAAATTAACAAAACCAGAAGCATATCCGCTCAAGACTTACGTAGATTTTGGTTTAGACAAAGATCCAAAAGAAGAATTTAAAGTTGACCCAATTTCTCCAGTTATAGAACTTTTTGGTTCTCTAAAAAAAGGAGAACAAATGTGGTTGCAGATTGTCATTACACCCTCAAAGAAAGAATATCATACTAAGGGTACTTATTTTGGCAAACACGATTGGGTGGTAGAAGCCAGAAGTGAATTATTTAAATTAACAAAACCTTATACTAGTACTAAAAAAGGGGAAGACCCGACTTTCTCAAATAGAGTAGAAATTCGTGTTCCGCCATTTTTAGATAATATTGTAAAAGGAATGAGTGCTAAAGTTGGTAAACTTGGTTTTGAGACTGGCATTCGAGTTATGTATGTGGCAAAAAAAGAAGTATTTGATATGAGTAGCAGAAGGAATCTTCGTCTTGTTTGGCGCCAATATGCAAGACCAGATTCCAATGAGCTTTATCGTTTTAATTCATCTCAAGCGGATGCTTATAGTGGATATTTTCCAGCTTCCGAGAAAACAGTTATGTTTTTGTCTAATAGAATGCTTCATGAGTTTCGAGAACGAGCTTTTTTTCATCTTCCTTTGCGTCGTCATATCTTTTCCCAGAGTGTTTGGCGTTGGCCTATTCCAGGGATTATTTCGCTTGATTCCTATATAAAGGCGTATTTTCAGCACAAAACTTTTGTCTTGAATGTTGAAGAGCTGGCAACATTGTGGCACTTCCCAGGTCAGATCTTGAAAGTGCCTACACTTGAACGTATCGAGTCTAAGGAAGCTTCTCCCCCGACAAATTTGCCTATTTAATTATTTATGGAAAATTCTTCTCTACCAAACGAGTTTGAGCATAATGTTGAACACTCGGTGTTTAACATTAAAAAAAATAAGAAAAAAGTTTTTTATATATTTAGCGTTGTGATTTTTTTAATTTTTTTCTATTTCTTATTTTTAAGCGCACCGGGAGATTTTCCAGCTGGAGCCGTGGTGAGAATAGAGCCAGGAATGAGTTTGCGAAGCATTTCGGCTGTTTTGGAAAAGCAACATATAATAAAATCTAGAGTGGCCTTTGAATCCTTTTTAATAATTTTTGGCGCAGAATTGCATATAAAATCAGCAGATTATTTATTTGAAAATAAATTACCAGTTTGGCTGGTTGCTAGACGCATTGGAGGAGGGGAGCATCATACGGCGCCGGTTTCGGTCACGATTCCAGAAGGTTTTGATATAAATCAAATAGGGGATACTTTTTCTCAGGAATTAACAAATTTTAAGAAAGATAAATTTATCGCAGAGGCAAAAGAACTAGAGGGGTATCTTTTTCCGGATACTTATTTTTTCCTAACTGACGCAAATGAAAAAGACGTAATAAAATCTATGAATAATAATTTCAAGAAAAAAATAACGCTTCTTAGTTCTGATATTGTTTCATCAAGCAAGACAGAAAGAGAAATTATAACAATGGCCTCAATAGTTGAAAGAGAAGCAAAAGGAGATGCGGATCGTGGAATTATTTCTGGAATTTTATGGAAAAGAATTTCTATAGGTATGCCTCTTCAAGTAGATGCCGCTCCCGAAACTTACAAAACGAGAGGACTGCCAGAGAGTCCAATAGGGAATCCGGGTCTTTTAGCTATCAAGGCTACTATTTATCCACAAAAATCAACTTATTTATATTATCTTCATGATAAAGATGGTAATATTCATTATACGAAAACTTTTGCAGAACATGTAAAAAATAAATTAAAATATTTGCGTTAAAATAATAAGATGAGAAAACACAATTTTGCTTTTATAGATATAGAAACCACTGGCTTGAATATGTTAAAGCATGAGATTATTGAAATTGGCTGTGTTTTTGCAACACCAGATTTAAAAGTTATTGAAGAATTTGAATTAAAAATAAAACCGAAACATATAGAAAATGCTGACCCTATTGCTCTCAAAGTAAATCATTATAATGAGAAAAATTGGGAAAACGCATATAGTTTGGAAGAGGCAATAAGAATTTTTGCTGATAAAACAAAAGACTGTATTATGGTTGGGCATAATGTTGCTTTTGATGCTGGGTTTTTGGAACATGCTTTCAATAAAAATGAAATACAAAACACTATGCATTATCATAAATTAGATACCGTATCCATCGCCTGGGCGAAATTACACAGGGAACCAGACTTAGAGCATTTTTCTTTACGTGAATTATGCGTGCGTTTTAATATTGAAAATAAAAATTCGCATACAGGGTTGGGAGACGCGCGAGCAACTTATGAGCTTTACAAAAAGCTGATGGAACTGTAGGATAAGCCCCCAAAGCCTTGCTTTGGGGAGAAACCAAATATTTATGAAAAAACAAACTGTATTTGTCGGACTTTCTGGGGGTGTTGATTCTGCTGTTTCAGCGACCTTGCTCTTAAAACAAGGCTATGAAGTCGTGGGAGTTTTTATTAAAACTTGGCATCCAGATTTTTTAGTTTGCAATGAAGAGGATGAGCGTCGTGATGCTATGCGAGTAGCAGCGCATTTAGATATTCCATTTTTAACTTTTGATTTAGCTGATGTTTATAAAAAAGAAGTGGCAGATTATATGATTCGCGAATACAAAGAAGGTCGTACACCGAACCCCGACGTAATGTGCAACAAAGAAGTGAAGTTCGGGGCCTTTCTTAAAAAAGCTCTTGCTATGGGGGCTGATTACGTTGCGACGGGGCACTACGCGCAGGTTGAGAGAAGAAATTCAAAAAATTCTTTGGTCTTACTCCGCCCTATGGGCAGAACCTTCCGCCCGCAGAATTATTTAAATTTCTTTTCTCTAAAAAAAGGGAAAGATCCATCAAAAGATCAGAGTTATTTTCTATGGACTTTAAAACAAGAACAATTAAAGAAGATTTTGTTTCCGGTTGGAAATTTACAAAAGATAGAAGTGCGTAAGTTGGCCAAAAAGTTTGGCTTGCCAGTAGCCGAGAAGAAAGATAGCCAGGGTATCTGCTTTTTGGGGGCGGTGGATTTGAAAGAATTTTTAAAACATTACATTAAATCAAAAAAGGGGAAAGTAGTAAACGAGCAGGGAGAAAAAATTGGCTATCACGACGGAGTGGTTTTTCATACGTTGGGAGAACGACATGGTTTTATAATCACCAAAAAGAACCCTATCGATGGACCGTATTATGTGGTCGGTAAAGATGTAAAAAAAAATATCCTAATAGTGTCACAGTTCCCCCATGATCAAACTAGGCAAGGCCTAGCTGAAAATAAAATAAAATTAAAACATACTAACTGGATTTATAAAAGCTATCCGCTAAAAGCTAAAAGCTATACCTGCCAGATTCGTTATCACGGTGAGTTTTTGCCTTGCAAGATTAAATGTTCAACACCGAGTATTGCACAGATTATTTTTTCAAAACCAATTTTAGTTGCTTCCGGCCAGTCTTGCGTCATTTACGATAACGATGTTTGCTTGGGTGGCGGAGTTGTTGCTTAGTCCTGTAGTAAATTTTGCCAAAAATTTTACTTCGGGGTATAATTATTTTATGGAACAATTTTTAACACAAAATAATGAGATTCTTTTAAGGTTGGCAGTGGCGGTGGGGCTTGGATTATTAATTGGAGGAGAGAGACTTTTAGTGAGAGAAGCAGCAGGAATGAAAACGCATGCCTTGGTTTCCTTGGGGGCGGCAGTGTTTGTTATTATTTCTGAGATGATAGTGCAAAAATATATTAATTTACCTGGCTTGAATCCAACCATGATTCCAGCGCAAATAATACTTGGTATCGGATTTTTAGGTGCTGGTTCAATAATTCTCCAAGGTTCGCGTTTGGTGGGGCTTACGACTGCAGGAGGGCTTTGGGTGACGGCGGGTATTGGTATGGCTGCCGGATTCGGATTTTTTATTTTGGCTGCTATTTCAACTATTTTTGTACTTTTTATTCTTGTGGTGGTTTATATAATTGAAGCGCCGATAAGGAGAAGAATTTCTGAAAAGAATCTAAATAATGAAGATCAAGTAAATAGATAATTTGTATGCAATCAGATGAAATTAGGTCAAGATTTTTAAAATTTTTTGAGAACAGGGGGCATAAAATAATTCCTTCGTCTTCACTCGTGCCAAAGAATGACCCTTCGGTTCTTTTTACAACTGCGGGGATGCAACAATTCAAGCCATATTATATAAATTCAGAAAGTGCGGATAAAGATTTCGGTGATAGAAACATTACTACCGCACAAAAATGTATTCGTACGGGTGACATAGAAGAAGTGGGGGATGCAACCCACCTTACATTTTTTGAAATGCTTGGCAATTTTTCCTTTGGGGGTTATGGAAGAAAAGAAGCAATTAAATATGCCCATGAGTTTATCACTAAAGAAATGAATTTAGAAATTTCTTATGTTACAATTTATGAAGGAAGCAAGAATGTTCCGAGAGATGAGGAATCTGAAAAAATTTGGAAAGAATTAGGTGTAGAAAAAATAAAAGAAGAGGGGAACGACGTTTTTTGGGGGCCGACAGGAGATTCGGGTCCTTGCGGACCAACGACAGAAATTTACTGCAAGAATAACGCGGGTCAAGATGTAGAAATTTGGAATATAGTTTTTAATGAATATTTTTGTGATGGTTCCCGTGAAAAATTAGATAAAGGAGAAGCAATTTTGAAAAAATTGCCGGTTTTAGGTATTGATACGGGAATGGGACTGGAACGTTTGGTGGCTACTGTTCAAAAGAAAAAAAGTGTTTATGGTACCGATGTTTTTAATGATGAAGAAACGAGAGAAGAACGTATTGTTGCTGATCACATAAAAGCGGCTCTTTTTATAATTTCAGATGGAATAGCTCCTTCCAATACGGGTGCCGGATATGTTTTAAGAAGATTAATTCGCCGAGCAGTTAGATTTTCTAAACAGCCATTGGCGCAAGAAATTGAGAAAGTAAAAAAAATTTATCAAGATATATATGTTCTCAATGATAAGGGAGAAATAGAAAAAGAAGAAAATAAATTCAGACAAACTTTACAAAATGGATTAAAAGAATTTGAAAAAGGCATAGATCCATTTATTCTTGCGACTACATATGGTTTCCCGATAGAGCTTACTTTAGAACTTGCTAAAGAAAAAGGAATTAAAGTTGATTTAGAAGATTTTAATAAGAAAATGGCTGAACATCAAAAACTTTCCCAGACATCTTCTGTTGGAATGTTTAAGGGTGGACTTGCGAATCACAATGAAAAAACTGTCAGACTTCATACTGCGCATCACTTACTTCTAGCGGGTCTTCAGGCTGTCGTGGATAAAAATATAAAACAGCGAGGGAGCAATATCACTGAAGAGCGTTTGCGGATGGATTTTCTTTGCGACCACAAATTAACAAATGAGGAAAAACAAAAAGTGGAAGATTGGGTGAATGATAAAATAAAAAAAAGGTTAAATGTGGTGCATAAAGAAATGTCTTTAGTTGAAGCAGAAAAAATTGGAGCAGAAATGGAATTTGGCACTAAATATCCAGAGACTGTGTCTTTGTATTTTATAGAAGAACCCGCCCAGGATGGGTCAAGTAAAGATGGTAATGTAATATCAAAAGAATTTTGCGGTGGTCCACACGTAACGAATACCAAAGAGCTTGGTCATTTTAAAATTCAAAAAGAAGAAGCTGTGGCCCAAGGTATTAGACGTATAAAAGCGGTGCTTATGGTATAATAAAGCTATGAGTATTTTGTTTAGATCTAAAAAGAAAGATGAATTGATGTTAGTTTTTAACATTGGGTCTTCTTCTGTTGGGGGAGCTCTCTTTTGGACGCAAAAATCAGGAATTCCTAAAATTATTTTTTCTTTTAGGGAACCAATACTTATTGAAAAAGATATTGAGGTGAACCAATTTTTGTCTTTGGCAATAAAATCATTAGAAATTGTTGTTGGAAAAATTTATAAAGCTGGCTTAGGCGTCCCTTCTAGAATCTTTTGTGTTCTTTCTTCCCCTTGGTGTGTTTCTCAAACACGGATGATTAATCTTAAAAAAAATACGCCTTTTATCTTTACCGAAAAATTGGCGGATGATTTAATTCAAAAAGAAATAAAAATTTTTGAAGAAGAACATTTGACAAAATACGCGAATGCTGAAAACAAAGTTCGTACAATTGAGCTTAAAAATATTAAAATAATGTTGAATGGTTACGAAACAACTAAACCTTTAAATCAAAAAGCTCAAGAATTGGAAATGACTATTTTTATTTCCACAAGCGGGGAACAAATATTAAAAAAAATAGAAGATACTATAGGCAAATACTTTCACTTTGAACAAATAAAGTTCTCTTCTTTTACAATGGCTACTTTTACCGTAGTACGCGATATGTATCCGAAACAAGAAAATTTTCTTTTAGTTTACGTCGGCGGGGAGGTGACGGATATTTCTATGATCAAAAAAAACACATTGCGCGAATCAATTTCTTTTCCTATTGGCTGTAATTTTTTGACTCGCGGAGTTGCTTTTGGGCTTCAGTGCGGTTTAGATGAAGCAAATTCTCTCATTTCTCTTTTTAAAGATGGACATGCCGAAGAAAAATTGGTTAAAAGATTGACACCGACCATAGATAAATTAAAAGCAGAATGGTTGAAAAACTTTCAAACATCGTTGGCAAATCTCTCTAATGATATCTCTATTCCGGCGACTATTTATATATATATGGGAAAAGATTTGGCGGATTTTTTCGGAGAAACGATTAAAACTGAACAATTCAGCCAATACACCCTGACAGAATCAAAATTTGAAATTATTTTTTTAAACACCAAATTGCTTCATGGAGCCGCGGTTTTTGAAGATTTGGTAATCCGTGAGCCTTTTCTTATTGTTGATTCAATTTATATTAATCGTTTTTTAATTCAAAAATAATTATGCCAAAACGTTTCTTAGAAGACATGGTGCTAGCCAAGCGGGAGAGGTTAAAAACCGAAGAAAAAAAAAGAGGGGGGGAAACTTTTATAGTGGAAACGCGGGAAAAAGTGGAGGTGAAAAAGGTTGAAGTAGGTCATCTCAAGAGCAGGTCCCGATATATGCTTTGGTTTGTGGCTTTTGTTTCCGTGGTGTTTTGTTTTTTCGCGTTTACTTTTTTATTTTCCAAAGCGGAGGTAACAATTAATCCAAAAATAAAAGATATAGTTTTAAATAAAAATTTATCTGCTAACAAAGATTCGAATACCAGTGATTTATCTTTTCGTCTTATGGTAATTTCTGGTGAAGAAAATAAAACAATAGAAGCTACTACGGAAAAGGATGTTGCCGATAAGGCAATAGGAACAATTTTAATTTTTAACGCTTTTAATTCTTCTGTTCAAACGCTTAGTATAGATACTAGGCTGGAAGGTTCGAATGGAAAAATTTATAAAACACAAACAAAAATAATTGTTCCGGGTATGAGTAAAAATGGCACTCCGGGATCAGTTGAAGTCGGAATTTATGGAGAAAAAGCCGGGGAAGAATATAACAGCGATCCTCTTGATTTTAAAATTTTTGGTTTTAAGGGAAGTTCTAAATATTCTAAATTTTATGGTAGATCCAAAGGAGCAATTACTGGCGGGTTTAAGGGCAAAGCTCCGGCTGTCGCAGATGCTGATAAAATGGAGGCAATAAGCGAATTAAAAGCTTCTCTTAAAGTAAGCCTTTTGCAAAAATCAGCTGATTATCCGAATGAATTTGTTTTGTTTAAAAATGCAATCTTTTTTGATATAAATGATTCAAATGTTTTATTCACAACGAAAGATAAAAATTTAATAATAACCCTTAAGGGTACGCTTTATGGTTTTCTTTTTAATGAACAAAAGCTTACAAAGAAAATTGCTATAGATAACATAGACAAATATGATGGAAGCGATGTCTATATATCAAATATTAAAGATTTAATATTTTCATTGTCTGCACCGGCAGGCATTGTTAATAAAGATAATGTTTTATTTGATAACATAGAAAATATAGATTTTAATTTATCTGGTCCGGCAAAAATAGTTTGGAAACTTGATGAAAATAAATTTATAGATGATTTGTTGGGTAAATCAAAAAAAGATTTTAATCAAGTATTGTCACAATATCCGAATATAGAATCAGCTATTTTGAAATTAAGATTTCCGTGGATGCAATCTGTTCCCAATAAAAAAGAAGACGTAAAAATTATTGTAAATTATCCGAAATAAATT
>JAVHOH010000004.1:0-1104 GCA_036169935.1 Minisyncoccota bacterium | reverse complement strand
AGATCTTTTTTGATATTCATAAAAAGATGTTCGTATGGGTGAGGGGATATCCAAACAGTATTTTTAATGCAAACAAAATTTGCTTTCTTAAGAAGATAACGCAAAGCTTCTCGTTCATTTTTTCTTTCTTCTGGTATATCTAAAATTATGATTCTCCATAATCCATCCCATGCTGTAGACACAAGTGCGCCGTCTCCTTCAAGCTTGATAGAATTTAATTTATTTTTACCTTTTTTGGTAAGTTTTAAATAATTTTTATTATCAGATTTAAGCATCTCAATACAGCCAGATTCTATTAAATTTTTGATTGAACGAGCTAAAGCATAATCTGTTTTTGAATCCTTAGTATTTTTAATAGATTCTAATGAAATAGCTGGTTTTTCAGCTAATATCTTGAGTATTTTATTAGAATATCCTTTTTTGCTTGACATGTATATAGCTTATCATATATACTACTTTTATACAAATAATTCGTGGTCGCAAAATAGTTGTTAAAAAAACATTATAAGTAATAAATATATAGTTAATATATGTCAAAAATAATAGGTATAGATTTAGGAACAACAAATTCGGCAGTCGCTTTCATTGAAGGTGGGGTGCCAAAAATTATTGAAAACGTTGAAGGTAATCGTACGACACCTTCTGTCGTTGCTACGGCAAAAAATGGTGATCGTATTATAGGACTTCTTGCAAAAAGACAAGCAGTCACAAATCCAGAAAATACAATTTCTGAAATTAAACGTTATATGGGTCATAGATATGATGGACCAGAAGTTCAAAAAGATAAATTAACAGCTCCTTTTAAAATTGAAGCAGGAGAAGATGGTGGAGTAAAAGTAAAAATGTCAGAGAAGTTTTATCGTCCAGAAGAAATTTCTGCAATGATTTTACAGAAAATAAAAGCTGATGTTGAAGCTAAATTAGGAGAAAAAATAACAGAAGCTGTGATTACGGTTCCTGCATATTTTAATGATGCACAAAGAAAAGCAACAAAAGATGCAGGACAAATAGCAGGACTTGATGTTAAAAGAATTATTAATGAACCTACAGCAGCAGCACTCGCTTATGGATTTAATAAAAAGAAAAATGAAAAAATAGTTGTTT
>JAVHOH010000003.1:0-5279 GCA_036169935.1 Minisyncoccota bacterium | reverse complement strand
TTCAATTGAGTAGCTACTTTAAAATCCACATCAATCGCTTTGAAGTGCTTTTGTCCACAGACAATCTTTTGTTGTTCACTTGGTCTTAGGTTTTCTAGGTTGTCAACAAATTTACTTTCCCTTACTAAATAAAGCTTTTTCCCCTCGTCACCTTTATAAACTATTGCCCAATCAGGATGATATTCTCCAAGTGGAGTATCAACAAAAAAATTAGGAGGCAGTTTTGTAAAAAGAATTACTCTATTACTTGTTTCCAGACTTTCGGCAAATTTCCTTTCGCCCTCGCTATCAAAAACCACTCGATCATAAACTGACTTTTTGCTTTCAATAGATTTTTTTGCGTAGCTGACAAAGTCTTCAAACAAATTCACTTCCCATATATCACCAGTCGGGATATACTTTAATCCTTCGTTAATCAAAAGTTCATTAAGACTAATATTTAAAAAAGAAATACAGCTTCTTGAAAATTCTTCTGGATTTTTGAAAATTAAATCCAGATTATTTATCTTAGAAAATATTTCAAAGACAGTAGCTCTTGTTACTCGTGTATCTTTAGCAATTCTATCGACGATATTATCAATTGATATTTTGTTAATAAGTCTCTCCCCGTATGAGGTTGTCTGATAAATAGTTTCCAATTTTCCTTCTCGACTAAAATCAACTTGTACCTTTTCCACTTTTACCACAAGATTATTAATATCTAGTTCATTAATTTTAGAAACAGAGCTTTCAACTAATTTCTTTGTATTAAGTTCTATGTTAAACTTCGTTCTTCTCCTTATCTTTTCCCAAAGTTTTTTAAAATCTTCACTTTCAGTTGCTAAATGTTTCTTAAATTTTATCGTGACTCTCTCTCGTGCATCTGCCGTTCTTGGTATTTCCTTATAGCCTGCTTCGTCATATTCTGTTTGTAGTCCTCCAACAAATTCGCGGTAGCTTTCATTGGCAATCACGGTTAGCACATTTGTCTGCGTATCAAAGATTCTATCACCGTCCGTATTTACCGCTAATCTTAGACCTCGTCCAATCTGTTGTCTTCTTTCTTTTTCCTGCCTCACTTCGCGTAGAGTACAAATCTGAAAAATATTAGGATTATCCCAACCCTCCTTTAAAGCAGAATGGGAAAAAATAAAACTGATTTCTTCTGAAAAAGATAGTAATTTTTCTTTATCTTTCATAATCAGGTCATATACTTCTTTATCATCTTTGGTTTTTCCGTCGGTGTCTTTATAAATTATTTCTCCCTTTATTTTTGTCTTGGCAAAATATCCACTATGAACGGAGTTGACTTCAAGATTTTTGAACTGGTTAAAATTTTCTTTTAATTTTTCAAATTCTTGATTAAAAATCTTTCTTATAATCCCATCTTCTTTTACATAGTTGTCGACCTTATCGATGAAAAATAAAGATAAGACCTTGATTTTATTTCCCAGTTCTTCTTGTTTATTAAAATGGGCTTTGATTGTTTCCCTTATCTGTGTTCTAAATATCGCCTCTTTGTTTTCTCCGACTTCTGCCTCAAGCTTAAATATTCTTCCATCAGAAATCTCTATTTTTTCGGTTCTTGCGTCAATTTCGTTAATATATAAATTTGTATATTTTTCGTTCTTAGTTTTTCTGAAAAGTTCATCTCCGGCTTTAAGCAAAATCTCTTTGTTAATAAATTCGTCTCTTGCTAGTTTTGTTTCAAGAATTACTTTTGCTTGGGGAAGTTTCCCTAATTGAGTCCTTATTTCTAAAACTTTAAAAATAAAGGCAGATGGATCAGATTCCTCAGCTCCATAAACTTCTATTTTCTTGACCAATCCTTTTATATAAGCGTCGTAAGGTGTTAGCCTATAAACTAAATTATAAATATGTTTATGAGTGGCACTGTAGCGGAGTCGGAATAATGAATCAAGGTCTGAGATCGCCGATTTTGAAAGTTCTGATTCCATGTTTTGTGGTTCGTCCATTATGACAACCGGCTTTGTTTGAGCAACCAGGTTGAGAGGGCTTTCGCCGTTAAATCTGTCCGGTGTCTGACGCATGATATTGCTGTCTTTATTGAAGGATTGAATTGTCATTATCATTATCTGGATATTTATCGACTGGGCAAATTCACGGACTCTTGATAATTTTTTTGAGTCATAGGCAAAGTAACCGAAGTGAGCGTTATATATTTCTCTGAAATGTTCTTTTGTCTGTTCGATAGTCTTTAATACTCCTTCTCTTATGGCCACGCTTGGGACAAGGATTATAAATTTTTTTAGATTATATTTTTTATTTAATTCCAAAATTGTCCTGAGATAAACATAAGTTTTCCCTGTTCCCGTTTCCATCTCAACGGAAAAGTCCATTGAATCAAGTTTTTGAACTACTTCAATGTTATTTTGTTTCTGAATATTTTTTAGATTTTCTAGAATTCTTGTTTTGTCTATTTCCAATTCGTTTGAGATTATAGGAGAGGATTGAAGTTCAAAAGTTTCTTTATTGTTTATTAAATTTTTCCCTGTTTCAAAAATCTCTGCAATGTCATTGATTGCCTCATTTTGATAATCTAAATTTTTATTAAATTTGAATTTCATATGACAATGACTTAACTATCACTTAACAATCGCTTGACAAACGTTAAGCAATTTTTGGTATAATGTGCTTAATCATAAGGGGGAAAACGAACCATAAGCTACGTGCTTATGAGCAACGCCTCCCGCTTTTTTATGGCTTAAATTCAACTTTATTTCTGTCAAAAATTAAAAATGTTTTATAACTTTGAAATTTTTTAAGCAAAGAAGACTCTGATTTTAGATTGGGAATAATTATTCGCAGTAATTTCTTTTTCTGTTCCAGATACTCATATAGGCAGAGATAATCTCCATCTCCTGCCACAAAAACCGCCTTATCAAAATTTTTATATTGAATAACTGCCGAATGAAGAACTATTTCCGCATCAACGTTACCCTTTGGTTTGCCTTGATTGTCTATTGTTGTTGGTTTATATATCAATTCATAGCCACATGATTCCAGATATTTATAAAGATTAAAATTATTTTTAATATAGCCAATAAATAAAAAGGCTTTTTCTACTTTGAATTTATCCTTTAGATATTGTCTAAATTTCTTAAAATCCAATTTCCATCCTTTATAAATTAGCTTTTTCCCTTTGTAAAGATCTTTACTTGTTCCTAAGTTAAGGTTCTGACTATCAATAAAAGCATAAACAATCTCCTTTTTCATAAATTTTAAATCACTTTAATAGTTAAATTCCTTCCAATATTTATTTTTGTTGTATCGTCCAGGGCGGAGTCGAGGCAGACAAAAGTATCTTCTTCGGTTAGTTTAAGGGATTCTACTTGGTCTTTAGTTATCTTTTTCTCAAAAGTTACTAGTAACTTTTTGCCTTCATTAACCACTTGCCAGTATTTTATATTTCCGCTTTTTTCTTGAGTTACTTTTGAATTAGGGTTATATCCTTCCTTGAGTAATATTTCGTAAACGACTGATTTTTCATCATATTCATCAACCAATGGTTTTTCCAAAAATACTTTCATTTGTTTTATTAGTTTATTTTCATCATCTTTATCAGTCAATAAATTCCACTGACGGTAATTGGATTTTGAAAGAGAAAGTGATTTAAAATCAACATCTCCTTTATTAATTTTTTTACCTGCACGTCTGATCCTTTCACGAGCAATTTCAGCAATATTTTTATATCCGGCTTTATATGCTTCGCTATCTTCATCAGTCGCCTCCGGTAACTGGACACAAATCCATTTCCTGTTTCCTCCGTCCTCAGCGTTTAGTTCCATTACTGCATGTGCAGTAGTTCCCGAGCCGGCAAAGAAATCTAAAATTATTTCATTTTCTTCCGTTGAAATTTTAATTAGATGAGCTATTAAATTTACTGGTTTTGAATATTCAAAAATACTTACTCCAAATATTTTTTGTAAATCTTTTGAAGCCTGTGTGCTTGAGTATTGATCAATAATCCCGAAAGGTCTTTGTTTTCTATCAATAATATTTCCGTTATTGTCACAGTTTAAATATTGTTTGGTATAAACTTGCCAAATACCCTTTTTATCCTTTTTGAATTCTATAAACCCATTTATTAGTCCCCACTCCAGTTTTTTCTTTGACCATCGCCAACAGGCTTTTTTACCACTATTATTTTCTTTTGGAGTCACTTTTGTTTTATCTGGTGTAACAATTTCATAATCAAGTGATTGTGAATATTGGATTGTTCCCATTCCTAATTTTTGTAAATAATATTTTCCTCTCGTAGCAATATATTTGTCTGATGATACGTACCGTTCAATATTTGTGATTTCAACACCATTGATCGTCAATAGTTCAAAATTTTTGGCATAAACAAGAATATATTCGTGTTTAATTCTGAAGTGTTTGCTATCAGAACTTCCTCCTTCTTCTTTATTGGCCCAAATAATTTGTGCCAAAAAATTTTCTTCTCCAAAAATTTCATCCATTATTAATCTTAAGTTGGCGACTTCGTTGTCGTCGATGGAGATGAAGATAACTCCGTCTTCTTGGAGGAGATTACGGGCGAGGAAAAGTCGAGGATACATCATTGTTAACCAATCGCTGTGATATCGTCCGGCCGACTCGGGGTTAGTTGTCATCTTTATTCCGTCTTTACTTTGACCTGTTTTTTCGTAATAATCAGAGATATTTTCCGTGTAATTGTCTTTGTAAATAAAATCCTTACCGGTATTATAGGGAGGATCAATATAGATCATTTTTATTTTTTCACGATAATGTTTTTGTAGAAGTTTTAAGACTTCCAGATTATCTCCCTCGATAAAAAGATTTTCAGTTTTATCCCAATCTTTGCTTTCTTTTTCTTGTGGTGTCAAAGTTCCGATTGACGGAGTACGGATAAGTTTAAAAGCATTGCTTTTGCCTGCCCAATTTAGGCCGTATTTTTCCTCTCCGGCGACTATCTCTTCATCTTTGAAAAATTTATTTAACGCCTCAAAATCTATTTTATTTTCTTTAACAAATTGGGGAAACACCCGACGAAGTTTATCCAGGTTCTCATTACCAGTATTAACAGAAGTATTCTTCACTTTATCCATAGAATACATTTTATCACTTTTCCTTGAATTATTTATATTAGAATACTGCTAATATTTACTTTTAAAATTCAAAGACATTTGATTTTTTAGCACTCTAAATATATAATGTCTTTCTATTATGGCTCATCCTGACAAAGCATTAGCTGACACAAGAGTGATCGAACACGTTAATTCTTTTGCTTCTTTATGTGGAATTCTTCCAGGTCT
>JAVHOH010000002.1:0-22437 GCA_036169935.1 Minisyncoccota bacterium | reverse complement strand
AGTTTTTAAATTTATTCGGCTATACTGGAGTGGCGAGTCTTTTTGCTCTGCGGGCTGGCGCGGAAGTGACACATGTGGACGCTTCCAAACAATCTCTCGCTTGGGCAAAAGAAAATCAAAAAATTAATAAAGATCTTGAAAATTTGCCTTTGCGAGTTATAGAAGATGATGTTTTAAAATTTTTAGAGAGAGAAGAAAAAAGAGGAAATAAATATGATGCAATTATTATGGATCCACCAAAATTTGGCAGGGGTCCAAAAGGAGAAGTCTGGAAGATTGAAGAAATGTTACCCAAGCTCCTTTTACAAGTACAAAAAATTTTAAGCGATAAGCCACTTTTTGTAATTTTGACTTCCTATGCAATTGATTTGTCATCTTTATCCTTAGGTTATGCGCTAGAAGATATGATGAAGCATACCCGCGCTGGTGGGGATTTCAAAGGGGAAGTCGAAGTTGGGGAGCTTTGTGTTTTAGAAAAATCAAACGATCGGATTGTATCTCTTGCCAATACGGCTATTTGGAGTGCAAAGTAAATTCGTCTTATTCTATTTGTTTTCACTTTTCTTTTTTAATTCAGATATTTCCAAGATTAAATCTTGCAGATTTTTTTCTATTTTTTCAAAAATTATCTTTGGTTTTTCCTCTTCAATGTCTTCTACATCCTCTTGAATCTCATCCACATCTTTCTGAATCTCATCCACATCTTTCTGAATCTCATCAATATCTTCAGAAACTTCTTCGAGCTCTTCTGCGTGTTTATTAACAGTCATTTGTATAAAAATTGAAAGGTAAATAGCTTCTAATGAAACGATAGTTGTTAATACAAGCAATATATCCGAAGAAGCAACGCCTAAAAATTTCAAAGCAAAAATGCCTATAAAGAATACGGTATGAAGAAAAATGGATTGTGGCGATCCAATCCAATAAGTTAGTTTCTTAGATAATTCTATAAATTTTTTATCCATAAAAGATATTTATTCCTTACTTACTATATGGTATAATAAAATGAGTCGAAATACAATATGAAAAATTGTAAGGATGATTTTATAAATTTAATTTACTAATATATGTTTGGATATTTACCGTTAATGTTTTTAGGTCTTATCCCAGTTATCGTAGTGATTTTTATAATAGTTGGTATAGTCGCATTTTTTAATAACCATAATCGTAATACAAATAATATGGATCCAAATCAAATAAAACCAAAAGTATCTGCAGGTAATTTTTTATTAAACATAGGAGCAATTATTGTTCTGTACACAATTGTTAGTAATTTAATCAGTCTTATTTTTACTGTTATAGAGAAAGCATATCCCAAAATTACAAACGGATATAACTATCTCGGGAGTCAATCAATAAGTTGGCCTGTTTCTATATTGATTATTTTATTCCCAATTTTTGTGACAATAATGTATTTTTTGGAAAAAGAATACACACAAAATCCTGAGAAAAGAAATATTGGGATTCATAAGTGGCTTACGTATACGACTCTTTTTATTGGTGGATCTATATTAATAGGTGATTTAATCACAGTAATTTATTTTTTTATAGATGGACAAGAATTAGATATGGGTTTTCTCTTGAAAGTTTTTTCAATACTAACAATAACCTTAGTAGTTTTCTTGTATTATATTGCTGATGCACGAAACACTCTTACACCCTTAAAGAGAAAAGTATGGCTTGTCATTTCTATTGTTATTGTTTTAATTTCAATTGTATGGGGATTTTCAGTTCTTGGTTCACCTCGAACACAAAAATTATTAAAATATGATGAACTAAAAATTTCTAATTTGCAAAGTATGACTTACGGAATAAATAATTATTTTTCAAGTAAGGGAATATTGCCTAATACATTAGAGGAAATATCTGGTGGTAATTATTATGTTCCTCTTATGGATTCTCAAACCAATAAACCATACGAGTATAAAAGGACAGGAAATCTTACATATGAAGTTTGTGCTGATTTTAATAGTGCGTCAAATAACAAAGATTCTTCCAGCAATTTACCATATATGTACGACAGAAATGTTACTTCTTGGGTTCACCCCTCAGGTTATTATTGTTTTGCTCAAACTATAAATCCAAATACGTACTCTAAACCAGTGCCTAGTTACTAATTAATAGTCTCAAAAAACCGCTTTGCAAAAAGGCGGTTTTTTCGTTATTATGTAATATATGAAAGCATACGATCATAAAAAAATAGAAAAGAAGTGGCAAAATATTTGGGAGAAAAAAGGAATTTATAACGCCAAGAATAATTCTCCCCAACCAAAATATTACAGTCTTATAGAGTTTCCTTATCCTTCTGGGGCTGGTCTACATATTGGGCACCCACGTTCATACACTGGTATGGATATTGTTTCTAGAAAAAGAAGAATGGAGGGATACAATGTTTTATATCCAATAGGCTGGGATGCTTTTGGTTTACCTACGGAAAACTATGCGATAAAAACAGGTAAAGACCCACGTATTGTTACCAAGAAAAATACTGACACTTTCCGTAAACAATTAAAATCGATAGGTTTTTCTTTTGATTGGTCTCGGGAGATAAATACTACCGATCCAAAATATTATAAGTGGACCCAGTGGATATTTTTGCAGTTTTTTAAAAAAGGTTTGGCGTATAAAGCTAAAATAAATATAAATTGGTGTCCAAAGGATAAAACGGGACTTGCGAATGAGGAAGTTATTGGCGGATGTTGTGAACGATGTGGAACAAAAGTAGAAAAAAGAGAAAAAGAACAGTGGATGCTTGCCATTACAAAATATGCTGAAAGATTGGATAAAGATTTAGATGACGTAGATTATTTACCACAAATAAAACTAGCACAGAGGAATTGGATAGGGAAATCGGAGGGAGCAGAGATAGAATTTAAGATTAAACACAACCCCTCCCTAACCCTCCCCGAAGGAGAGGGAGAAATGCCGAGATTTTTTACGACCAATCCAGAACTATGGAAAGTTTTACAAGATAGGGTTTTAGAGATGAGAAAAAATCCCACAAACGGAGAAAAAATAATGTGGGATTTATTGCGCAGAAATACAACGGAATATCATTTTAGGAGACAACATATTGTTGATAGATTTATCGCGGATTTTATATGTGTTGAAAAAAAACTTATTGTCGAGGTGGATGGTGATATCCATGATTATAAAAAAGCAGAAGATAAAGAAAGGACAAAAATACTAAACCAATTAGGTTTTGAAATTGTTCGCTTTTCAAATGACGAAATAATCAAAAATAGGGAAGATATTTTTCAGAGCATAATTTTAAAATTAAACAGTATTAGCAGCGAAGCCCTCTCCTTTGGGGAGGGTTTGGGAGGGGTTAAGGTATTTACCACTCGACCCGACACTATTTTCGGGGCGACTTATCTGGTGCTTGCTCCAGAACATGAATTAATTACAAATTTGAAATCACAAATTACGAATTTTAATGAAGTTGAAAAATATATTAAAGAAGTCAAAAATAAAACAGAGATAGAAAGAACGAGCGATGATAAAGTGAAAACCGGAGTAGAAATAAAGGGAGTAAAAGCGATTAATCCTGCTAATAAAGAAGAGATTCCGATATGGATTGCCGATTATGTGTTGGCAACTTATGGTACCGGAGCAATAATGGCGGTACCGGCAGACGATGCTCGCGACAAAGAATTTGCGGAAAAATTTAAATTACCAATCGTAAAAGATTACAAAAAAGCAGATTTTGAAGATTTTGGAAAAAAGATTACAAGATTCAAGCTCCGCGATTGGGTATTTTCACGCCAGCGATATTGGGGTGAGCCGATACCTGTTGTTCATTGTGAAAAGTGTGGCATAGTTCCTGTGCTTGAAAAAGATTTACCTGTAGAACTTCCCAAAGTAAAAAATTATCAGCCGACAGATAGCGGGGAATCACCTCTTGCTAATATTTCCAAATGGGTAAATACCAAATGCCCAAAATGCAAAGGCAAAGCAAAGAGAGAAACAGACACGATGCCAAACTGGGCAGGCTCAAGCTGGTACTATTTGCGGTATACGGATCCAAAAAACTCTAAAGAATTTGCCAGTAAGAAAAATTTAAAATATTGGCTTACTTCGAATTTTTCCCTCTCCTTTGGGGAGGGTCAGGGAGGGGTGGATTGGTACAACGGAGGAAACGAACACACTACTTTGCACCTTTTATATTCGCGTTTTTGGCATAAATTCTTATTCGATCAGGGTCTAGTACCAACATCTGAACCATATAAGAAACGCACTTCGCATGGCATGATTTTGGGTGAAGGGGGAGTAAAAATGTCTAAATCTATTGGCAATGTGATAAATCCGGATGAAATTGTAAAAACATATGGAGCGGACACACTTCGTGTTTATGAAATGTTTATGGGTCCATTTAATCAATCAGTGGCTTGGTCTACAGAAAGCATCATCGGATCTAGAAGATTTATTGAAAAAGTTTGGAGAATAGGGGAAAGAGTTTTGAAACAAAAGAATTTTTCTGTACCTGATTTAAAACCAGTGAAGAATTCTGAGGACGGAAGGTTCCAGTCGAAGATTGGAGGAATGTCCCAGAATTCTTCACTGGTTAAAATCTTGAATAAAACAATTAAAAAAGTAGAAGAGGATATAGAAGGTATGTATTTTAATACAGCTATTTCTTCGATGATGATATTGGCGACCGAAATGGAAAAAACTGAAAATGTTCAAATTGAGGATTATAAAAAATTTCTTCAAATACTTTCACCCTTTGCACCTCACGTTACAGAAGAATTATGGAACACGCTTGGAGAAAAAAAATCCATTCATCTTTCTAGTTGGCCAAAATGGGACGAGAACTTGATAAAAGATGAAAAAATAAAAATAGTCGTACAGATAAATGGCAAAGTTAGAGCTGAAATTATGATAAGGGTGGAAGAAAACGAAGAAACAATAAAACAAAAAGCTCTTATGAATGAGGCTATTTTAAAGTATCTAGCTGGAAAAGATGCAAAAAAGGTTATTTATGTGAAAAACAGACTTATCAACATAGTTGTCTAGTTGTATTTTAATACAGAATTATATATACTTATGGCTGAGTATTAAGAATAGTCGTTTTTATTATTATTATTTTAGAAATTTATGCGTTCAAACATATTTGAAAGACTTTCGTTTCTGTCATTATTTTTGGTAGTAGTATTGTTGCCACTTTTTTGTTTGCCTTTTACTAACATTCCAATTGAAACTTCTAAAGGTCTGCTTTTGGTTTTAGGTCTTACCATTTCGATTATTTTTTGGGCGATTTCTCGATTTTTAGATGGGCAGATAGTTTTTCCAAAATCTTGGTTACTTCTGTCTGGATTTGGCGTAGTTCTAGCTTTTTTTCTCTCGGCTCTTTTCTCCGGAAATTTTCAAATATCTTTATTTGGTACCATGTTTGATTTAGGATCTTTTTGGTTTATTTTTTCTGGTTTTGTTTTAACTCTTTTTTCTTCTATTGTTTTCAAAACTCGAGAACGGGCAAAAATAGTTTTACTTGGAATAATTTTATCCTCAGTTTTTGTTTTAATTTTTCAAAGTGTTCATTTATTTTTTCCCACAGCCCTTTCTCTGGGAATTTTAGCTGGTAAAACTGGCAATGTTTTAGGGTCTTGGAACGCGCTGGGTCTTTTTGCCGGATTTTCTAGCCTTATGTTTCTTTTAGTAATTGAATTTTTCCCAATTTCTAAAACGAGAAAAATTTTACTAGAAATATTCATTTTGCTTGCTTTGCTTTTGATAGCTTCCGTAAATTTTCAATTGGTCTGGATTCTTCTTGGAATTTCTAGTCTTATAATTTTTGTCTATAAAGTTTCAACTGCTTTACAGAGAAATGAAAATGAAGAAGAAAAAAGACATTTTCCCGCTGTTTCTTTTGTGGTAGTGATAATATCTCTTCTGTTCTTTATGTCTGGACAATTTATTGGTAGCGTTATTTCTAATCGTCTGTATATATCAAATACTGAAATTAGTCCTTCTTTGGGAGCCACAATGTCTATCACCAAAGGAGTGCTTGTAAAACATCCTATTTTTGGAATTGGTCCAAATAGGTTCGGGGAGGCTTGGTCTATGTATAAGCCTGCCGTTATAAACAATACTCAATTTTGGGATGTTTCTTTTGATTCGGGTTCTGGATTATTGCCTACTTTAACAGCCACGACTGGAATTATCGGAATTCTCGCTTGGCTTGTCTTTCTTGTTTTATTTTTAGTTGTTGGTGTGAAATCGGTATTTTCCAGTATTAAAAATGGAGCAAATTGGGAAATGCTGGCGTTTTTTGTGTTGTCTCTTTATTTGCTCATTTCTTTATTCTTTTATTCTGGAGGAGTAGTATTATTATTGTTACTGCTTGCTTTTATTGGAATATTTATTGGTTTGGCTACTTCTAATTCAGGCAAGGAAATATCAATATCATTCTTGAATGATCACAGAAAAAGCTTTTTTTCCATTCTTTTTCTTATTTTCTTGATAATCTTTTCTGTCGCTATGTCGTTTAAATATACAGAACGATTTGTTTCTGTTTCGTACTTTGGAAAAGCGATTACTGCATCGACAGAACCAATAGCTGAAAATTTTATTGGTAAAGCTCTTTCTCTTTATTCAAATGATTTATATTTGCGTACTTATTCGCAAATATATTTAGTGAAATTAAATTCCATAGCGAACAAAGGAGCATCATTATCTGATGCTGATAAAGCAGATTTACAGGCGAGTTTTGATCAGGCTGTAAAGAGCGCGCAAATGGCGGTAACTTATAATTCATCAAATTATTCGAATTTCCAATTGCTTGGTTCGGTGTATCAATCTGTCGGGGCACTCGGAGTCAAAGATGCTTACAGCAAAGCTGTTTTAGCTTATCAAAATGCTTCTAACTTAAATCCATTAAATCCAGGTCTCAAACTTGCTATGGCGGGGGTATCTTTTGTTGATGGAAAAGTTAAAGAAGCGAAAGATTATGCCAATGTCGCACTTTCTCTTAAACCAGATTATATTGATGCCTTGATTATTCTTTCTCAGATAGCAAAGAGCGAAGGTAACAATAGTGAAGCATTATCTTACGGACAAGCCGCTCTTTCTCTCGCTCCAGACGATAAAAACTTAATTCAATACGTTAATTCCTTAAAAAATAATTCTGTTCCTGCTCCCATTCCTCCGTCTGATAAATCTAAACAATAAAATTATAATGGGATGGAAAGGATTCTGCGAATTTTTACTAAAGAATCTGAAAGCATAAATCAAGCCGCTCTTCTTTTGGGTTGTCTGACTTTGCTTTCTCAGGTTTTAGCTCTTTTTCGTGACCGTTCTATCGCGCACTTTATCGGGCCATCTTCCTCGCTTGATGCTTATTATGCAGCTTTTCGTGTACCAGATCTTATTTTTATTTGCGTAGCGTCGCTTGCTTCTATTACTGTCATAATTCCTTTTCTTGTGGCAAAAATGGATGGAGACAAAGTGACGAATGAAGCGCGTAAATATTTAAATGATATTTTCACTGTTTTTTTTAGCTTAATGGTGGCTGTTGCCCTTATCGCGTTTTTTTTGATGCCTTATTTAGTGCATTTTATCTCTCCGGGTTTTACAAATTTTTCTCAGTCAGAGGTAATTTTACTTTCACGGATAATGTTGTTGTCACCTATTTTAATGGGTCTTTCAAACCTTTTCGGCACAGTTACCCAGCTTTTTAGAAAATTTTTTATTTATTCTTTAAGTCCAATTCTTTACAATCTCGGAATTATTATTGGTGTTATATTTTTATATCCAATTTTTGGTATTTATGGCATAGCGATCGGCGTAGCCCTAGGAGCGTTAATGCACTTTGGAGTTCAAGCCTTAGCTTCATATTCTTGTGGATTTACTCCAAAATTTTCTTTTTTGATTAATTTTAAAGATATTAAAAATGCGGCTATAACTTCTTTTCCTCGAACATTAGGTCTTGCTTTTAATAATATAGCTCTTATTTTTATAATTGCCCTCGCTTCTTTTTTAAAGAGCGGGTCTATCTCAGTATTTAATTTTGCTTTTAATCTTCAATCTGTGCCGTTAAATATAATCGGCATATCTTATGCTGTGGCAGCTTTTCCGACACTAGCAAAATCTTTTGGAAATGGAAAAAAAGAAGAATTTAAAAAACACTTGAAAGAGGCAGCTCGTGCCATTGTCTTTTGGTCTTTGCCGGTGATATTTCTTTTTATTGTGCTCCGGGCGCAAATTGTGCGTGTTATTTTAGGGTCTGGATCTTTTTCTTGGGACAACACTCGGCTGGTAGCGGCTTGTCTCGCGATTTTTTCTGTTTCAATTCTTGCCCAAGGAATGATCACCTTGTTATCTCGTTCTTATTATGCGACTGGAAATACGAAGCGTCCACTTTTAGTTAATTTCTTCTCCTCTTTGTTGATTATATTCTTATCTTATGTATTTATTAATTTTTTTGAAAATGTTCCGACATTTCATTTTTTTATAGAGTCCTTACTAAAAGTAAATGATATTTCCGGCACCGAAATATTAATGCTTCCACTTGCATATTCTATCGGAACTATTTTTAATTTTATCTTGCATTGGGTTTTTGTAAAAAAAGATTTTATGCAAAACGAGTCTTTCATTTCTAAAACTTTTTTCCAAAGCTTGGGAGCATCATTCTTTCTCGGGTTGGTTGCTTATTTAAGTCTAAATATTCTCTCTCCGGTTTTTGGCACAACCACTTTCTGGGGAGTGTTCCTGCAGGGCTTTATTTCCGGAATTTTGGGAATTATGACGGCTGTTTTGGTCTTGTATTTGTTAAAAAATGAAGAACTGAATAATCTTTTGAAAACCCTAAAAACGAAATTCTGGCGCGCCAAAGTCATTGCACCGTCTCAAGAAGAGCTTTAAAACCCTCTTATTGTGTGTTAGAATAAAAAAAGGGGATACACATATCCTCTTTTTGATATGGAAAAAGAAAAAGATTACTCAAATTTGCACCGAGGTTTGGTGCTTAAATATTTTTGGCAAGTAATTAAGCATTTTAACGTGTCTTTTTTTACCGTTATAATTTGCACTGTCTTAATAGTAGCAATTGAAATTTATACACCACTTCAGTATTTAAAACTTTGGAATATTTTAAGTGTAAATAATTTTACTTTTGTTTATAACGCTAAAATAATAATTATTTTTGTTCTTATTTTAAATTCTATCAGTTGGATTTTTCGTAGGGTTTCTGGACTTTCTCTTGCATATTTTGAGGCATCCGTTATGGCAGGTCTTCGCGAACAAGGTTTTTCTTATATGATTGGTCATTCACATTCTTTTTTTGCAAATAATTTTAGTGGATCTTTAACTCAAAAAATAAACAAATATGCTAGAGCTTTTGAAAAGTTGGCTGATAAAATGGTATTTGATGGTTTGCCGTTGATTATCCGCGGAGTTGGAACAATTATTGCTATTTATATTTTATTACCTAAATATTCTTATATTTTAGGAGTTTTTTGTATTGTATTTTTAATTACAGCATTTATATATATTCGCCGTAAATTAAAATACGACATTATTGCTTCAGAGGCTGATACTAAAGCTTATGGCACTTTATCAGATTCAATTAGTAATCATTCTTCGGTTCAATTGTTTACAGGCATTGAATATGAAAAGAAGCGCATTGGAAAAGTGATAGAAGAACAAAAAAAGAAAACAACTTTTAACTGGTTTTTGTGGGAAGGGCTTACTTCTATTCAAGCATTTTATTATGTATTAGTTGAATTTATTATTTTTTGGGTTGCTCTGGGGGATTGGAAGCTTGGCTTAATGACTTTACCTGTTATGGTATTGTTGCAAGGTTACTTGGTTCGTTTAATTCAAAGTTTGTTTAGTTTTGGCTCCATTGTGCGCGCTTATTATGAAAGTTTTGCTGATGCTAGAGAGATGGCTATTATTATGGATACTCCATATGAGATTGTAGACAAACCGATCAAAGTTTTGAAAGAAGTTAAAGGAGAAGTTGTGTTTGATAATGTTACATATATTTATGAGAATAATAACTCTAAAGTATTAGATAATTTTTCTTTATCTATTCTGGCCGGACAGAAAATTGCGATTGTTGGAACATCGGGAGCTGGGAAGACGACATTCGTGCGTTTACTTATGAGATTATTTAATCTTACTTCAGGAAAAATTACCATTGATGGAATTGATATAAATAATATTTCTCAAGAAAATCTTCGTGAATCAATCGCTTTTGTGCCACAGGACCCGGTTCTTTTTCACCGGACTCTTATGGAAAATATTCGTTATGGCAGACGTGATGCGACAGATGAAGAAGTATTAAATGCAGCTCACCTTGCCCACTGCGATGATTTTATAGATGCTCTGCCTTATGGCTATGAAACTTACGTCGGAGAACGAGGAGTGAAGCTTTCAGGTGGAGAACGTCAACGTGTTGCGATTGCTCGCGCTATTCTTAAAAATGCCCCAATTCTTATTCTTGACGAGGCGACTTCTTCCTTAGATTCTCATTCAGAATATTTAATTCAGGATGCCTTGCATAAACTCATTCAAGGTAAGACGACTATTGTTATTGCCCACAGACTTTCTACAGTTAGAGAGATGGATAGAATTATTGTGTTGGAAAAGGGTAAAATAATTGAAGATGGGGTTCATGAAGATCTTATAAATAAAGAAAAAGGACTTTATAAAAAATTATGGGATCTTCAAGCGGGAGGTTTTAAAAATGTAATTTAACTTTTTCTCTGCTAGAATAATTTTATGGATTTGAAACACATTAGAAATTTTTCAATTATTGCGCACATTGACCACGGCAAGAGTACTTTGGCGGACAGAATGCTTGAGATTACTCACACTATTCCGACACGTAAAATGCGGGATCAAGTTCTTGATTCCATGGATCTCGAACGAGAAAGGGGAATTACAATAAAAATGCAACCAGTGCGGATGGAATACAAATACACCCCTCCCCAACCCCTCCCCAAAGGAGAGGGGGGGATTCAAAACCTCCCTCCTTTGGGGGGAGGCAAGGAGGGGGGTGAAACTTATATTTTAAACCTAATTGATACGCCTGGACATATAGACTTTTCATATGAGGTTTCTCGAGCCTTAAAGGCTGTAGAGGGCTCTATTTTGCTGATTGACTCTACTCAGGGAGTACAGGCACAAACCCTTACTACGCTTGCTATGGCACGCGAGGGAGGCAAAGAAAATAGTAAGCAAATCATTCCAGTGCTGTCCAAAATTGATTCACCCCTTGCTCGGGTAAACGAGGTAAGGGAGGAAGTAATGAAGTTGCTTGATTGTCGCGCTGAAGATGTTTTGCTTGTTTCTGGACGGACAGGTGAAGGAGTTGAAAATCTTTTGCAAGAAGTGATTAAGCGTATTCCGGAACCCACTTCTTCTTTTAGCCCTCTCCTTGAGGGAGGGTTGGGAGGGGTTGCTAAAGAATTTACCTCTCCCCAGCCCCTCTCCAAAGGAGAGGGGCTAATACTCCGCGCTCTTGTTTTTGATTTTAAATATTCCAATCATCGCGGAGTAATAGTTTTTGTGCGAGTTTTGGATGGCAGAGTTACAAAAGGAGATATTTTGCTTTTTGCTGTTTCTGGAGAAAAATTTGTTGCATTAGAAGTCGGCACTTTTTCTCCGGAAGAAACTCCGTGCGAATATTTATCCTCTGGAGATACTGGTTATATTGTGACCGGAATAAAAAAGCCGGGCATCGCTTCGGTCGGAGATACAATCACCATGTTTAAAAATCCATTACCGGCTTTTCCTGGCTATATGCAACCAATGCCTGTCGTTTGGGCTTCTGTTTTTCCAGAAGATGCGGATGATTTTGCTGAATTAAAACTTGCTTTAGGAAAATTAAAACTCTCAGATTCGGCATTTTCATACGAAGAAGAATCAAGCGGATCTTTGGGCAAAGGTTTTCGCTGTGGGTTCTTGGGAATGCTTCACTTGGAAATCATTACTGAAAGATTA
Source organism: Minisyncoccota bacterium (assembly GCA_036169935.1). Taxonomy (GTDB): domain Bacteria; phylum Patescibacteriota; class Minisyncoccia; order Phycocordibacterales; family UBA9973; genus UBA9973. The sequence goes on along the minus strand of JAVHOH010000002.1, from coordinate 10,488 downwards.
AGACGCGAATTTAATTTGAAGTTAGTCATTACTACTCCATCTATTACTTATGAAGTAATACTTAAAAAAGGTGCAGAAAAAATTTACCCGCACACTATTGGTAATAGTGTGCGGGTTTATTCTCCTTATTTTTTCCCGGATGATGGAAATATCGAAAAAGTTTTTGAACCTTGGGTTAATTTAAAAATAATTACTCCGGTAGAATATATTGGCAATATTATGCAACTTTTATTTGACCATGAAGGTGAAATAGGGGAGACGGATAATTTCGGAGATAACCGTTCATCTATTTCAGTTAAGATGCCCTTGCGTGAACTTATGCGTAATTTTTTTGATGAATTAAAAAGCACAACATCTGGCTATGGTTCTGTCTCTTATAAAATAGGAGAATTGCGCGAGGCAAATGTTACCAGACTAGATCTTTTAGTGGCGGATGAAGTAGTCCCTGCTTTTTCTAGGGTTGTTTCAAAAAATAGAGCCGAAGAGGAGGCAGAGGAAATAGTAAAAAAACTAGCAGAAATACTGCCTCGGCAGATGTTTACTTTGAAAATTCAAGGCAGGGCTCTTGGGCGGATAATTTCTTCCCGGACGCTTTCTGGTATGAAAAAAGATGTCACCCAACATATGTATGGAGGCGACATTACTCGTAAAATGAAGCTTCGCGAGAAACAGAAAAAAGGAAAGAAAAAAATGAAAGAAAGAGGAAAGGTAAACATTCCTCAAAATGTATTTTTGAAGATGATGCGGGCTGGAGACAAATAAATACTATTGTCTAAATATTGGAGAATACAACAAGATCATACTGACAATGATGAGAACACTCACCACTGCCCAAATAACTTGAATTTTCTTTTGATGTTTTTTATTAAAAAGCATATAATTACATTATAGCATATTTTTATATTATGAGAAATTTTCAACAAAAAAGAGGGTGGAGAAATATAATGCAATCAAAACCCGTTTTAATATTTTTTGGTATTTTAATATTATTTTTTGCTTGGAGTGTTTTAGGTTTTTGGAATAAAATGCAGGAGACGGAAAAAAATAAAAAAATAGTTGAAGACAAAGTTGCCGCGTTAAAACAACAAAAAGAAACTTATTTGTCTGAAATAAATGATTTAAAAACAGATCAAGGTAAAGAAAAATTTATTCGAGAAAATTATGGGTGGGCGAAAGAAGGAGAAGGTGTAACTGTGGTAATAGAAGATAAAAACCCGCCAGTCGCTCCCAAAAATAATTTTTCTTCAGATTTTTGGTCATTTTTAACAAGTTGGTTTAAATAGATTGTATGCTATAATAGGGTTATGAAAATAGCATTTTTTGAGATACCAAAGGCAGAACAGTCTTTCTTTTCACAGGCTTTTGATAATGTTGAGGTTTTATTTTTTGAGGAAAAAATAAATGAGAATAATATTGATAAAGCAAAAGAGGCTGAAGTTATCTCTGTTTTTATCAATTCCGTAGTCAGTAAAAAAATTATTGATTTATTACCTAATTTAAAATTTATTACTACCCGTTCAACGGGGTTTGAACACATTGATCTTGAATATTGTAATACTAAAGGGATAAAAGTTTCTAATGTGCCATGCTACGGTTCTCATACTGTGGCAGAATTTACTTTTTCTTTAATTCTAAATCTTTCACGAAATGTTATAAACGCGAATAATCATCTGCGAGGTTCGATGGATTTTAATTTTTATTCTTCTTTGCAGGGTTTTGATTTGCAAGGTAAAAACCTCGGAGTTATCGGAACGGGAAAAATCGGGAAAAACGTAATAAAAATTGCCAAAGGATTTGGAATGAATATTATTGCTTATGATATATTTCCAGACTTAGTTTTTGCCAAAGAAAATAATTTTGTATATAAAAGTTTGGTGGAAGTTTTAGGAGAGTCTGATATTGTCACAATTCATACTCCTTACACTAAAGAAAATTATCATCTAATCAATAAAGAAAATATTTCCAAAATGAAAAAAGGAATATTTGTCATAAATACAGCGCGGGGAGCCTTGATTGATACCGAGGCTTTGATTTGGGGAATAAATGAGAAAATTATTACTGGAGCCGGCCTGGATGTTTTGGAAGGGGAAAGAGATTTAAAAATAGAAAAAGAAATTATCAATTCTGATAGTTCTGAACGGATAGACCATAAAATAATAGTTGAAGACCAGATTCTAATAGATATGTCGCAGGTAATTGTCACTCCACATATTGCCTTTTATTCCAAAGAAGCTGAAGGAGAAATCATAAAAACAACTATTGGAAATATTCAAGGATTTGTTGATGATAAGCCAATAAATTTGATTAAATAAAATGAATGCAAGGTGGATTAAAAATTTTGACGAGTTGGCTACGACTCCTAATAGGAAAAATGCGCTAAAAATAGTAGAGGCTGGTTTGGATGCTATAAATACAGAAGAAGTAATAAAAAATAAAATAAAACTTGAAAATGACATTCTATCAATAAATGGGGAAAATTTTGATTTAAATAAATTCAAAAAAATAAAAGTTGTTGGTTTTGGCAAGTCTTCTTGCGATGGAGCATTGGTGCTAGAAGAGATTTTAGGATCTAAGATTAAAGAAGGTGCAGTTATCGGGCTTTGTAAAGTAGATACAAAATATATTGAATCTTTTGGAGGAACTCATCCTAGGCCAAGTGAAATAAATATTTCTGCTGGAGAAAAAATAAATGAAATAATTAAAGATTCCAGCGCTGATGATTTGATTATCGTTCTTATTTCGGGTGGAGGATCAGCTCTTCTTTGTTACCCTGAGAGCGAATGCGTAGAGGGGACGAAACTTTATGACGCATTTCTTAAATCTGGTAAAACAATAAAGGAGATCAATACAGTCAGGAAACATTTGTCTTTATTAAAAGGAGGTGGATTAGCAAAATTAGCTTATCCAGCGACAATTATTGGGCTTATTTTTTCAGATATTCCGGGAGATGATTTTGAAAATGTTGCCTCGGGTCCAACCTATAAAGATGAAACTACTATTGATGATGCCCAAAAAATTATTACTGAAAATAATCTTGGAGAGTTTAAGTTGACAGAAACGACTAAAGAAGATAAATATTTTGAGAAAGTTTATAATTTTGTTTTAGTTTCGAACAAGACTGCAGTGGAAGCTATGGCAAAAAAGGCGAAAGAATTAAATTTTAATACAAATATTGTTTCGACTAATTTATACGACGAAGATGAAAAAGCTACAAGAAAAATATTTTCCGCTAAAAAAGAGGGCACTGTCGTTCTGGCTGCTGGGGAACCCAAGATTGTGATTATGAAAAAAGAAGGAAGGGGTGGTAGAAATTTGCATATGGGGTTAGAAGTGGTAAAAGATGAGATGATAAATAGAAAAGACAGAGAAAACTCTGTTTTCGTATCTATTGCTTCTGACGGCTTGGACAATAGTGACGTAGCAGGTGTTGTTGTGGATAAAAATACTTTAAAAGAGATAGAAAAATTAGGTTTAGACGTTGATGATTATTTAGACCGTTTTGACTCTTATACTCTTTTTAAAAAAACAAAGGATATGATTATTACGGGTCCCACAGGAGCAAATGTTTCTGACCTTATGATTCTTTTAACCAAGAAATAAAAATATGCAAAATAAAATTACTAAAATCACCGCTGAAGAAATAAAGGACTCTAGGGGGAATTCTACTATAAAAGTGAGTGTTTGTGTCGGTAGCGTATGCGAAGCATTTGCAGTGCCTTCTGGGGCTTCTACTGGCGTTCACGAAGCACATGAATTACGAGATCTGGACGGGAAGGGTGTAAATAATGCTATAGATAAAGTGAATAACATTATTGCTCCGGCTTTATTTGGTCAAGATGTTTTAAATCAAAAAGAAATAGATAGAATCATGATCGAGCTGGATGGCACAGATAATAAAGATAATCTTGGAGGTAATTCTATGATCGGTGTAAGTATTGCTTGTGTGAAAGTAGCGGCAAAGGTTTCTGGAGTAGAAGTGTTTGAATACTTGAGAACTTTGGCAGAGATAAAACCATCATCTAGGAGAACTCCATATTTATATATGAATTTAATAAATGGAGGAAAACATGCAAAAAATGACTTAGCTTTTCAGGAATATCATATTGTTCCAAACACAGAAGATATCGAAGAGGCTGTAGAAATAGGAATAACAATACAAAATACTCTTAAAGAATTAATTTTAAAAGATTTAGGAGAAGAATCTGTATTACTTGGTGATGAGGGTGGTTTTGCTCCGAAAATAAGTGATATAAAACAACCACTTTTTTATCTTCGAGCTGCTATAAAACAAAATGATTTAGAGGGAAAAGTTTTGTTGGCTTTAGATGTAGCTGCTTCTTCTTTTTACGAGAATGGAATATACAAAATTGATGGAAAAAATATCGGGAAAGAAGAGCTTTTAGATATTTATAATTCTTTAATTAAAGAATTTAATTTGTTTTCAATAGAGGATCCTTTTTATGAAGAAGATTTTGAAAGCTTTAAAAAATTAAAAGAAAATAATGAAACGATAGTCGTCGGAGACGATTTGACTGTTACCAATAAAAATCTTTTACAAGAAGCAACAAAGAGAGGAAGCATAAATGGAATGATTATCAAGCCAAACCAAATCGGAACTCTTTCTGAGACTTTAGAAACGATGAAGCTTGCTCGCGAAAATGACATAGAACTCATTGTAAGCCACCGAAGCGGGGAAACGGAGGATGATTTTATCGCCGACTTGGCATATGCGTTTGGTTGTTTTGGATTGAAGACAGGTTCTCCACAAAAAGCTGAAAGAATGGTAAAGTATCAAAGGTTAATACAAATTAGCAAATTATTATTAAGTTAAAAAGAATTAATTATGCCAGAAAAAAGAGCAGGAAATTTTGTGAAGTGGTTCAGTGAAGTAGGAATTGATAATGTCGGAAGCGTCGGAGGTAAAAATGCTGCTCTGGGAGAGATGTATTCTCATCTTGTGCAATTAGGAGTGAATGTACCAAACGGTTTTGCTTTGACTGCCGATGCTTACAGACATTTTTTTAAAGAAACAGGATTAGGTGAGGAAATAAAGAAAATTCTAGCTGATTTAAATACTAAAGATATTAAGAATCTTCAAATTCGTGGTAAAAAAGTCCGCGAAGCTATTTTGAAAGCTAATTTACCAGAAGATTTGAATGAAGTAGTTGCAAAAGCCTATGAAGAATTAGAAAAAACTTATGGGAAAAATAGAGATGTAGCTGTTCGTTCTTCTGCGACTGCGGAAGATTTGCCAGGGGCTTCTTTTGCTGGACAGCAAGAAACCTTTTTAAATATTCATGGGATTGAAAACGTGCTTGTTGCCACCAAGAAATGTATTGCTTCACTCTTTACTGATCGTGCTATTTCTTATCGTGCTGATAAAGGATTCTCACATTTTGATGTAGCTCTTTCTGTCGGTATTCAATGCATGGTGCGTTCAGATTTGTCTTCTTCCGGAGTAGCTTTTACTATCGACACAGAAACAGGTTTTGATAAAGTTATTTTGATAAATGGTATTTATGGTCTTGGAGAATTTATTGTGCAAGGTGAAGTTATTCCGGATGAATTTATTATTTTCAAACCGACTTTGGAAAGTGGGGTAAAGAATCCAATTATTACAAAAAATATCGGCAAGAAAAATATAAAACTTATTTATGCAAAAGATGGTACAAAAAAGGAAAAAGTTTCTTTAATAGATCAACAAAAATATTGTCTTACAGATGTGGAAGTTGTAAAACTTGCTAAATGGTGTTATGAGATTGAAAAATATTTTTCTAAAAAAGATGGTCATTATCAACCCATGGATATTGAATGGGCAAAAGATGGAAAGACTGGTGAACTATTTATCGTACAAGCTCGTCCTGAGACTGTTGCCTCCATGGAAGATAAAAATGTATTAAAAGAATATAAATTAAAAAAGACAAGTAAAATATTGGTAAGTGGTATCGCTGTCGGAGCAAAAATAGGTGCAGGGAAGGTTAGGGTATTACATAGTGCTAAAGATATTAATTCTTTTAAAAAAGGAGAGGTGTTAGTAACTGAGATTACAGATCCGGATTGGGAGCCGATAATGAAAATAGCGAGTGCTATTGTTACGGATAAAGGTGGGCGTACTTCGCACGCGGCTATCGTGTCTCGGGAGCTTGGTATTCCTTGTATTGTGGGATCCAATAATGCTACTAAAGTTTTAAAAAACGGTAAGGAAGTGACTGTAGACTCTTCAGGAGGTCAAATTGGTAATGTATATGAAGGAATTATACCGTTTGAGATTATAGAGCATCGTTTAGATAAAATACCCAAAGTAGATACAAAAATAATGGTAAATATTGGTTCTCCAGACGAAGCTTTTAAAAGTTGTCATCTTCCCGTGGACGGTGTTGGTTTGGGAAGGTTGGAATTCATTATTGCTTCACATATTCGAGTGCATCCGAATGTTTTGATTAATTATGAAAGTTTAAAGAAAGGAAAGAAAACTCCAGCTATAAATAAAGCACTTAAAGCAGTAGAAACTTTGACACCTCTTTATAAAAATAAAACAGATTATTATGTAGAGAAACTTGCTTTAGGAATTGCAAAAATTGGTGCTACTTTTTATCCAAATAAAGTTATTATTCGTTTTTCTGATTTTAAGACTAATGAATATTGCACACTCATAGGTGGAGATATTTATGAACCATACGAAGAGAATCCGATGTTGGGTTGGCGTGGAGCTTCCCGATATTATGATCCTAAATTTAAAACAGCTTTTGGTCTTGAATGCAAAGCGATGAAAATAGTGCGCGAGGATATGGGTCTCACCAATGTCATTCCAATGATTCCGTTTTGTCGCACTCCAGAAGAAGGGAAGCAGGTGATAGAAGTGATGAAAGAATTTGGCTTAGATCGTGCCAAAGACGAAAGCTTAAAAGTTTATGTAATGTGTGAAATTCCCTCAAATATTTTACTTGCCGATGAATTTCTTGAAATTTTTGATGGTATGTCTATCGGATCCAATGATTTGACTCAGCTTACTTTGGGATTAGATCGAGATTCTGGAATAGTTACTCATATTGCAAATGAAAACAATCCCGCAGTAAAAAAGCTCGTAGCAGAAATTATTCATAAATGCAAAGAAAAAGGGAAATATATCGGTATTTGTGGACAAGCGCCGTCCGATTATCCCGAATTCGCGCAATTCCTCGTCAATGAAGGTATAGAAAGCATGTCGCTCAATCCCGATACGGTGATAAAGATTATTATGGCGTTAGGGGAGAAAAAATTTAAATAATTTTATGGGAGAAAGATTAGTAAATTCAAGAGAGATAATACACAAACCAGACGAGGCTGATATTCCAGATTTACTTGAAGAAGAGGCTCAAAAAATTATCAAAGAACAAATACAAACTCCAGAATTTAAAGAATTTTTAGATTCTGTTGATTTTTCTCTTTTGCGTGAATTATATTTGAGAATTGCTACTCACTGTGGTATATCTTCAGATTCTCTAAATTTTCTTGGAAGGGAAAGAATTATCGAAGGAGGTATAGGAAATAATGGAAGATATTTTCCAAGAGAAAATTTAATACGCGTACCTAATCCTGCAAATCCAGATATCTCTTCACTTCAATATAGATATTCATTTGAAACAAATAATCCTAAAAATTTATCAATACAATCATTGCTAGATTTGATAATGAAATTTTCAATTGAGACCTATGGTAGTATTAGGTTTGAAATGCTGCATACTCTTATTCATGAAGAAGGTCATGCTGTTAGTCGTCAAATTTTACTTTTTTTAAAGAGAAAGATAAAAAATAGTGAAGTACATAGTTCTAAAGAAACAGTAGCAGAACAATCTGGTGTATGCTCTAGTTTTGCTTATCTTCCAGAAGAATTAGAAAGTTTTCCATCGGATTTTAGAGATTTTATTAAAAATGGTGAAATGGATCGGAAATATACTGGTTTTTTGGCACTCAATGAGGGTATAACAGAAAAGTTATCCCGAGAAATTTTACTGGAATATCTTAAAGCAAATGGAAATTCTGGAGATAGTGCAGCAGTGCTTGTGCAATCCATAGATAGCAATAATCCGCAATTACCTTATTCACGTGAAGTTTTTATTGTAGATGCTATTGTGGACAGGATTGCATCTAAAAGTGGTGTATCAAAACAAACTGTATGGCAATCTTTAATTCGAGCTTATTTTAGTGGCGAGTCTTTCAATAACCAAGAAATAGAAGAATTATTTAATGATACTTTTGGCCACGATTTTTTGAGAGAATTATCTCAATTGATGCCAGGTTATTATAAAGAATATAAAAAGCAGAGTGAAATATTTTTTAAGAAATATAATCTATTTGTTGTATAAAAAGACTGTTTTGTGCGGGATGCGAGAATCGAACTCGCGTTTAATCCTTGGGAAGGATTCGTTCTACCACTAGACCAATCCCGCAAATTGTTAAACACTCGGTGTCTAACAATGATTCCGTTTTGTCGCACTCCAGAAGAAGGGAAGCAGGTGATAGAAGTGATGAAAGAATTTGGCTTAGATCGTGCCAAAGACGAAAGCTTAAAAGTTTATGTAATGTGTGAAATTCCCTCAAATATTTTACTTGCCGATGAATTTCTTGAAATTTTTGATGGTATGTCTATCGGATCCAATGATTTGACTCAGCTTACTTTGGGATTAGATCGAGATTCTGGAATAGTTACTCATATTGCAAATGAAAACAATCCCGCAGTAAAAAAGCTCGTAGCAGAAATTATTCATAAATGCAAAGAAAAAGGGAAATATATCGGTATTTGTGGACAAGCGCCGTCCGATTATCCCGAATTCGCGCAATTCCTCGTCAATGAAGGTATAGAAAGCATGTCGCTCAATCCTGACACGGTTATTAAGATAATTATGGCGCTGAATGAGAAAATCGGTTAAAAGAGTTTTTATTAGATTATATAAAAAAAATATTACCCCACTAGTTCGGTTTGAACGATAAAAGTGGGGCGATGGTTCACAGCGACGAGTGGAGGAGTCGAGTGGTCTCTTCACCTTTGTTCCACCACTCCACAGCTTTTTTTGCTCCTCGGTCTTCCGGAAAACACACGGAGCAGGGAGCACATACTGTCCAGTCTTGGTCGACGTAGTACTGGATGATTCCAGTACCTTCACATCCTTCGCACCCCCTCTTGGCGTGTTCTCGATAATGCTCTTTGGGTTTTGTAAAGAACGACATTGTTGTGCCCTCCTTTTCATCTAAAAATTAGCCTATTTTCATAGCAAAGTCAATTAAATTTTATGTGCGGCCGGCGAGAATCGAACTCGCGTCCGATGCTTGGGAAGCACCAGTTCTACCACTAAACTACGACCGCATGTTTAAAATATAACTTTTTCTCATCACAAAAACAAGAATGTTGAACACTCGGTGTTTAACAAATAAGGTTATTCTAGTAAATCTAAATCTTGTTTTAATATTTTTGCGCCACTTGTCTTTACGAAATTATTATAATCATTTTTGTTTTTAAATTGGTCAGTTATTATATCTGAATTGATTAATTTTTCGAATCTATTTTGTTTTACTAAGTCTTGATAACTTGACCATTGGTATTTATCTTCCTTGCCGGACCAATTAGTAAATTCCCTAGGATTTCGATGAATATAGGCTGAAAGATAGAGCAATTGCTCGTTGTTTCCCACATGCACTGCTTTATATGGTCCCTGAAAAAGATGCCCAGACTTTTTATACTTTGTGTTAAAATATTTAGTATAGCTATTTAAAACTCTCTGCATATATTGAGAGATTCCACCTTCCTTAACTTCTTTTACGATCAGATGAAAATGGTTTGGCATAAGACAAAAAGCAGTGAGTTCTACGTAACGCTTTTTTATTATTTCATCACTATTAATATTGAACACCGAGTGTTTAACAAATTCTTTTGTTGGACGGCCGATGTTTTGAAAGATAACAGGGGATTGAAAATGTAAAATAAGAAAAAGGAACCTAGCCCAATCGGTCGTTTCATGAAAAATTAATTGTTTATTTACTCCACGATTAAAAATATGATAATACTCTCCAGGCGCAATTTTTATATTTCTCATTACTATATTATACACTATAAATTGCGATTGTTGAACACCGAGTGTTTAACAACACTAGATGATAATTAACTTGACAAGCATGCTATAATTAAAAGATTAGAAGATAATATAAAAGAATTTAGATTATGAAAAATGTAACAATTTATTCGACCCCGACCTGCCACTTTTGCCATATGGCGAAAGATTTTTTTATAGCGAACGGTGTTGTATTTACAGAGTACAATGTCGCCAGCGATCTTGAAAAAAGGAAAGAAATGGTAGAAAAAAGCGGACAAATGGGCGTGCCAGTAATCGTAATAGGGGACGAGCTTACTGTTGGCTTTGATCAGCTTAAAATTTCGCAATTATTGGGTATAAAATAATGTGCCCTCGCCGGGAGTCGAACCTGGATCAGCTCGTTAGGAGTGAGCCGTTCTAT
>JAVHOH010000001.1:0-5334 GCA_036169935.1 Minisyncoccota bacterium | reverse complement strand
GGGATTGAACCCCCGGCCTACTTTACGTCAAAAAGTCGCTCTACCACTGAGCTAACCGCGCCCACTTGTTTATAGCATCTTTTCCTGTATTCTTTCAAGCGCGAGTATAAAAGCGCCCATACGGAGATAGGTTTTATTTTCTTTAGCTTTTTGAAATATTTTTTGGGTAGCATCATTCATCATAGGCAAGAGTTTTTCATTAACTTTTTTTTCAGTCCAAGATTCATTTTTTAGATTTTGATCCCATTCAAAATAGGAAACTGTCACTCCGCCGGAATTAGCCAAAACATCTGGTATCACCGGTATATTTTTTTTGAATAAAATTTCATCAGCTTCTGGAGTAATGGGGCCATTGGCAAGCTCTAAAATAGCCTTAGCTTTTATTTTATCGGCATTAGCACTGGTTATGACATTTTCAAAAGCAGCAGGCACTAAAAGGTCGCAGGGGAGCTCTAGCAACTCTTCATTTGTGATATTTTTTGTCTGGGGGTCTATTTTGGAAAAATCTTTTAAACTGCCAGTGCTTTTTTTATGAGCCTCGACTTTTTTTAAATCCAACCCATTTTCATTAAATATCGCGTTCTTGGAATCGGAAACGGCTATCACTCTATATCCATTTTCAGAAAATATTTTGGCGGCGTTACTGCCTACATTGCCGAAGCCTTGAACAACCACCTTGCATTTTTCTTTTAGCCCAATTTGTTTACGTAATGAATCAAAAACATAAAATCCGCCTAGGCCTGTAGCTGCTCCTCGGCCCTGCGACCCTCCATTTTTGATTGGCTTGCCTGTAAATGTCGCCTTGGTTTTATCTCCGGTAATTTTTTCAAATTCGTCTGCCATCCAAGCCATTATTTCTGGAGTAGTGTTTAGGTCTGGAGCGGGAACGTCCTTGTGAGGACCCAATATGTCAGAGAGTCTTTGCACCCATCCGCGAGAAAGTCTTTCCAGTTCATCTTTGGATAAGCTTTTTGGATCAACTGTTATGCCACCCTTGCCTCCGCCCATCGGGATATTGGCTACGGCGCACTTTATCGTCATCCAAAAAGCAAGAGCCTTGACTTCATTTATTTCGGTATTGGCATGATATCTGATTCCGCCTTTGTAAGGCCCTAAAGCGTTATTGTATTCCACCCTATAACCTTCAAAGATTTTTTGAGAGCCATTGTCCATTTTGATTGGGATAGATATTCTAATATCTCGATTTGGCTCTCGGAGACGGGCGATAAAATCGTCACTAAAACTTTTAATTTTTGTGACTTTTTCTAACTGGGCCATTGCGTTTTGATATGAGTTTTGCATATTTTTTATTCTTTAAGTTGTTAATAATTCTATTATACTCTTTATAATATAAAATGACTATGAATTCTTCATGAAATAATGTTTTCTAAAATTTTGAGCTCTTCTCTAGAGTTAACCCCCAGGGCTTCAAGGGGTTCTATGGTTATAGATTCCACTCTGTCATTATTTTCTCCTGCAATTTGCCATAAATCTGTTAAATAATATTCTTTTTGAACATTTTTATTTTTATCTATTTTTGCAAAGTTTTTCCATACCCATTTTGCGTTAAAAGCATAACAAGACACATTCAATTCTTTTACCGTTCTTTCTTCTTCATTTGCGTCTTTATACTCTCGATCTATTATTTTTTTATCTTTTCGTAAAATCCTTCCAAATCTTAGGAGTGGTTTTCGCCAGTCCTTAAAATCTGGAACCACTGTAGTGGTTATAGTTATTTTTGCGTCAGAAGATAAATGTTTTGCCAGTAGATTTTTTATAGTCTCTGTTTTAATAAAGGGTTGATCTCCAGAAATGACAATTATGTGCTCAGCATCTTTACAGGCATTTTGGGTGACATAAACTGCATGACCTGTGCCCAATTGTTCTTCTTGAACTACATACTCATATTTATCGCCAAGTTCTTTTATGACTAAATCTTTTTCATATCCGACCACGATTATTGGTTTTGGATCTATCTCCGATTTTTCTACTGAAGCCAGAAGATGTTTGATCATGTGTTGACCTTTTAGCTGTGCTAAAACTTTTGGGAACGAGCTTTCCATTCTGGTTCCTTTACCTGCAGCCAAAATTACAATTCTTACTTTATTTTGCATAAGGACTATATAGTATAATTAAATTTTGCGTTTAGCAATTTCTTTCAAAACCTTCGGAATTTTCTTCAGGTAGGGGATCGCGATTGTTCGGCGGACGATATTTTACAATGTTGGTGATGTAAATATCTTCTTTTTGTAATTTTATTTCTCCAAGCATTTTATTTAAAAATTTTCCCGCGGCTCCGACGAAGGGTTCGTTTAATTCATCTTCTTTTTTCCCGATGCCTCACCGATAAAAACAATCTCCGCTTTCACGCTACCTTTGCCTGGCACTGCCTGCGTGGCCGTCTTTTTAAGTTTGCATGTGCATTCTTCAATCAATTTTTTATGCAAATTTTGTAGTTTCTAATTTTTGTTCATTTGATTAAAATTATACCCAATTAAGAATTATTTATCAAAATGCTTGACTTTAATATTTTAGCGTGATAAAAAGTATTTGGAGGGAACTATGAAGAATAGACTCAAGATTTTTTATGGAAAAGAAGTGAATTACTATGGCGTCGAGAAGGCCGTACGGGAGGTGCTTGGAGGCAAGGTCTCTGGGTGCCAGAAGAAGAGTGGTGCGGTTGTCGTTGTTGCAGGGAACTTCAGCCACGACGACCTCAAGACCGTCCAGGGTCTTCCGATTTCAAGGAGGGTCGAAGCCTACTCCGTCTAGAAGAAGACATATCACCGCCCAGCGGTGCGAGAAATCGCTCCCGGGCGGTTTTTCATTTAAAGTAGTTTTTTTATTCTGTGACTCTACTGGGAATCGCACCCAGATTCCGAGCTTGAAAAGCTCGTGTCCTAACTATTAGACGATAGAGCCGAAAACACTAAACATCATAACATTTTTTGAAAAAATCGCAAAAAGTGGTAGATTAAACAACACGGAGGGTTCGCCTAATGGTATGGCACTGGTTTCGAAAACCAGCGGGAGAAATCCCTTACAGGTTCAAGTCCTGTACCCTCCGCCTTCTTATGGGATTTTAAAAAACAGGCATTGATTGACTTTAATTTATTTGCTAAAATACAAGCATTATGGAACAAGAAACAAAAATAGTTTGCAATAAAAAGTGGAGAAAAATGAATAGGGGTGATGCATCTGGCGGAGCTATTTATGCTCTAGGTGTTATTGGCGCGATAATTTATTACATACAGCATACTGACACATTTCTGATTGGAGCTTTTGGTGTTCTAAAGGCTTTTGTTTGGCCAGCTTTTGTGGTATATAAATTAATTGAATTTTTGAAGTTTTAGAGCTTGATTTGTAATTTACTTGATTTATAATATAAGAATATTGTATATGTATTTTTTGTCTACGTATTTATTTATTATTTAGTATGTATTGCCAAATAAATATCTTCCAGAGCTCGGACTGCATCGCCAGCCGCTATATTATTTTGGTGATAGAGAACATTGGTACAGTCGCCGGCCGCCCAGATTCCTGGAACTTCAGTTTTTTGACTCCAAGCATCTATTTTTATCCGACCTATTTCGTCTAGTGGCAACAAGCCTTTTACAAAATCAGTGTTTGGAATTTGCCCGATTTCTACGAAAATTCCGGTTACTTTTAATTCTTTTTCTTTTCTCGTAATTTTATCCTTATAAATTAACCCTTCTACAAATTTTTCACCCTGTATTTCTAAAATGTCCACATTTTTAATGGCTTTTATTTTTGGATTTTTTAAAACTTTTTCAACTGTAATTTCGTCAGCGCGGAAACTTTCACTTCGATGTAATAAAGTTACAGATTTGCAATATGCGACAAGTTGCGCGGCACTTTCAAAGGCAGCATTGCCTCCACCGATGACAGCGACATCCATTCCTTCAAAAAGGGGACCATCACAAGTAGCACAATAGGTGAGGCCTTTGTGTTCTAATTTGTCTGCATTTTTAGCTGTAATTTTTCTGCGCCCACTTCCGCTTGTTATTAAAATTGTTTTAGAATTAAATTCTTGTCCAGATTCTGTTTTTATTGAAAAAGTTTTTCCATTTTTTATTATACTGTTAACTTTTTCTCCTTCTTTTACTTCCAAACTTTCTCCCACATTTTCTAATACATGTTTTTTAAAATTTGTAGCTAAATTATTGCCGGAAATCGCAGGAGTTCCAATCCAATTATAAATCTGTTCGGATACAACACTCTGCCCACCCCATTCTGAGGTAATGAAAAGCGTTTTTAATCTTTTGCGAGCAGCATAAACAGCTGCTGCAGTGCCAGCTGGTCCACCGCCGATAATTATTAAATCGTATGTCGTCATTTTTACATTATACACTAACCGTCAAGAGAGCTCCACTTTCTATTTTTTATTGCGTCTCAAAAAGGCTGGAATGGCGCTCCAGTCGTCGCCATCATCTTCTATAATTTCTTCTTTAACTTCTTTTTTATTATCTATTTTCTTAAAAAAATCATTATTATTTATATTACTACTTTGCATATTGTTTTGGATGCTATTGTGTATTTCTTTTTTTATTATAGTTGGATTTTCATTTTTTATTAGTTGTCCACCATTTGTTTCACTAAAAAGATTTTTACGAGGCAGATCAGCAGGGAAGGACGTCGCAATAACAGTAACTTTTATTTCTCCTTTTTTTAATTTTTCATCACGAATTGTTCCAAAGATTACCTTTGCATCTTTGTCGATTGATTCAGTAATTATTTTTGCTGCTTCTTGGATTTCATTAATTGTTAGATCATCTCCACCAGAGATAGCGAAGAGTACTCCTTTGGCACCGTGTATAGAAATTTCGAGCAAAGGTGAATTTATAGCAGATAGAGCTGCTTTTTCGGATCGTTTTTCACCAGAGGCAGTTCCGATACCCATAAGAGCAGAGCCAGCATTTGCCATGATGGCTTTAATGTCTGCAAAGTCTACATTTATAATGCCGGGGGTAGTGATAAGGTCAGAAATCCCTTCTACTGCTTGACGTAATACATCGTCGCATCTAACAAAAGCATCCTTAAAGTTAGTGTTTTGTTCAGCCAATTGAAGTAATTTATCGTTTGGAATAATAATTATAGCGTCTACTTCTTTAGCTAATTCTTCAATCCCTTTTTCTGCTATTTTCATTCGGTGATTGCCTTCAAAGAAAAAAGGTTTGGTGGTGACAGCGACAGTAAGGATTCCTTGTTCTCTAGCTGCGCGAGCGACGATTGGTGCCGCACCTGTACCAGTCCCACCACCCATTCCGCAAGCAATGAAAATCATATCTGCTCCTTTGATGACATCTTGAATTT